>CAYHNK010000326.1:0-5343 GCA_964357695.1 uncultured Bdellovibrionales bacterium | reverse complement strand
TCCCTGATCGCGTACCTCGAGAACCACGTGGGCACCGACCACGCGGATGGCCACTTCGATGACACCTCGCTCGGCGCCAAATTTTACGGCGTTGTCGACGAGGTTCTTCACCACATCCAGCAGCGCTGCGCGATCGCCGCGCACCCGCGGAAGCGGTCCCCGCACGACGAGCTCAACGTGCGGCTGGGCCTCAGAGGGCAGCTCGAGACACGCGGCCACCGCCTCGCGCACGACGGGCTCGACGTCGAGATCCTGCCAGTCGTACGGGCCGACCCCGGCCTCAAGACGCCGCCAGCGCAAGATGCGCTCGACGATGGCCTCGAGGCGCGCGACGCTACTCGCCAAGAGGGAAACGACCTGCTGGTACTGCTCGGGACTCTCCGCCCGCCCGCGCTCGAGCGTCTCCACCATCAGTCGGATCCCCGCGAGCGGCGTGCGCAGCTCGTGCGACACATTGGCGACAAAATCGCTCTGCATCTCTACCAGGCGCTCGGCGCGCCGCAACAGCGCCAACGTCGTAAACGCGCCAATCGACGCCAGCACCGCAAACACCAGCACCAGCACGCCAAAGACGATATCGAAGGCTTCACGCCAGAGGGCCAGCGCGATGATGCCCACGCTGATCGACAAGAAGGCCGGCAGCACGACCGTACCGATGATGACGGCCAAGAGCGCCCGGGTGCGAATGAACGAGCGTGCTCGACGAGGAACCATCGGGTCTCTACTGCCGCAGTGCCTGCAGCGAGAACGCGGACGTGGGCAAGTCGACATCGAGATCGAGCGCGTCGTAGCGTACTTCGGTCACTTCGTCCGGCTTGTCCGCAGGCACGACCCTGAGCAGCGAGGGGAGCTTTCTGCGACCAAAGTCGCGCACGTCTTCGTAGGTCATCGTGCGCACGAGCACACCCTTCTCGTCAAAATAGCGCACGTCGGTCGGTAGCTCGTCGCTGGCGCGAATGCTGACGATGACTTTGCCCCAGACGACGGCGGCCTCCGCCTTCGGCACGAGCTCGATGACGTACAAGCCACCCGACGGGCCCTGCGGTCGCGACACGATTTCGTAGGTGTAGTCGTCGGCCATACGCGACTCGCGCACGAGATCGTCGTTGGTAAAATGACTGCCCATCCACGACGTGGCCATCATGGAGGCCGGCACCTTGATCGTGCGATCGACCTTGGGAAGATAATTCCAGACGGCTGTCTGCACTTTGAGTGTAGCGATGCCGCGCTCTTTGGCGGGCGACAGAATGCGAATGAGCGAGTAGTCCTTGCCCTTGGACCACGCCTTCATCGACAGCGTCCGTTCCCAACGCGCCGTCTTGACGTGCATGGTCACCGTGGCAACGCTGGAGCTGCCGCGCAACAGATCGTCGGTGCGGTCGAGGAGCTCCTTGGCCGTCGGCTCCTTGGCGTGCGCCCCGATCGCCAGAAGGAGCGGCACCCACCACGCCGCTTGGTGCCACAGGCTGCGCATGGCCTTCACACTTCCTTGCCGGGCCGCTTGCGTCCCTAGGATTTGAGCACGCCGGCGCGGGTGAACACTTCCGTGAGCTTTGTGCGCAACTGATCGGCATCAAAGGGCTTCGGGAAGAAATCGTCGGCGCCAGCCTCGAGCACGCGCGCGCGCGCTTCTTCAACGGAATGACCGCTCACGGCGAGAATGTGCACACCATTCATATTCTTGTCTGCGCGGATCATTTCGCACACCCGATAGCCGTCGAGGCCGGGCAAACGCAGATCCAAGATGACGACGCGCGGCGCGAGGGATGCAACCTTGTGGCCGGCCTCAAAGCCGTCAACGGCCTCATGAACCTCGATGCCATGGTCGATGGTATCGATGACCGCGGCGATGAGCTGGCGAATCGTGGGCTCGTCGTCGACGATGAGCACCTTGCAGCCGACCGCCGACTCGAGGTCCTGCGGCACGGGGATGTTGTGCTCGCGCAAGAAGGCCACGAGATCCGCGACCCACACACGACGATGTCCACCGCCGGTCGTAAATGACGGCAGCTTGCCGTCCTCGATCCACCGCCCGACCGTCGGCGGTGTCACGTGGCAGATGCGCGCGACCTCGGTCGTGCCCAGTGCCTTGGTTTCCCGTTTGCGCCCCATGCGAATGCACCTGTACGGGGATGTATGGGCCCCGGCTACGCATATAGGCGGTCTGCGCACAACCAGCAAGTCCTTACGCATCGCGTCATGATCTTACTCAGGCGAGCCGGTGTGCCAAAAGTCGACTGATTGCGTTGACATCGAGCGACGCGCCTGCGAAAAGCTTTGATCCACCACATCGTGAGCGATCGCCGTGCGCATCTATCTCGTCCGCCACGCGGAAACCGACTGTAGTGCCGCTCGGCGCATTTGCGGCGAAGTCGACGCGCCGCTCAACGTCCGCGGCGTGGCGATGGCCGAGTGCTTGGCGATAGCCTACGACAAGCGACCCATTGTCGCGATCTATAGTAGTCCCCAGCGCCGTGCCGTCGACACCGCGGTGCCTCTCGCCCGGCGTTTGGGGCTGACTGTCGCGCAGGACACCGACTGGCGCGAGCTCGGCTTTGGTGCCTGGGACACGTTGACGCAAGACGAGGCGGCGGCGCGCGACCCCGAGCGCTTTGCTGCGTGGCTCGAGGATCCGGTGGCCACGACCCCACCGGGCGGCGAATCAGCACTCGCCGTCGCACAGCGCGTCAGTCAGGCCTTCGAGCGCATACGCAGCCACAGCACCGGCGACTGCATGATCGTGGCACACAAGGGCTCGCTACGACTGCTCTTGTGCAGCCTGCTCGGCATCGATCTGCGGCTCTTTCGCCACCGCCTGGGCCAGCAGCCCGCGGGTGTCTCGTGCCTCGAATGGCGTACGCACGGACCGCTACTGCACACGCTCAGTGACACGAGTCACCTGCCCGAAGAGCTACGCTCGCACTTGGGCAGCTAGCAGGAGAATACATGAGTTTCTCAGAGCACGATCGATTGTGCGTCAACACGCTGCGCACCTTGGCCATCGACACCATCGAGCGCGCAAATTCGGGCCATCCGGGTCTGCCGCTCGGCGCCGCTCCGATGGCCTACGTGCTCTGGCAGCGGCACCTGCGGCACGATCCAGGCGTGCCCGCCTGGCCCAATCGCGATCGCTTCGTGCTCTCGGCGGGGCACGGCAGCGCGCTCTTGTACGCGCTCTTGCACGTGTACGGCTACGATCTGACGCTCGCGGATCTGCGCAGCTTTCGCCAGTGGCAAAGCCGCACGCCGGGGCACCCGGAATTCGGTTTTACGCCCGGTGTCGAGGCCACCACCGGGCCACTCGGCCAAGGCGCCGCCAATGCCGTCGGGATGGCCATCGCCGAGCGCGCCCTCGCCCACCTCTTCAATCGTCCTGGCTACGAGCTTTTTGATCACCGCACCTACGCGCTCGTCGGCGACGGCGATCTGATGGAGGGCGTCGCCTACGAGGCCGCTTCTCTCGCGGGTCACCTCAAGCTCGACCGGCTCACCTTCCTCTATGACTCGAATGACATCTCGCTCGACGGTCCCACGTCGTTGACCTTCACCGAGAATGTGGCGCAGCGTTTTGACGCCCTCGGCTGGCACGTGCTGCGCGTCGAAGATGGCAACCGAGATCTCGCCGCCATCGATCGTGCGCTCGACGACGCCAAGGCAGAGCACGAGCGACCCACCCTCATCATCGTGCGCACGACGATTGGCTTTGGCTCCCCCAAGAAGGCAGGCACGTCCGGGGTGCACGGAAGCCCCCTCGGTCCCGACGAAGTGAAGCATACCAAGGCGCAGTTGGGCTGGAGCGAGAGCGCCGAGTTTTTTGTACCCGATGCAGCGCGGGCACACTTTGCCACCCGGACGCGTCGCGCCAGCGAGGAACACCATGCATGGAACGCGCTGCGGGAGCGCTACCACCACGATCATCCAGAGCTCGACCGCGCGCTCGAGCGCGCACTTGCTGGCGAGGTGCCTACTGAAGCGCTGGCAGCTCTACCCACGTTCACGGCCGGTGAGAGCCTGGCTACGCGGCAGGCGGGCGGCAAAGCGCTCACCGCCGTCGCCAGTAAGATGCAGAACCTCCTCGGCGGCGATGCCGACTTGTCCGGCTCGACCGGCACGGCGATCAAGGACGGCGGCTCGTTTGAAGGAGTAGGCGGCGCCGGACGCAACCTGCACTTCGGTGTGCGCGAGCACGCCATGGGCGCCATTGCCAACGGCATCGTCTATCACGGCGGGCTGCGGCCGTACGTCGCCACGTTCTTCGTCTTCTCCGACTACATGCGACCCGCGGTGCGTCTCGCGGCCATGGGGCATCTGCCCGTCATCTACGTCTGGACGCACGACTCCATCGCCTTAGGGGAGGATGGACCCACCCACCAGCCGGTCGAGCATCTGGCGGCGCTGCGCGCCATTCCCAATCTCACCGTGATCCGTCCCGCGGACGCGAACGAGACGAGTGTCGCCTGGCGCTGCGCGCTCGAGCACCGTACGGGGCCTGTGGCGCTCGTGCTCACCCGTCAAAAGGTCCCAACCCTCGATCGCACGCACCTCGGCAGTGCCGATCTCACCGCCCGCGGCGCCTACGTGCTCGCCGACAGCCCGAAGGCGCGCGCCATTCTCATCG
Organism: uncultured Bdellovibrionales bacterium; assembly: GCA_964357695.1. Taxonomy (GTDB): domain Bacteria; phylum Myxococcota; class XYA12-FULL-58-9; order XYA12-FULL-58-9; family CAYHNK01; genus CAYHNK01. Next base: position 725 of record CAYHNK010000326.1, on the reverse strand, counting down.
CCACCGGATCAGAAGTGCACTTGGCCTTGAGCGCTCGCGAGGTGCTTGAGCACGAAGGCATCGCCACCCGCGTAGTGTCGATGCCCTCGTGGGAGATGTTTGCTGCCCAGGACACAAAGTACCGTCACGAGGTGCTCCCACCCGCCGTGCGCGCCCGCGTCGCCATCGAAGCCGGCGTCACCATGGGCTGGGAGAAATGGGTCGGCGACGACGGAGCAGTCATCGGCCTCAATCGCTTTGGCGCCTCAGCCCCGGCCGAGACGCTCCTCGACGAGCTCGGCTTCAACGTGCCGAATGTGGTCGCCACGACCAAGCGGGTGCTTGGCGTGTAGTCGAGCGCGCAGATGCGCGGTGTTACGGTACTCGCTACCCGGGCCGTCGCTCCGCCTGGGGACGGCGTCGGCTCTGCATTGCACGCGAGGAGGTGCTGCCGCGATGCGTGCGGACCGCTTGCGGAGTACGCGCCTGCGAGCGAGCGACCGCAGGTCGTGGCTGCCGCGGGGCTTCGGCTTCGGCGACCTTGCGGTAGTCAAAGCTCGCCAACTGCCGCCGTTCGATGCGCTCACCGAGCACGCGCTCGATGCTGCGCACCATGTCCTCGTCCTCACGGGTCACAAACGTGTAGGCATCCCCCGTGCGGGCGGCGCGTCCGGTACGCCCGATGCGGTGCGTATAGGCGTCGGTGGTATCCGGCATGTCGAAGTTGACGACGTGCGAGATGCTCG
>CAYHNK010000325.1:0-5354 GCA_964357695.1 uncultured Bdellovibrionales bacterium | reverse complement strand
TCCGCACGACTCGTGCGATAGATGGGAAGGGTGCGCTCCCCCAAGAAGAAGCTTTGCACCTCGGGACCCACTGACACGATGCCGCGGGCAGTCGGGTCATCGCGCAAGGCGCGCATTGCTTCGCGCAAATTCAGCTGACTTTGGCTCGTCGAGGCCACGACGAGCAGTAGCACGCCCATGCCGACGACATAGGCACGCGTTGCGGGCCAGAGGCGTCGACTCACCTCGCCCAGACGTCCCTCGAGGGCGCGCAGCTCTTCGGGCACAGCTGCCAAGAAGAACAAGAACAGCGGCAGGACCGGGGCCATGAAGCGCTCTTCTTTGTGCGGCACGAGCGAGTGCAACAGCACGAAGATCAAGAACGGCCAAGTCGCGATCGTGTAGCGCATGCCGGCGCGCACCATCGGCGCGAGCAAGACGAGCGTCGCCGGTGGCAGGGTCAGCAAGAGCCACATGCCGACGTATGCCAGTGGTGTCGAGCGCGACAGCTCGGCATGCGGATGCAGGTTGATGTCGACGTTGGCGAGCACGGGGCCCAAAAAGCGACCGGTCGTCCACAAATCGAAGAGTCCCTGGGCGCCGATGGCGATGGCGCCGCCTACGGTAAGCGGCACGAGCTCGCGCGCAACCGCGCGCAGGCCCCCCTGCTTCCACGCACGCACGGCGATGACGCCGGCAAGACCCAGCGCGGCGGCGCCCACCTGAAAGCGAAACCAGCAGGCAAGTCCCACCAACACGCCCGCGCCGAGCAGACGCGAAGGGCGTTGCGAGGTCGCCAAGTAGAGGCCCAAGACGAGTGGCGGCATGGCCAAGGACTCAATCAGCAGCCGCGTGCCAAGATAGGGCATGGCGAAGTAGAGCGCGGCAAGCCAGGTGGCGCGACGTGCGGTTTCCTCACGGGTGAGGCGACGGGCGAAAAGTGATACCGCCGGGATGACGAGCAGGCTGTATGCGCCGACGGTGGCGTAGACGAGGCGCAGCATGGCCTCTGGGGATGTGATGCCGATGGTGCGCGCGCCGAGAAAGAGCAGCCACACGACGCGCGGCACGAGGTGCGAGCGGATCCCTGCGCCGGCCAGATCACTCGCATTCCAGTCGAATGCGGGGTTCTCAAGCCAATGCACCGCGGGGTCGACGACGTGAAAGTAGTCGTCGCGCGCATGAAAGCTCAGACCCCACGTGGCGCCTACGAGGCGCGCCACGGCCCCTGCCAGGATGGCAAGCGCTAGTGGGTGCTTTGCCGCCCAGGCGTGCGTGCGCGCCCATGTCGCGGACATCGTCATGGGTGGGGATGCGTGCGCAGCTTGTAGCGCAACAAACGCTGCACGCGGGCGAGGGCGAGCTGCGGCGTTGCGGCATGCCAGACCGCTGCCGCGCAGTAGCGGGTCATAAAACGCTCCTGGGCTTGCGGGCGCGGCGGCACGACAAAGCGCAGTGCTTGATACAGATTGATGAGGCGCTGGCGTCGCGTGAGGCGAAAGCCGACGCGTGCCAAGTCGATCCAGGTGAGGTCGTATTGCTGGGGGCCGTCCGGTAGCGTGTTCCGCGCGACAACGAACGCGTGAAAACCCTTGAGGTCGGCGTGAAAGAAACCCTTGGTGTGCATGGCGGCCAGCGCGTCGGCCAGCGGCTCGAGCGCTGCGTCGCCCCATCGTGCGAGCTCGCTGACGAGCAGGTGGTCGAGATCGCGCGCCTCGTTCGGGATGAGCGTCTGGACCTGGCAGGCGCGCTGCAAAAAGGGTCCCACGCGCCACTCGAGAAAGCCCAGGGAGCGACTGGCGGCGAAACCCAAAGCGTGCGCGCGCGCATGAAACGCGTGCTCGCGGCGGGCGATGGACGTGCCAAGCAGACCCAGGACGTGATTGCCGAGCGAGGTCACCTCGGCGATCTTGACGACGCGGGGTCCGGCGCGTGTCTCGACTTCGAGGACGTAGCGCTTGGCCCGTCCGGCGCGAATCGCGCGCAGCTTCGTCTCGCGCTGCGCCTGTCGCGCGCTCTCGTGACTGTCGGGATCGGTGTCCGCATGCACGCGCAACTGCGCACGCCCGCTCTCGAGCCATGCGGGCGCACGCTCGAGCAGCTCCGCGAGCAGCGTCGCGTCCTCTCCGGGAGCGAGCGTGGTAATCACCCGCCCTCGTTTCCTGCCAGCAACGTCGGCCACACGGCGCAGATAGCCAATGACGCGCGTCGTAGCAAGCCGAGACGGGAAGCGGAGAGGGATATTGCCGGAACTGCGCCGCTCGACTAGGGTGCGACTGCAAGACGCTTCGGCAGTGAGACGGTCGGGAGGTCAAGCGGGTGACGGAAGAACAAGAGGGCGTTGGCACTGAAGCGACACTCGATCAGGAGCTGCGCCAAAGCTTCTCGTTTCTGTTTACAACCGTCATGGGGGTGCTGGCCACGCAGAAGGCGATGATCGCCGCCATGCACAAGGTGGATGGCTTTGCCGAGGCCTTCGGTGCGCAGATCCGTCATCACGAGCGCGCGCTCGAGCAGGCGCGTGTGACGCTGCTGCGCTCGCTCGAGCGCCACATGGCCTCGACGCCGGAAGGGGCAAGCATTCTCAAACAGCTGCTCGCGGAGCTGGCGCGCAAGGCATACTGAGTGGGTGTCGTGCTACGTGAAGTAGTCGACCTTGCAGCCGCAGCCGTCCCACATGCGCTCGTAGACTTTGAGCCGCTCCTCGATGAAGGCACGCACGGCCGCGGTATCGCGCAGCCGGCGAATGACGCGCACGTTGGTGGAGGGCTCTTCGACGGCGGCAGGGCCGACGCTCGTGTCGATGATCGTTAGCATGCCCTTGATCAGGGTGTCGTGCTGCTCGAGCACGCGAACGGTGTTGGCGATCGCTTGCCACGCGGCCGTTTCAAGCACGACAATCTCATCTTCGCGTAGCCGCGCCTCGAGCTCTTGCCGGTTCATTGTCTCACCCTCCCAGGTACGCGAGCAGCACGGGGATGGTGACGACTCTAGCCCGAACGCCCGTGAACAGCCACGCTGGGGTCGTAGGCCACTGGCTGGGCGTGCGCACCCGTGATAGACGGCAGCGTGGGGGTGGCAACGTGACGCGGGTCGAGCGGATGCCCGAGCGTACGACGATAGCGGCCGTGATCCTTTCTCCCGGGGTGGCGCATGGCTATGCCGTGCTGGAGGAGGTGCCTTCGGCCGTGATGGCGGTCGGCCCTATCGACGCCGCCGCCATGGAGCACGAGCTCGAGCGCCTGCGCGACGGGCTGGCACGCGCACGCGCGCACCTGACCGAGCACGTACGCGCATTTCATGCGCCAAGCGGCGAGGACATGCAGCAGATCGTGGGTGCGCATCTGCTCATCCTGGACGACTCGGCATTCTTAGAGACCATCTCTGAGCGCATTCGCGTGCAGCAGATGACCGCCGAGGTCGCGGTGGAGGAGGGTTTCGGTGTGGCCATCGAGCGCCTCCTCGAGACCGACGACGCCTATCTGCAGAGTCGCGTCGAAGACTTGCGCGACAGCTGTCATCTCGTATTGCGCGGGCTGGGTGGAGGCATCGAGCATCCGGTCCACGCCACCGACCGACCGATTGTGTTGGTGACGCCACATCTGCGTCCGTCGGCGGTGCTGCGCGCCCGTCGCATGCACGCGGTGGGCTTCATTACGAGCGGCGTGGCCAACGCGTCGCACGCCGCGATCCTGCTGCGAGCGTATGGTTTGCCGGCACTCGGTGGTGTTGCGCTCGCCCGCTGTGGCATCGCGGACGGCACGGAGGTGCTCATCGACGGCATCGCCGGCGTGCTCCATCTGGCACCGACGCGCGAGGCGATCGATGGCGTCAATGAGAGCGGCGCACAGGCGGCGCGTGAGCTCGACGCGCGGCCGGAGGCGAGCCCACCCCTCGACGCCGTCAGCGCGAACGGCGAGGCCATCAAGTTGTGGGCCAACGTCGACGACCCGTCGCGCATGGATCTGTGCGCGCGCTATCGTCTGCACGGCGTCGGACTGTTTCGTACCGAATTCCTCGTGCTCACCGACGATCGCGTGCCCGCCGAGAGCGAGCAGATCGCCATCTATCGCCGCGCTGTCGAGCGTCTCGGGGCGCGGCCGATGATTGTGCGCACGTTTGACATCGGCGCCGAGAAAGTGCCTCCCGGGCTCCATGAGCGTCGCGAGGCCAATCCTGCCCTTGGGTTGCGTGGCCTTCGCCGTCAGCTGCGTGCGCACCCGGACGAGCTTCGCACGCAGCTTCGTGCCATTCTGCAGGCGACCCGCGACTACGAGGCGGCAGTCCTGCTGCCCATGGTGACGCACGTGAGCGACGTCATCGAAGCCAAGCGGCACCTGGACGTGGCAAGGGCACAGCTCGAGCAAGCGGGTGTGGCCTTCAATCGTCATTTGCGCGTGGGGGCGATGGTCGAGGTTCCGGCCGCCGTGTTGGGGGCCATCGACATCCTTGCGGAAGTCGACTTCGTTTGTGTTGGCACCAACGATCTCAGTCAGTATCTCGCCGCGGCGGACCGGGACAACCCCGCGGTGAGCAGCTACTTGGATCCGAGTGTCACCCACGTCTTCGAGATCGTCGCCTGGCTGCTGACGCGTGCGCAGGGTGTCGGCCGTCGCGACGATGTCCTCATCGGCGGCGAGCTGGCCTCCGAGCCGCAGGCTGCGGCGCGCTTTTGTGAGCTCGGCGCGCGGCATCTCATCGTCCGTCCGGCCTCGGCCGACGCCGTGCGAGCCGCTATCGCGGCGGTGGTTGTGGCTGCGCCTACTGGCGTTTGAGCTCGCCGGCGAGCACGAATGTAGCGATCGCCGCGACGGCACCCGAGCCGAGCTCGAGCGGCGGGCGATAGAAAGGTCGACCGTTGAGCAGTAGGGCCGGCGTCGTGCGCACGCCGAGCTCGACGGCGAGCTCGATGTCATCGAGCAGCGCGGCGGCGACGTCGCCATCATCGAGGCAGCGGGCAAACTCACCCTCATTGAGACCGAGGTGCGACGCCTCGACAAGGAGCCGTGCGCGCAGCGTGTCGGGGGCGCCGCGGCTGCCGCCGTCAAAAAGCCAATCGTGCATGGGCCAGAATTTGCCCCCGCGCCCGGCACAGACGGTGGCGGTGGCGGCAAGGCACGCGCCTGGGTGCACCGTCGTGAGCACGTAGGGATTGCACTCGGCGTCCAGCGGGAAATGCTTGAAGACGACGCGCAGCTCGGGCGTGCGTTCGCGGAGCGTCTTGAGATCTCGGGCCGCCACGCGGCAGAACGGGCAGAGAAAGTCCGAGAACTCGACGACCACATAGGGGGCGTCGCTTGGACCCTCGGCCGCGTCGCTCGTCGAGGTGGGCACGCGCAGCGTTGGGATCTGAGCGAGGCGCTCGCGCAGCTGCT
>CAYHNK010000324.1:0-5396 GCA_964357695.1 uncultured Bdellovibrionales bacterium | reverse complement strand
TGGCGTCACGGTCGGCAACGCCGCGAAGAAAGCGCGCGCATCCGCGTCGACGATTTCACCGCTCTGCGCGTCGACGGCCGCAACCGTCGCGAAACGACCTGCGGCGACGATCTCGCGCAACCGCTCGATAGCCTGGCGACTCACGTCTCCGAGGCGCTTGCCGGGCTCCTTGCTCATCTCGACGACTCACGCCACGCTCTTGGGCGCCGATAGGGATGCTCTACTTTGGTGCGAGCGGAGGGAGTCGAACCCTCATGGATTGCTCCACTGGATCCTAAGTCCAGCGCGTCTGCCAATTCCGCCACGCTCGCGTGCTCAGGGGCTCATGCTTGGCAGCGGCAGAGGCGACTGTCAACGGGGGACCTCACGCACCTGCGCCATGATGCCGGCGAGCTCGTCATCACGGATGCGTAGCTCCCGCTCGAGCTCGGCCTCGCGCGCCCGCAGCTCGACGACGAGACGGGCGTTCTCCTCGGCAAGCTGATGCTCGCGCAACGCCCCCATCACGATGCTCTCGACCTCCAGCTCGCGCAGGGGCTTGACGATCACACGGTGCACGCGCGCCAGGTTGACGGCGTCGCGAATGTCCTTGGGACTCTCGGTGGCGCTCACGAGAATGCGCACCGTGCTCGGGCACTGCTCCATGCAACGCGAGAGCACCTCGACCCCGGTGACCCCCGGCATGATTTGATCGGAGAGCACCACCGCGTACGTTGCCTTCCCGAGCAACGTCAGCGCCTCGTCCCCACTCGCGGCGAGCTGCACTTCGAAGTGTGGCGCCAGCATGTCCTCGAGCATGGTTCGGGCGAGTCGATCGTCATCGACGATCAGGGCCTTGGGACGTGTCTCACTCATAGGTCGCGCCCCACTTGCTCGGCGAGAATGCGCATGTCGGCGATGCCGATATCGGTCAGGCGCACCGCGAATCCCTGTTTGCCGGGCGCGCGCGCCGGGAATTGGCGTGTCGTCCAGACGACAAAGCCGCGACAGCGCACCGCACGTGCACCACGCTCTTGCGGCTCGAACTCACAGACTACCTCGACGCCAAACGCCATGGGCGCGCTCTCCTCGACGAAGATGCCACCAAGGCTCGTGTTCCAGATGGCGGATGTGGCCACACGCTGTCCATCGGGCATGCGGAGCTTGGCGAAGAGCTTGCTGTCGGCGTCAACCATCATCGCGTTCATCTAGACGCTATGTTTCTGCGCGGGCGGGTGTCAAGCGTAGCGCCATCGCGGCAACGAGTATTTGTGCCGCCGCCTTGACACTCTTTGTGCGTTTCGACGATCATTCGCCTTGCCATGTCGCCCCGAGCGTGAAACACCGCGCGCCGGGCGCTCACAAAACGGAAAGGGATTTACACGATGAGTACGCTTGCAGAATTCTACACCGCTGGCGGTATCTGGATGCACCCGATCACCGTACTCTCGGCAGTGTCGTGGACCATCGCGCTCGAGCGCGTCTACGCACTGTTCTTTCGCTACTCGATCAACGGTGGTGCGTTCGTCGCGCAGATCCAGAAGCTCGTCATGGCCAACAACATCGACCGCGCCATCAAGCTGTGCAACGCCACCCCGAGCGCCGTGCTGCCGCGCGTCTTGAAGGCCGCCCTCACGCGGGCCAACAAGGGCGAGGAGGAAATCGCCAACGCGCTCGAGATCGCGACGGCCGAGTGCATGCGCGACATCACCGTGCGTACTGCGGTGTTGCCCACGGTCGCCAACCTGGCGACGCTCGCCGGTCTGCTCGGCACGATCGTCGGCCTCATCGAAGCGTTCTCCGCGGTCGCTCTCGCGCCGCCGGACATGAAGAGTCAGCTGCTCACGCAATCGCTCGCCATCGGTCTGAACGCGACGGCCTTTGGTCTGCTCGTCGCCATCCCGACGCTGGCCTTCTACGTGTTTCTCAACTCGGCAACCAAACGCTTGATCGACGACCTCGATGTCTACGCGCTGAAGATCCAGTACCTGCTCATCTCGCGCGGACGCTCCGGCGGCACCCACATCACCGCGGCGTAAGGGAGATAGCCGATGGCCTTCCAACCGTCGTCCCGACGCCACTACGAGATTGAGGAGCCCGAGCTCAACCTCAACCCGATGATGGACATGTTCGGGGTGCTCATCCCGGCGCTCCTGATGATGACCGCGGTGGTCGAGGTCGCAACGCTCAACGTCGTGGCGCCGGCCATCGGCTCAGACAGCAGTGCCGTCAAACCCCCGACCGAGCCACCCTTGAATCTCACGGTCGCGATTCGCGAGGACGGCTACTCGGTTGAGTCTGCTCTACCAGGCGCGTTCGCCGATATCTCCGGTGCGAACGGACAAGCCATCCCGATCCCAATCACCAAGAGCAACATCATCTGCTCGCGCTATCGCGGTACCGTGCCGCCCCCGCGCGACAAGAACCAGAGCGAGGGCGTCTGCACCAAAGAGCAAGCCCGCCTGGAGCGCCCGTTTTGGCTCTACAACCGCGCGAAGCTCGCGGACATCGTGTCGCAGATCAAAGATCGCTTCCCCAACGAGAACCGCATCATCCTTCAGCCTGGGCCCACCGCGGAGTACGAGGCGCTCATCGAGGCGATGGATACAACGCGCGACATTCGTCTGCCGAGTGGCGAGACGCGCGTCCTTTTCGACGAGGTCGTCATCAGCCCCGGAAGCTGAGGCCGTCGACACGGCCGGAGAGTCAACATCATGGTCAAAGAGCTTGTAGATCTCTCGATTCCCGCGGACGGCCCGCAGGATGGCGTCGCGCCCGACCCGGCACAATTTGCCTCGGGCCGCGTCGGCAAGAAGGGGCGCAAGAAGCGACACTTCGAGCAGAAGAAGGGTGACATCAGCATCAACTCGTTGCTCGACGTGCTCAGCGTGCTGCTCGTCTTTCTGCTCAAGAGCTACTCGTCCTCGAACGTCCAGCTCAAGCCCGACAAAGACTTGCAGGTGCCCTTCACGCACTCTCAAGAGGCACCCGAAGAGTCCACCGCCATTACCTTGACCTTGAACAAGATCCTGGTCGACGAAAAGCCGGTGCTCACGCTCGACAACGGCAAGGTGCCGTCACAAGATCAGACGCACGCTGGACTGCTCATCGAGCCGCTCTTTAACGAGCTCCAGGAAGCGGTCGGTCACCAGAAGCAAATCGCGGCGCGCAACAACCAGGCCGACTTCAAGGGTGTCATCACGATCATCGCTGACCGCTTCGTGCGGGCACCGCTCTTGACGCAGGTGATGTACACCGCAGGTCAGGCAGAGTTCTCCAAGTTCAAGTTCCTCTTGGTCAAGCTCGAACGAGGCTGACATGCGACGTGAGCCGCCGCGATCGCTGCGCGACTTCGACTACTTCGCCGAGGCCCCGGCGCAAGCGCTCACCGACGAGCAACCCGATGACGTGGAGCTGCCGCCGGGAGCGCCTGTCGTGCGCCGTGCGTTGCATCATCCCCCACGTGTGCTCCGTGTCAGCTTGGCCGTGCTGGCAACCATCGCCTGCCTCTTCTGGCTATGGCGTGAGCGGGGATGGATCGCCTACGCGTTGAGCGCGCCAAGCACGCCGGCCGCGCTCGGCGACGTCACAGACATGCTTCCCAAGGACATCCCCGCCAACCGCTACGTCAGCATCGAAGGGATCACCGAGCACCGCGGTCTGACGCAGAAAGTCATCTTCGGACTGTCACTCGGGCGCGACGAGCTGTGGCTGTTTCGTCTCGTCGGCTCGCAGGGCGTCTACATCGTTACGCCCCCCGACGCGTCGCGCTTTGCGCCGGGCACGCTCGTGCAGGTTTCGGGTCGCGCGATCGAGCCGAGCACCGACAGCACGGCGAGCGCCTTTCTCGCCGCCTATCGCCAGCGGTACTCGCCGCGCCTACATGGCGAAGAGCGCGTCGTGTTTGTCGACGTTGCGCCCGGCCACCACCGCACGCGCTACATCGTTGCCTTGCTACTCTGCGTCGGGGTCGTGCTCGTCAACACCGTTCGACTCGCCAGCATGCTGAGACGACAGCTGCGCGCTCACGCGTAGCGCCGTTCGCTTTCGTCGCGCTAGCGCGCCCCGGCCTTCGCGTTGACGAGGCGCTTGGCCTGATTGGCAAGCGCGCTCGTAATGCCCTTTGATTTGGCTACCGCCCGCAGGTCGTTTTGACGCAAGAGAGTCAACAGCCGCATGGCCGTTGCCAGCGGCGTCTTGGGGTTGTTGATGAGAGCCACCTTGACCCGATAGGAGCGCATGAGCTCCTTGCTCGTCGAGATGATGCGCACGACCTCGTCGGAGACGGAGCGACTCTGAGCCGCCATGATCACTTCCTGCTCCGTCACGCGTGGGCTGCGAATGGCGGCACCGGCGACGACCCGGTTGGCGTCGCGCACGAGCAGCGTGCGCGCCTCCTTGTTGCCACGTAACGCCAAGGCTACGCGCTGCGCCATGTTCAGGCTGGCAATGAGCTGCTGCACCGACATGCGACGCTTCTGCTCGTGGTCGGCCACGGTCTCGACGTCGTCGAGCCGAACTTCGCCCTCTTCGGCGGGTGGTGACTCCGAGGCAACGAGCATCGCCGGGGGGGCCGCGTGATCGATGAGCTCGGCGACGGCGTCGGGCAGGTGGATCTTCTCCGCCGCCTGCTGCATTTCCGTCGGCGAGAGACGGGCAATGGCCTCGGCGAACTCGGGCATATCGTCGTAGATGATCCCCGAGCGCACGAGGAAATCAAACAGGCGATCGAGACTCGATTTCAGCATGCGCGCGTTGCTGCGAATGGCGCGTACGAGCGCTTCGGAGCGCAGACAGCGCTCCTGATTGCTGGCGATGAGCTCGATGATCGCCTCGGGCACGTTGGCCGCAAGACGCGCGAGCGCGTCGTCACCGAGCGCAGGATTGAGAACGAGGGGCTCGAGCAGATCCTCACGCTCGCCGAGCACGATGGCCAGGACGTCGGCGACCACCGGAGCGAGCTCGCCACGAAGAATCGGTGCGAGCAAGCTCGCGGGCATCTTCACGAGTGAGGCCCGTGCCGTGTCGGCGATCTTCTCGTCGGCATCGAGCGTCAGACCGGCGAGCACGCCCACCTGCTCGCGGGGGCGCAGCGGAGCCATGCCGCGTGCGGCCATCATGCGCGCCGGGGCAGGCGCTGCGGGGTCGAGGAGCTTATGCGCCTCGGGCGGCAGACTGGCGATGATAGCCTGCTGACTCATCGTCCACCCCCACCCTGATTGCGTTCGTAGACGATGCGCAGGTCGTTCGTGGCTCGCACACCGAGTGCCTCGTCGGTCGACGGCGCGTGGTAGCCCAGATTGCCGGTTGCCCCATCGGGACTCGTGCCGTCGAGCGTCGCGTCGACGCGCGAACTGCGGTCCGCGAGCGTGGTGCCGTCGGCCGACAGGACGACGGTCGAGGGGTCGATGTTGCGG
>CAYHNK010000323.1:0-5402 GCA_964357695.1 uncultured Bdellovibrionales bacterium | reverse complement strand
GGTCATGGGTCCACGGATTGCCGTCGTCGCATGAGCCGCCGCACGAATCTCTCGCGGCGTCCGTGGGGTTGCCACCGGAGAGGCCACTGCCGTTGCTACCGCTGTTGGTGCCGAGATCACCGAGCCACGTGCATCCCATGAGACCCGCGATGGCTGCGGCCGCCATGCCGACGCCGATTGAGCGCATGTCGCCTCCCGCACTGGCTGAGCGCCCGTGCTCAGTGGCAGTTATCGGCAGCGCGCGCTGCTTGGCGCGCGAAAAACGCAACCGTATCCTACATGGACGGACATTGGATCACCTATCCTCAGGTGATTGTTGAAGAAACTCACAAAATGCCTTGACTCGACCGCGGCTTTGGGATGTAGATTGCGTCCAGTGGGAAAAAGTGGATCGAAGTGGGTTGAAGCGGATCGTAGTTGATCCGCGTGCCGTCTGGTGGCGGGGGATAGTGCATGTTTCGTGGCCTTCATGAGCACGCCGTGGACGCCAAAGGCCGCACCAGCTTGCCCGTGCGCTTTCGCGAGCTGCTCACGCCCGCGGGGGGTGACGGTGATGCGAGTCTCATCGTCACGACGGGTATCGATCGCTGTCTTGTCGCCTATCCCGTCGGTGAGTGGCAGGCGTTTGAGGCGCGACTCGCCGCGCTGCCACAGTTTGACCCCGCGGTCGTGCAGATCAAGCGCATCTACGTCGCTGGCGCCTCAGAGTGCACCATCGATGGTCACGGGCGGCTGCTCATCCCGCCGATGCTGCGGGAGTACGCCGAGATTGCGCGCGACGTCGTTTGGGCGGGGATGGTAACCACGATCGAAATCTGGGCGAAGGAGCTCTGGGCGCACCAAACGCAGCTGGCGCGCGAGGATCGGCACGCGGTCGCGCGGGCGCTTGCGGACCTGGGTCTGTGATGCGGGCGTTGGCGCGGGAGTGGGGCATGACAGAGTTCGTGCACGAGCCGGTGATGGTCCGCGAGGTGCTCGAGCTGCTCGGGCCGGGGCGTTGCCATCGAGTCGTCGACTGCACGGTCGGTGGCGGGGGCCACGCCGAGGCGTTGCTCAGGGCTTCATCCGATCTCGAGCTCCTCGGTCTCGACCGCGATCCGCAGGCGCTCGAGGCGGCGCAGACACGGCTGGCAGAGTTCGGGCCGCGCGTGCGTCTTGTGGCCGCGCGATTCTCCGACCTCGGGCAAGTGCTCAGCGAAATCGGTTGGACCACGGTGGACGCGTTGCTCGCCGACCTCGGTGTCTCCTCCTTTCAGCTCGACAGCGGCGAGCGAGGCTTCTCCTTTCGTGCCGAGGCGCCGCTCGACATGCGCATGGACCCGACGTGTGGCGAGCCGCTCGCCGCCGTGCTTGCACACGTGGACGAGCACGAGCTCGCGAACGTCATCTTTCGCTTTGGCGAAGAGCGCCACTCGCGTCGCATCGCGCGCGCCATGCTCGATGAGCGGCCGCAGACCACCGGGGAGCTCGCCCGTCTCGTGCAGCGTCTCGTACCTCGATCGCTCGACGGCATTGATCCCGCGACGCGAACGTTTCAGGGCCTGCGCATTTGGGTCAATGACGAGCTCGGAGAGCTCGACGCGCTGCTGACGGCTTTGCCACAGGTGCTGGCGCCGGGGGCGGTGGTCGCGATTCTGTCCTACCACTCACTCGAGGATCGGGCGGTCAAACGTGCGCTGCGCGATGCGATGCATGGGTGCATCTGCCCGCCGTCGCTGCCCCAGTGCCTGTGTGGTCACAAGCCCACACTGCGGGTGCTGACGCGCCGCGCCTGGGTGGCCTCCGAGGATGAGGTGCGTCGCAATCGACGCTCCCGCAGTGCACGTTTGCGCGCCGCGGAGCGCATCGAGGACGTGTCGTGACGCCGGCGATGCTGCGATACATGCTCTTCTGTCTGGCGCTGGCTGTGCCGCCCGTGACAGGGGCCATGTTTCGCATCTGGGTTCACCAGGAAGCGGTGCAGCTCGGCTACGCGCTCTCGGAGCAGGAGAAAGAGCGCCAGCGACTCGATGCGCTGGAGCGGCAGTTGGAGGTCGAGCGCGCGGCACTGCTCTCACCCGACAATATGCAGCGTTTGGCGCGGGAGCTCGGTCTGCGTGCGCCGACTGCGCAAGAGGTCTGGCGCCTCGCGAGCGCTCCTGTGCGAGGGGCGCTGTGAGCCACGAGCAGCACGATCTGCGACGCTTTCGGCGTCGAGCGCTGGCCCTGATGGCTGTGCTCAGTCTGGGACTCGGTGCGGCGGGCCTGCGCGCCGTGCAGCTTCAGGTCGGACAGCACGCTGAGCTCGCGCGCCTTGCCGCCGACGAATACCTCAACGACGTGAAGGTGCCTGCGCGCCGCGGTCGTATCTTGGACCGCGACGGCAAGCCGCTCGCCATCTCGGTCGATGTGCCGTCCATCTACGCCAATCCGTCACGCATCGTCGATCCTCGGCGTGCCGCGCGCGAGCTGGCTGCCGTGCTCGAGATGCCGCTCGATCCCGTCTATCGCCGTCTCGCGAGTGAGCGTGAGTTCGTCTGGCTGCGTCGCCAGGTGACGCCCGAGATGGCCGGGCGCGTGCGTGCGCTCGCCATCACCGGCGTGGACGTGACGCCCGAGTCGCGACGCTACTACCCCAATCGCGAAATTGCCGCCCACCTCTTGGGTTTTACTGGCGTCGATGCGCACGGCCTCGAAGGCGTGGAGAAACAATTTGACGATCTCCTCGCGGGCGAAGCCCAGGTGGTCGCCGCCGTGCGCGACGGGCGTGGGCGCTCGGTGCTCACGGGCGGGCTGGACCCCGAGCAGCGCTCCCAGGGACGCGACCTGCAGCTGACGATTGACCTCGAGGTGCAGCACGGCGCGGAGCAGGCACTCGCGCGTGCTGTCGCGGAGACCGGGGCGCGGGCCGCGTGGGCCGTGGTCCTCGACAGCCAGACGGGTGGCGTGCTCGGTCTGGCGGGAGTGCCGGTGTTCAATCCGAACAGCGTCGAGGCGACGACGGCCGAAGTCCGCCGCAACCGCGCCGTGACGGACATGTTCGAGCCCGGCTCGACGCTCAAGCCGCTCGTCGTGGCTGCGGCGATCGATGGTGGCTCGATTGCGCCGACGGATCTGTTCTTCTGCGAGAACGGCGCCTACACCGTCGGACCTCACACCATTCGCGATCCTCATCCCCACGCGTGGCTCGATCTGACAGGCATCATCAAATACTCGTCCAACATCGGGGCGGCCAAGATCGCCGAGAAGATCGGCCGCGCGCGCCTCGAGGCCGCGTTTGCGCGCTACGGTTTTGGCATGCGCAGCGATATCGATTTTCCCGGCGAGAGTCCTGGGCTCGTGCGGCCCGCTGCGACCTGGTCTTCGGTGGGCCTCGCGACGATGGCGTTTGGTCACGGTCTCGCGGTCACCGGCGTGCAGCTGGCTGCCGCCTTCAATGTGCTCGCGACCGGTGGCGTGTACCGCCCGCCCTATCTCGCACAGGCGATGGTGGATCCCGACGGGCGATCCGAGCCAGCACGTGAACGGTCCGCACGCCGTGTTTTGCGCGCCGCGGCGGTTGCCAAAGTGGTGCCCATGATGGAGGCCGCGGTGAGCGAGGGAGGTACTGGCTATCGCGCCACGACGCCCGGCTACCGTATTGCCGGCAAGACAGGAACCGCACAGAAGCCGGATCTCGTGGCGGGTGGCTACAGCAACGATCGCTTCGTGTCGGTGTTTGCCGGGTTTCTGCCAGTGGAGGCGCCGCGGGCGGTGATTGTCGTCGCGGTCGATGAGCCAGCGACGCAACATGCCGGCGGGGCGGTGGCGGCGCCGGTCTTTGCCGAAATCGCGGCCACCACCATGCGGGCGTTGGGTGTTGCGCCGACGAGCATGGCGAAGGAAACGAAGATGGCAGGCGTCGCCGCGCCCTCGACCGATGAGGGCACGGAGGTCGACTCCGTCGAGCAGCCGACCGCGACGCGCGCGAGTGGGCTGCCATCATTTTTGGGTCTGACGGCGCGACAGGCGCTCGAACGCTACGCTCTTCTGGGGGCGTCCTACGAGGTGGAGATGGAAGGTAGCGGCAAAGTGGTGCGCCAAGACCCGGCACCGGGCAAGGAGACGGCAGGCGTGCAGCGCGTGTTGCTGACGCTGGCGATGCCGTGATCTGACATGCGACTCAGTGAGCTCTTGGCTGGCATCGACGCGCACATCGACGGCGCCGATGTCGAGGTGACCGGTCTCGCCTACGACAGCCGTCGCGTACGCGCGGGCGACATGTTTGCCGCCCTGGTGGGTGTCACGAGTGACGGTCACAAATTTGTCGAGGGTGCCCTGGCTCGCGGGGCCAGCGCCGTGCTGTGTGAGCGCGCAGTTGCCGTGGGCCGCGCGACGCGGATCGTGGTGGGTGACACGCGCCGTGCTCTGGCTCATGTGGCGCGCACGCTCTACGGCGATCCTGCCGCGGCTCTTGCGATGGTTGGCATCACCGGCACGAATGGCAAGACGACCACGGCGCAGCTCGTGCAAGCGATGCTCAGCGCCGCTGGGCGCCCGTGTGGTGTCGTCGGCACGCTCGGCAGTCACTTTGCGGGAACCACGCACGAGACCGGCATGACCACTCCCGAGTCGGTCGACCTCGTTGCGCTCGTCGCGGACATGCGGCGAGCGGGCGCGCAAGCGGTGGCGATGGAGGTGAGCTCGCACGCGCTGGCACAACGGCGCGTCGATGGGCTCGCCTACGATGCCGCCGTGTTCGCGAGCTTTAGTCAGGATCACCTCGACTATCACGGGGACATGGCGGGCTACTTCGCCGCCAAGAGGCGCCTGTTTGACGAGCTACGCAAGCCCCAGGGTGTGGCAGTGCTCAATGTGGATGACCCGCGCATCGCGGTCCTCGCCGGCGAACGGTGCCTACGCGTGTCCCTGTCGTCGGCCACCGCCGAGGTAGGCGTCGCGAGCTTAGCGATGGATCGCGAGGGGATCCGGCTTCGGGCACGCACCCCCCGTGGCGTCGTGACGATTGCATCGCCGCTACGGGGTCGCTTCAATGTGCTCAATACGCTGCTCGCCGTGGGCGTGGGTGTCGCGCTCGAGCTCGATCTGGCGGACATCGTGCGCGGCCTCGAGTCGGTGCGCGCCGTGCCCGGTCGTTTCGAGGTGGTCAGCCGTGCGGGTGAGCCGCAAGTCATCGTCGACTACGCGCATACGCCCGACGCGCTCACCCAGGCGTTGGGTGCGGCCCGTGAGATCACCACGGGACGACTGTTGTGCGTTTTTGGCTGCGGCGGCGATCGTGATCGTACCAAGCGCCCGATGATGGGTGCGGCGGCTGCGGCTGCGGCCGACTGGGTGCTCGTGACCAGTGACAATCCGCGTAGCGAGTCGCCAGCCGCCATCGCTGCGGCGATTGAGGTGGGGCTCACGCAGGCAGGAGCTTG
>CAYHNK010000322.1:0-5441 GCA_964357695.1 uncultured Bdellovibrionales bacterium | reverse complement strand
GGGAGGAGCAGGCGAAGGGCAAGCTCGTGGCGATGACCGGGGACGGAACGAACGATGCGCCGGCCCTGGCGCAAGCCGACGTGGGAGTCGCGATGAACACCGGCACGCAGGCCGCCAAGGAAGCCGGCAATATGGTCGATCTCGACTCGAATCCCACCAAGCTTCTGGAGGTCGTGGAGGTCGGCAAGCAACTCCTGATGACGCGCGGCAACCTGACCACGTTCTCGATCGCCAACGACGTGGCCAAGTACTTTGCCATCCTGCCGGCGCTCTTTGTCGGCGTGTATCCGGAGATGGCGCCGCTCAACATCATGCGCCTCGCGTCCCCCTACAGCGCCGTCGTCTCGGCCGTCATCTTCAACGCCCTCATCATCATCGCCCTCATCCCTTTGGCGCTGCGCGGCGTACGCTACCGACCGCTTGGGGCCGCCGCGCTGCTGCGACGGTCGCTCCTTATCTACGGGCTCGGTGGTGTCGCCACGCCGTTCGCGGGCATCAAGGGCATCGACCTCGCGCTCCAGGCGATGGGGCTGACATGAGGAGAACGCCCATGACGAGCGCCAACACCTTCACCACCGCACTGCGGACAACCATCGTGACGCTCGTGCTGACGGGACTTGTCTACCCGCTTACGGTCACTGGCCTCGCGCAACTGTTCTTCCCCGATCAGGCGAACGGCAGCCTGGTGCGCGACGAGAAGGGTCTGGTCGTCGGTTCCGCGCTCATCGGTCAGGTGTTCGCCGAGTCCAGCCATTTCCAGCCGCGCCCGTCGGCAGCAGGCGAGCATGGGTATGACGCGGCGGCGTCCTCGGGGTCGAACCTCGGTCCGACATCGCAAAAGCTACGGGCGCGGGCGATGGTGCAAGCCGCACGACTCTCCGCAGCGAACAGCACCGCGGGTCAGATCCCGGTAGAGCTTCTGACCACCTCGGCGAGCGGGCTCGATCCACACCTGTCGCCGGAGGCTGCACTGTGGCAGGTTGCCCGCATCGCCCGCGCACGGGGGATAGCTCCGGAGAAGATCGCCGCGCTCGTCGTCGCCCATACCGAGGGCCGCGATCTCGGGTTTCTCGGCGAGCCGCGCGTGAACGTGTTGCAGCTCAATCTGGCGCTAACAAGCATGGAGGAAAACGCCGGAAAGTGAGAGTCTTCCCTTGCCGATGAAGGCGACCGACCATGGCGCACGACAGACCCAATCCGGAGGCGCTCTTGCGGCGCATTCAGGCCGAAGAGGAGCGTAGCTCGAGAGCGGTCCTCAAGATCTTTCTGGGCTACGCGCCAGGGGTCGGCAAGACCTACACGATGCTCGAATCGGCGCGGCGGCTTTGCGCGCAGGGCGTCGACCTCGTGGTGGGCTGCGTCGAAACCCACGGCCGTGCCGAGACCGCGGCGTTGCTCAACGGGCTCGAAGTCCTGCCGCGCCGCGAGGTTGCTTATCGGGGCACGACGTTGCCCGAGCTCGACCTCGAAGGAGCGCTCGCACGCCGACCCAAGGTGTTGCTGCTCGACGAGCTCGCGCACACGAACGCGGAAGGCTGTCGGCACAAAAAGCGCTGGCAAGACGTCCTCGAGCTTCTCGAAAGCGGCATCGAGGTGCATACCACTCTCAACATCCAACACATCGAGAGCTTGAACGACGTGATCGCGCAGATCACGTTCGTGCGCGTGCGCGAGACCGTTCCTGACTCCATGCTCGAGCGCGCCGACGAGATTGAGCTGTGCGACCTGCCGCCCGACGAGCTCATTGCCCGCTTGCGAGAGGGCAAGGTCTACCTCCCCGAGCAAGCGCAACGTGCCGCCAATCACTTTTTCAAACGCGGCAATCTGTTGGCGCTGCGCGAGCTCACCCTTCGACGCGCCGCGGAACGCATCGAGGTTGATCTTCAGGCCCACCGGCGTGCGCATGACATCGAGGCGACTTGGCCGACCGCGGAGAGGATCCTCGTGTGCGTGGGAGCGAGTCCTTCGTCGGCAAAAATCCTGCGCGGTGCGCGCCGCATGGCCGCCGGCCTTCGCGCCGACTGGGTGGCGGCGTATGTTGATGCTCCGGACGCTCACCGTGCCAGCAAGTTTGATCGCGAACGCCTGCGCTCGCATCTGCGGCTCGCCGAGTCGATGGGCGCCGAGGTGGTCCGGTTGGTGGGGACGCACGTCGCTGACGAGATCCTGCGCTACGCGCGCGAGCACAACGTCACCCGTATCGTCATCGGCAAGCCGACCCACTCGCCTTGGCGAGACGTTCTGAAGGGCTCGATCGTCAATCGGCTGGTTCGCGACAGCGGCGACATCGAGATCAACTTCATCGCTGGCGACGAGGCGCCAGCGCACGCCAAGGCACGGCCGCTGCCCACCAAGAGCGGTCTCAACCGAGTGGGCATCGCCCTGGCCGCCCTGTCGGTGGCAGTGGCCACCACCGTGGGTGTGCTGACCCGGGCGACTGTGGCGCAGGCCGACCTCGTGATGGGATTCCTGCTCATCATCATGGTCGTGGCCTACCGGTACGGGAGGACCCCATCGCTCGTGGCTGCGGGCCTGTCGGTTGCCGCCTACGATTTCTTCTTCGTTCCGCCGTTTTACACTTTCAGCATCGAGAGCGGTCGACATCTCCTCACGTTCCTGACGATGTTCGGCGTCGGCATTGTCATCAGCGGGCTCGTGTCGCGATTGCGTGGTCAGGAGCGCGGCGCGCGCGTGCGCGAGGCGAGGACGTCGGCGCTGTACTCGCTGAGCCGCGAGCTTGCGAGCGCCAAGGATGAGAAAGCGGCGGTGCAGGCGGCTGCCGCGCACGCCGCCAAGGCGTTTGGTGGCGCCGCCGTCGTCGTAGTCACCGGGGCTGCGGGCACGCTCGAGTTGCAGGCAGCGAGTCGGTCCGGCCTCGAGCTGACCGAGGAGGAGCTGGCGGTCGCCCGCTGGGTCATGGAGCACGGCCGCCCCGCCGGGCACGGGACGGATACCCTTCCGGGCTCGCGGGTGATCTGCTTCCCGATTCAAGCGGGCGCCGCAACGCTGGGCGCCCTCGGGGTGCTGACCCCCTCGCTCGAGCTGCTCGACACGGAGAACCGCGGGTTCCTCGATGCTTTCGTGCGGCAGGTTTCTCTCGCCGTGGAACGCGCCCGCCTGGTCGAGGAGGCCAAGACGACAGCGCTCAGAATGCGGACGGAGGAGATGCGCAGCGCGCTCTTGAGCGCCGTGTCGCACGATCTACGGACACCTCTTGGTGCGATCACCGGAGCCGGCACGACCTTGCGAGACGATGAGGGGAAGCTCGGACCGGAACAACGTGCGGAGCTTTGTGACGCGATCTGTACCGAAGCCGAGCGCATGGAGCGGCTCGTTGGCAACATCCTCGATATGGTGCGCCTCGATTCGGGAGATATCGTTCCGAAGCGGGAGTGGGTTCCCTTGGAGGAGACGGTCGGGTCGGCGCTGTCGCGACTCGAGTCCAAGCTGGGCGCGAGTGCGGTGGTGGTGGACCTACCCGAGGACCTACCGCTCTTGTTTGTGGACCCGGTCCTTTTCGAGCAAGTGTTCGTGAACCTCTTTGAGAACGTCGTCAAGCACGGCGGCCCCGAGTGTGCCATGCAGGTGTCGGCGCGGTCGGACAACACGGTGCTTGAGATCGCCGTAGCGGATCGAGGTCCCGGCCTGCCTGCGGGCGCGCAGGGCCTCGTGTTCGACAAGTTCTATCGGGGCCCCACGACGCGCTCGGGAGGCGTCGGCCTTGGACTGTCCATCTGCCGAGGTATTGTCCATGCTCACGGCGGGACCATCGCCGCGGAGAATCGACCGGAGGGTGGCGCTCTCTTTCGCATCACGCTGCCGGTCCAGAAGGCGCCGCCGACGCTCGAGCCACCGGCGCCGCCGGAGCTTACGTCCGAGGGGGCACGGCGATGAGCGCCTTGCCGGCGTTGGTGCTCGTCGTCGAAGACGAGGCCCAGATGCTTCGCTTTCTGCGCACGGCGCTCGTTGCGCAAGACTACCGGGTAATTGACGCTGGAACCGTCAAGGCCGCGCTGGTCGCCGCCACCACCTACAACCCCGAGCTCATTCTCCTGGACCTCGGGCTTCCCGACGGGGACGGTATCGACCTGACGCGACAGATCCGAGAATGGAGTCGCGTGCCGATCGTCGTCATCTCGGCCCGTGGGAAGGAAGACGACAAGGTCAAGGCACTCGATGCGGGCGCTGACGACTACCTAACGAAGCCCTTTGGTGTGCGTGAGCTCTTGGCGCGCATGCGCGTGGCGTTGCGGCATGCCGCGCAAGCAGGGACCGACACGTCGACGTCGATCATTGAGGTGGGCGCGTTGCGCATTGACCAGGTCCGCCGTGAGGTCACAGTCGGCGAGCGCGAGGTCCACCTGACGCCGATCGAGTACAGGCTGCTCGTGCTCTTGGCAAAGAACGCCGGCAAGGTGCTTACCCACCGCCAGATACTCAAGGAAGTCTGGGGACCGCCCTACACGAATGAGACGCACTACCTGCGGGTCTTTATGACCCAGCTGCGGCGCAAGATCGAGGACGACCCGGCACGTCCGCATCTTTTGGTGACCGAGCCGGGTGTCGGTTATCGCATGAAGGATGTTTCAGGCTGAGCTGCCACGGGTCGGAAAGGCACCGGAGATTGCGGCTCGGTTGCGGGTGCGCCGCCGCCCGCCGACGGGTGGCCCTCGCCGACGAAGGCGCTGCGTGGCATGGAGAGCACCTCGGCGTTGTCGTGCACCGAGATCCCGAGCATCTCGACGTCCTGTTTCGCATAGGCCATGCCGCGTCCCACCCAGTCCTCCCAGGTGAAGATCAGCATGGGGTTCTTCGTGAGTGCCTCGCGGCTGTCCGAATCGGTGGCGGCACTGGCGAGGGTGCTCAAACCGAGGCCCAGCGACATCCGGCCGGTGGCGCTCTGCATGTAAATGTCGAACGAGGGGTTGGTGATGCGCGAAAACCCGGACTTGTAGGTGTAGTCGCCAGCGGTGACGGACGTGGCGGTGGCGCCGCCAAAGAGCGTCCCTTTGATCCCCAGTGATGCGCCGATGGGCACGTCCAGCTCCAGTGCCGCGCCGATGGTCACCATGTTCATCGTGATGCTCTGGTCGTTCTGATTGCCCATCATGAGAAAGCCCTGCCCCTGCGGCACGACCAGCAGACTCCAGCCGGGCGCAAGGACGTAGCCCTCGGGGCTGCGGTGCACGCCGAGGTAGCCGAGCTCCAAGCCGACCTGGAACAAAACGCCAACGAACGTCGGCTGCGAGGTGTCGACGGTTCGTCCTGCCACCGTGGTGCTCGAGGTGGTCCCGGGCATGATGGCGATGCCCGCCCCCGAGCGTTGACCAACGCCGTAGCGCAGGCTGGCGCTGCGGTTCACCAAGGACGCCATCATCATCTTGGTGTCGCCGAGCATGAACGCCGCGACGCCGTTGCTGGCGGTCTCGCGATTGCCCCAC
>CAYHNK010000321.1:0-5469 GCA_964357695.1 uncultured Bdellovibrionales bacterium | reverse complement strand
TCATGCGTCATGCCGATAGCACAGGTCGCGCGCCGCCTCAATTTGCCACGCGACTCACTGCGCCGAGCGCCTGTTGCACCGGAGTCGTGAGCCACCGTGTGCCAACGCCAGGCCATCGCTCACCCACGTCTCCGGTTGCCGCGGGCGGTGCACCAATCACGGTCACCTCACGTGCGCCCGTCGATGCGACGGCGGCGTCCAGCTCCGCCGACGACGCCAAGTAGCGCAGGCGGAACGTTGCATCCACGGCCCGGCGGCGCGACGCATATCGGTCCCAGACCCCCAGCCCAGAATCCACCCAGGCGATGCGTCGGCGCGCTGGCAGCCGTGACCCCATGACGGCGAGTCGCACACCCGGGCGAGCGTTCGCACTGTCCAATCCCAACACGGTAGCGAGTGGGCCCACCGCCGAAGCTCGCACGCCAGCGCCGATGAGCGCGCGCCACAGTAGCACACCCACGCCCAGACCCTCGACCCACACGTCGGCGCCCCACCCATCACGTTGCGTCTGCTCGACAAACTCGCCGACAGCGACCGCCACCTGCGCGACTTCGGCCCCCCGATGACCCGGCGCTGCCACTTCAACGACCAAATGGTCCGCCTCGGTCACAATCGTCTCGCCAGCCAGCAGACGCCCGGCCACGATGACGCGCTCTTCACCGATGAGCACGAGCGCGGCGGCGCGCTCCCACCCGTCCCCCACCGCAAGAAACTGCAACCGCTGGGCGCCGATGCCCCCCCAACGACCTGTCGGGAGTGGCAACAGACGCTCGCGCAGACCCAGTCGCTCGAGCGCCGCAGCCATATCGCTCGGTACCACTGTGCGGCGATGGGCCGCAGGCGCGCGCTCGCGCAGGCCGGTCAAGACGCAGAGCTCGCGACGCCGCACCGCATCAAAGGACAACGGCGTGCCGCGCAGGCGCACACCCGCGTCGTATGTCACCCGATCCAACGACACGTGGGATTGACGGCCTAGAGCTTGAACGAAAGCTGCTTGCCCGACACCGACTCGATGTCCAGCGTGGAAAAAACCGCTTCGCTGCCCGTGCGGGCAAAGATGCGCTCTTGGAGCTCCGCCGCGTTGCACTTACAGCGCACGTCGACGCTCAGAAGACCGTCGCCGAACGCCTTCTGTCGCACCTCCGAGACGCCCTCGACACCACCGAGAACATCCAAGAAGCCCTTGCCCTGCTTGCGAAAGCTCTTGACGCCGCGCAGCATGACCATAAAGCTCTGGCCCTGATCGGCACTCTTGCGAAAGCTCACTTTGAGATCCTCGAGTAGGTTGCCGAAAATCTGCTTGATGAGATTTTCGCCGCGACCCCCGAGTGCTCGCTGCACCGCGCGCTCCATGGTCATGCCGACTGAGCGCATCTGCACCGGCTTGCTGCTAAAGAGCTCGCCACTGGCCGTGTTGAGCCCCCGCACGACGCTCGCGATCTCGATGCGCACCTGCCCACGCAGTGCCTCGATGGCGCCCGCGTCCTCGATCTTGCCCTTGTCCGCTATCTCGATGCGTCCGGCGATAAGGATGTCCGCACTTTGGTCGCGGGCCATGGCCGCTGCGCCCTTGACGTCATCGAGCCAGCGGTCGTAGGCCTCCAGCCCTTCAGCGGCAACCCCGCGGGCCTTGCTCTGTCCGCGCAGCTCGAATCCGCGCGCGAGAAGCTCCTTCTCCAGGTGGGCGCCAACCAGGGACTCCGCCGCCAAACGTCGGCTTCCTTTTTCATCGACGTAGACCTCCTGCAGGACCAGCATGAGCTTCGGATTGCCGGCGGCGCTGATGAGATCGGCAAGCTTCTGCACCTCCGCGCGGATCTTCGACTCATACACCTGCGCCCGCACCTTCACCTTGAACACGCTGCCCGCCGCGCCGGACTCGAGCACGTCATAGGAAGCGATGAACCCTTCGCTCTTTTGCACCAACGTGTCGCGTACCTGCGAGTAGAACTCGGCCTGATTGTTCTTCACCGTCTCCTGCTGATCGGCGGTAAAGTCGCTGCGCACCGAGATGCCGACGACCTGCTCGACGCATTTCTTGAGCGCGTCGGCCGTCGCGGCCTGTTTGGCGGCGACCTCATCGCCACCACGAATCATCGCCTCGCCCACGGCTTCGACCACGCCCTCGCTGGCACGAGCGTGCGTCGCAAACATCGCCAAAGACCCCAACACCATCACCGCACGCAGACGCATGCTCATCTCCTCCTCCTGCTGAAAAGAACGCGGGCCAGCCTAGCCGATTTGCGCCGCCGATGCCATCCTGGCGCTGGCACGCCGCACGCCACTCCCCCCGTTCGACGGATCATTCGGGCGTCCCATTCAGTTTGCCGGCACCGACTCGCGCAAGCCACGCCTGCGGGTCAAAGCGGTCGGCGGCAATGTCCTCGCGCATGCCGTGCATCAGCCCAAGGTAGAAGCTGACGTTGTGCAGGGTAGCGAGCCGGTGATACGTGATTTCGCCGGCAACAAACAGATGGCGCAGGTAGGCGCGCGTGTGGGTGCGGCATGTGTAGCAGCCGCATTGCTCATCCACCGGCCGCTCGCTAGCGCGGTGCTCGGCATTCTTGATGGTGATCTTTCCCGCGGAGGTAAAGAGCTGCCCGTTGCGCGCATTGCGTGTTGGCATGACGCAGTCAAACATATCGATCCCGGCGGCGACGCCGCGCACAAGATCTGCCGGGGTACCCACGCCCATCAGGTACCGTGGTCGGCCGACAGGCAAGAGCGGTGCCGTCACACCCACAATCCGATCGATGTCCTCGGGCGACTCACCCACCGAGACACCGCCAACGGCAAAACCATCAAACGGCAGCTGGGCGAGATCGTCGACATGTTGTCGCCGCAGGTCATCGAACAACGCCCCCTGGATGATGCCAAACCATGCCACGTCATCGCGCGTGCGGGCTGCCAGACATCGACGTGCCCAGCGACTCGTGCGCTCGACCGCGGACTCAACCTCGGCGCGCGGCGCCTGGGCCGGCGGGCAGACATCGAGCACCATGGCGATATCTGGCGCCAGATTCTCTTGGATGGCAACGAGCCGCTCAGGGGTCAGATCGATGAGTCGCCCGTCGATGTGCGAGCGAAAGCTCACGCCATCGTCACGCAGCTCGCGCCGGCTAGCGAGCGAGTACACCTGGTAGCCGCCGCTGTCGGTGAGGATCGCGCCAGCGTAGGCGCCAAAACGATGCAGCCCGCCCAGCTTGGCCACGAGCTCGTCGCCCGGACGCAACATGAGGTGGTAGGCATTGGCGAGCGTGATGCGCGCGCCGAGCGCATCGAGATCACGTGCATCGAGCGTCTTGACGGAGCCGAGCGTCCCCACCGGCATAAAGACCGGTGTCTCAACGACGCCGTGTCGCGTCGTCAGGCGTCCGCGACGGGCGTTCGTACGCCTGCACGTGCCGAGCAGCTCGAAACCAATGGGTCGGCCGTCACCGCTATGCGTCATGGACACCCCGCGCCGCGGCACCCTGTCGCCACACCAACATCGCGTCGCCGTATGAAAAGAAACGATACCCGCTCGCGAGTGCGACACGGTACGCATCGAGCACGCGCTCGCGGCCCGCCATCGCCGCGACCAGCATGAGCAGCGTCGAGCGCGGCAGGTGAAAATTGGTCACGAGGCCATCCACGAAACGAAACTCATGCCCGGGGCGGATGAAGATCTGCGTCATGCCGCTCGCCCGCCCACTCGTGGCGAACGCTTCGAGTGCGCGCACCGAGGTCGTGCCCACCGCCACCACGCGCCCGTGGGCCGCGTGTGTCTGCGCGATGGCCTCGCTCGTCGCCCGCGGTACGTCGTACCACTCTTGGTGCATTACGTGTTGGCGAACGTCGTTGGCGTGCTCGCTGCGCACCGGCAGAAACGTCCCCGGTCCGACGTGCAGCACCACTTCCGCCGTGCGCACACCCCGTACGCGCAGCGACTCCATCACCTGCGGCGTAAAATGCAGCGACGCCGTCGGTGCCGCCACCGCACCCGGGTCCTGCGCGAAGATACTTTGGTAAGACTCGGCATCGGCGGCGCTCGGTCCCTCGGGCCGCTCAATGTACGGTGGCAGCGGTACCTCGCCGTGGCGCGCGAGCAGCGATGCCACGGGCTCAGTCGCGCGGATCAGCGCGGTGTCGCCGATGCGCTGCTCGACCCGCAGCCGTTCCCCGCCCGACGCGAGCAGCTCCGCGCCCGCCTTGAGGGCGGAGCCTGGGCGTCCGAGAGCCTCCCAGGCACAACCGCCGGCCAGGTTCCCGTCCACGGGCCGCACAAACAACAGCTCCACCCGCCCGCCCGTCGGACGGCGCACATGCAAGCGGGCAGGAAGAACGCGCGTGCGATTGACCACCAAGAGATCGCCTGGTGAGAGCAGCGTCGGCAGCTCGCGAAATGCGTAATGCGCGAGCGGAGTCGTCGCGTCGGCACCCAGATGCATCAGACGGCTGGCATCACGCGGCTCGACGGGCACCTGCGCCACCGCCGCCGCGGGCAGCTCGTAGTCAAATTTGGACAGGGGCACGGCGCCATCGGCGCCGCCCGGGACATCAACCACCATCAACGATACGTGCGATGAGAGAGAAACGCCGTCTTGCCAGCGGCCACTTCGCCGCGCAACTCGGTGCGCTCGATGACCTCGCCACGCGGCCCCAAGAACTCCGCCTGAATGACGAAGGGACCCGGCGGTACGAAGAGACGCGCCACGTTGATCTGCGCCGGTAGCGTGATCCAGGAGCGCTTGTCGGATTCCTCTGCCACCGCGTTGCCGATTTCAAACAATGCGCCAGCGACCTGCAGCGCGGCACCTGCGCCCGCGGAGTTGCCGCCCTTGTTGCCGAGAGCCTTGCCCCCCGCCTGCATGCCCTTGGCCGCGACGAACTTTGAGACCGCCCGCGCGATGGCCTTCGCCTTGATGCGACCCATGCGATCCGCGAGGTTCTGCAGAGCGATGGCCGTCACGTTCTCGGCCACCTCACTCGTCGCCTGAGCGCCCCCCAGCGAGAGCCTGACCTGCTGGATGGCGTGGGACTTTGGCACAAACTCCGGATAGGCGATGCGCAAAATCCCGGCTGGCGACTGCGCCGTCCAGAAGAGATCGCGCTTATAGGGCGCCTCACCACTCAGATGGATGAGCACCACCTCCCCGCGCTTGTCGCTCTCCTCGGCTGTAGGCACGGTGATGCTCGGGTAGGCACCGCGCAGCTGCTGATACTCGTCAGCAAAATCCGGACCGAGCGCCGCGAGCGCACGCATGGCGTCCTCGACGAGAAAGCGCGGCAACGGTGTCTTGTAGCGCTTGGCATAGTCGTCTTCGTACACCGCAATGGCCTTACGATAGTCGATCCACGCGTCGTTGAGCGCGGCCGACTCCTCGTCCGTAGCGCGAAGCTTACCCGAGAGCCAACGTGCAAATGCATCGTCCTTGTAGACGCTCTTGTGCTCGTCCTCGTACTTCGAGTTGTACAGCTCGAGCTTCG
>CAYHNK010000320.1:0-5490 GCA_964357695.1 uncultured Bdellovibrionales bacterium | reverse complement strand
CGTGTTGTTCATCGACGAGGCGTACAGCCTGGCCGGAGACCAGTACGGCAAGGAGGCCGTTGACACGTTGGTCAAGGAGATGGAGGACCATCGCGACGACCTGGTGCTGATCGTGGCCGGCTATCCCGATCCGATGGTCATCTTCGTGGCCCAGAACCCCGGTCTGTCCAGCCGCTTCCGTACCACCGTCGAGTTCGCCGACTACGCCGACGACGCGATCGATTTCGGCGCTCTTGGCAGTGAGCATCACCACCGGAATGGCGCGCGTCTCGGCATTCTGTTTGAGCGCCCGACAGACGTCCATGCCGGAGATGTCCGGCAGCATGAGGTCGAGCAAGACCAGGCTCGGCAGGGGTCGCTTGCGCGCCGCCGCCAACGCCTCTTCCCCTGAGTACGCCACGCGCGTCTGATAGCCTTCGCGCTCGAGGCTGTACCTCAACGTGTGCACGAGATCGCGCTCGTCATCGACGATGAGCACTAGCACGTCCCCCATGGCACACTCCCTACCACACAACCCTTCGCGGCGCTTGACAGACGCCCCGCAGGATGGTTGTTCAGCGCCATGTTTACCATTCTCGAAGCCCGCGATCTCGCCCCTGACGTGCGTTACATCAAGATCCGCGCGCCGAAAATCGCCCAGAAGCGCAAGGCCGGGCAGTTTGTCATTATCCGCCCGACCGAGCAGAGCGAGCGTATTCCGCTCACCATCGCCGACAGTGATGCGACCTTTGGCTGGATTGTCGTCATCGTCCAGGGCATCGGCAAGTCCACCAAATTGCTCAACAGCCTCGCGACAGGTGAGCACATCGCGGACGTCGCCGGCCCCCTCGGGATGCCCTCCCACATCGAGAAGTTTGGCACCGCCGTCTCGATCGGTGGCGGCGTCGGCACGGCCATCGCTTACCCAACCGCCGTGGCGCTCAAACAAGCCGGCAATGAGGTCATCTCGATCATTGGCGGGCGCACGAAGCACTTCGTGATCCTCGAAGACGAGCTGCGCGCTGTGTGTGACGAGGTTTACCCCACCACCGACGATGGTTCGTACGGCTTTCACGGCTTTGTCACCGACAAGCTGCGCGAGCTCATCGACGGCGGTCGCACGATCGACTTCGTGCTCGCCATCGGTCCGGTGCCGATGATGAAGGCGGTCGCCGAGGTGACGCGCCCGCACAAGATCCACACCGTCGTGAGCCTGAACCCCATCATGGTCGACGGTACCGGCATGTGTGGTGGCTGTCGCGTCAGCGTTGGCAAGGAGACCAAGTTCGCCTGCGTCGATGGCCCCGAGTTCGACGCTCACTTGGTGGATTTTGATTTGCTCTCGCGCCGCAATCGCGCCTACCACGATTTCGAGAAGGCAAAGCTCGAGGACTATCTGCACACCTGCAAAATCGGCCTCGGGCACGGCGCTCGGCCGGGCACCAATCCCAACGAAGTCTTGGCCCGCTAGCTCTCAAGCAAGGAGTGATGCTCGATGACTGAGCAGTTGAGTAAGAAGGAACGCATGAAGATCCCCCGGCAGAAGATGCCGGAGCAGCTCGCGAGCACGCGGGCCACCACCTTCACGGAAGTGAACCTAGGCTTCACGGCGGAGCTCGCCAAGCTCGAAGCCACCCGCTGCATCCAGTGTCCCAAGCCCAAGTGCGTCGACGGATGCCCGGTCGGTATCCAGATCAAGGATTTTGTCGCACTCGTCGCGGAAGGCAAGTTCGCCGAGGCGGCCGAGGTCATCAAGCGCGACAACTCGCTTCCCGCCATCTGTGGGCGCGTCTGTCCGCAAGAGGAGCAGTGCGAGAAAGTCTGCCTCATCGGCAACAAAGGCACAGCCGTCGCCATCGGGCACCTCGAGCGCTTCGTCGCCGACTACGAGCGCCTCGAAGGGCTCATGCACGTCGATGTGCCGACGCACCGCACTGGCAAGAAGATCGCCGTCGTCGGCTCGGGGCCCTCGGGCCTGTCGTGCGCGACCGACTTGGCACGTATGGGCCATGACGTCACGGTCTTCGAGGCCCTGCACGAGCTCGGCGGCGTGCTCGTCTACGGCATCCCGGAGTTTCGTCTGCCCAAAGAGATCGTACGCACCGAGATCGAGCAGCTGCGCAAGCTTGGCGTCAAATTCGTCACCAACGCGGTCATCGGCATGACCGATACCATCGACGAGCTGCTCGGCATCGAAGGGTACGATGCCGTGTTCGTCGGCGTCGGCGCGGGCTTGCCACGCTTTCTCGACGTTCCGGGAGAAAACTTCATCGGCGTCTACTCAGCCAACGAGTTTCTCACGCGCGTCAATCTCATGAAGGCGTACTCGGAGAACACCGAAACGCCGGTCATGAATCTGCGCGGCAAGAGTGTCGCGGTCTTTGGTGGCGGCAACACGGCGATGGACGCTGTGCGCACCTCGCTGCGCCTCGGCGCGACAGAGGCGACTATCTTCTACCGTCGCTCCGAAGCTGAGATGCCTGCGCGCATCGAAGAAGTGCATCACGCCAAGGAAGAGGGCGTGCGCTTCGAGATGCTCACCAACCCCGTCGAGCTTCTCGGCACTGAGAGCGGTTGGTTGCGGGCTGTACGATTGCAGAAGATGGGCCTTGGCGAGCCCGACAGCAGTGGCCGTCGGCGTCCCGTGCCCATCCCCGGCAGCGAAGTCGAGCACACCATCGACGTCGCGGTGGTCGCCATCGGCAATGCGCCCAACCCCCTCATCCGCAAGACCTCGCCTGAGATCGAGCATACGCGCTGGGGCACGATGGTGGCGGATGACGCCACGGGCCGCACCACCAAGCGCGGCGTCTTTGCCGGCGGCGACATCGTCACCGGCGGTGCCACGGTCATTCTCGCCATGGGTGCGGGACGGCGCGCGGCGGCCTCCATCAACGAGTACCTACGCACCGGCGTGTGGGAGCTCGAGAAGCCCACCGAGAGCGCGGCGGTGGCGTAGCTCAGGGCTATGCGCCCGTGGGGGGCCTCATGCTGACGATCGTTCCTGCCGCCATCGACGCCTACTGCACGGCGCACTCGTCGACGCCGTCCCCCCTGCTGTGCGAGCTCGAGGCCTACACACGCGCGCACTCGGCGCACGCCAACATGCTGACAGGTCCCGTCGAGGGCGCCTTGCTCAAGCTGCTCATCCAGGTCGCAGGCGCGCGTCAGGTGCTGGAGATCGGCACATTTACCGGCTACTCGGCGCTCACCATGGCCGAAGCGTTGCCCGAGGGCGGCACGGTGCTCACTTGCGACATCGACCCGGAGGTGACGCGTATCGCCCGCTCGTTCTGGGAGCGCAGTCCCCATGGGGGCAAGATCACCTTGAAGCTGGGTCCCGCTCTCGCCACCATCGCCGCGCTCGAATCAAGCACAAGCTTTGACCTGGTGTTCATCGATGCCGACAAAGAGCACTACGTCGACTACCTCGACGCGTGCATGCCACACGTGCGTCCCGGCGGTCTACTCGTCGCAGACAATGCCCTGTGGTCGGGCAAAGTTCTCGATCCTCGCGAAGACACCGATCGCGCCATCGTCGCCTTCAATCAGCGGGTCCACCAGGATCCGCGGCTCGAGCACGCCCTTCTCCCGGTGCGCGACGGCATCATGCTCGTGCGCAAGCGTTAGTCGTGCTCGGACGTTCCCACGGGTGTAGCTGGCGCCGCCCCAACGACGTTGTAGCCCGCATCGACGTGCAGGATCTCTCCGGTCATGCCGGCGCCGAGAGGCGACACGGCGAACAGCGCCGCGCGACCGATATCATCGATGGTCACGTTGCGTCGTAACGGCGCCGCCGTCTCCATGTGCGCCAACATCGTTCGTAGGCCGCGCACGCCTGCTGCCGACAGCGTTTTGACGGGGCCGGCGCTGATGGCGTTGACACGCACCCCTCCCGGACCGAGATCGACCGCCAAGTAGCGCACGGCGGCTTCGAGCGCCGCTTTCGCTACGCCCATGACGTTGTAGCTCGGCATCGCCTTTTCGGCGCCGTAGTAGCTCAGTGTCAGCAGGCTTGGGCTGTGCTCGCTCGCCTTCAGCAGGGGCTCGGTCGCCCGCGCGAGCGCCACGAGTGAGTACGCCGAGGTATCCAAGGCGTAGGCAAAGCCCTCGCGGCTAGTGTCGACAAAGCGTCCCTCGAGCTCCTCGTGCTTGGCACTAGCGACCGCATGCACGACGAAATCCAGCCGTCCCCAGTGCCGCGTCAGCGCGCTGGCCAAATCGGCGATCGCCTCGTCGGTCGAAAGATCACACGCACCGACGTAGCTGGCACGAAGGTCACTCGCCAGCGGCTCGACACGACGGCGCAGCACCTCGTTTTGATACGTCACTGCGAGCTCGGCACCCTCGGCGTGCGCTTGGCGCGCAATGCCATAGGCAAGGCTGCGCGCGTTGGCGATGCCCACGACAAGCCCCCGGTGGCCCTCGAGCAGACCCATATTGTCTTCTCCGTGCAGCGCAAGCTGCAAGACTTCTCAGGTGACGCGCGGCCCGGTCATGTCCGCGCTCCATAGCGCCACCTGGTTGCGGCCGCGGTGCTTGGCGAGATACATGGCGTTGTCGGCGGCCCGAAGCAAGGCCTGCGAGTTGTCGGCACCGCAAGCACCGAGCTCGGCGATGCCAATCGAAACCGTCACCCGGTAGGAGCGCGTCGCATCACCGACGTCCTGGGATTCGAGCATGGCACGCAAGCGCTCGGCGAGCGGTACCGCCTCGGTGGCTGGCGTATTGGGCATGAGCACCAAGAACTCGTCGCCGCCGTAGCGCACGAGGACATCGACCGCGCGCACGCAGAAGCGCAAGATCTGTCCCACCCGGTGCAGCACCTGACTGCCAAACAGGTGATCGTGCGTGTCGTTGACCGACTTGAAATAGTCAAGATCGAGCATCATCACCGACAGGGGCTCGCCGTAGCGTCGCGCCCGCTCGAATTCATCCTCGAGACGTTGGTAGAGAAATCGCTGATTGTAGAGCGCTGTCACATCGTCGGTGATGGTCAGCTCGGCGAGCCGTCGATTGGCCTCCTCGAGCTGCGCGGTACGCTCGGTCACCTGGCCCTCGAGCTCGCGATTCATGGCATCGATCTGCTCGTTCGCCTGCCGCAAATAGTCGACGAGCCGCGCGTTCTCGAGCACGATGTCACGCTTCTCGAGTGCGCGGTCGATCTTCTGCGCCACCTCATCGAGGGAGTCGAAGGGTTTGATGAGGAAGTCGTAGAAACCCGCTCGTACCGCCGCCAGCAGACTCGGCATATCGGCATAGGCTGTCATGACAATCACGTCGAGCGTCGGATCGTGCTGCTTGATCTTTTTGACGAGCTCAATGCCACTCATGCCCGGCAGGTTCTTGTCCGCCAGCACGAGGCCGTACTCACGGGTGGCTAGGGCCGCTAACGCCTCCTCGGCGTTGGGAACGATGGTGGGCGTGTAGCCTCGTCGCGGCAGAAACTGGTGAAAGAGATCGGCCACCGCAGCGTCGTACACGACCACCAAAAAGTATCGTTTAAGTGAA
>CAYHNK010000319.1:0-5503 GCA_964357695.1 uncultured Bdellovibrionales bacterium | reverse complement strand
GGGGGCGCTGGCAGAGATCGCCGAAGTCGTCGGCGCGGATCCAGGTCCACACCGCGACGACGCTCGTGCGATCCACGATGCGATCGTTCGGGAGTTGTGGGACCCGACGACACAGCGGATGAGCGCGCTCGACATCGGCCGAGGCGAGCGCAGTGGGGACCGAGGCTAGCACGCGGCACGCCTGCCCTACCAGCGGCGCGTGCGAGAGGGCCCCGCGGGCGGCCTGCACCTCGCGCCGGTCGACGGGCGGAGGGCGGCCGCGATCGGGTAGGACCGCGAGCACGTCGGCCATCTGCTCCTCGGAGAGCCCGCAGCGCGCGAGCGGTCCCGGCTCGCCGATCGGTGCCTCGCGGCGCCACGCGTCGACGGCGGCGATCGCTGGCGTCATGGCCGCGACGTAGCTGCGCTCGAGCCATCCGCGGTCGAGAGCGCGCGTCGCGATGACGAGGTCGTGCTCGCTCAGCACCACGTCGAGGTGAGGCGGCTCGGGTTCATCGATCACGAGCAGGCCGGTCGAGCCGGCTGCGCGGTCGACGTCGCGCAGGAGCGCGTGTGGCCCGACGACGACACGTGCCCCATCGTCTGCGTCGCTGGCGGCGTAGGCGGCGCACGTGTCGCGGTGCTCGCAGGGGCCCTTGCGGCGGCCGTCGCATAGCTCCCACCGCACCGACAGGCCCCCAGCGGCGAGCGCGCTGGCGGGGCCGTGAAAGCGGCAGGCTGGGGCACCGTCTGCGTCGCGCACGGACAGCGGCGAGTAGATGCGCTCGACGGCTACGCCTGCGGCGCGGAGGTCGCAGGCGATCTGAATCGCGAGCGCGTGCGTCGGTACGCTGATACTCGTGCGCGCGTGCCGCGGCCCCTTCGAGCGCGATCGCTCGAGAGCGACGATGCGGGCCGCGCGTGTCTTTCCGATCCCACACGGGGCGCGGATGACGGTGAGTCCGTCGCGTCCGGAGCGCATGGCGGCGAGCAGCTGCGCCTCGGCGTCTGCGAGCGTCGTGGCGGGCGCCTGCGCGTCGGGGCTGGCGTCAGCGGCTCCTACTACCTCAACGGGCGCCGGGGGCGCGCACGCGGCGTCTGCGGCCTGGCGGGCGGCGAGCGGCAGTGCGTCGCGCACCTCGGCCTGCGAGCGCGAGGCGCAGTGCGTGTGGGAGCAGTGGTAGCGCCCCCCCCCTCCGCCATCCCCGAAGACCACGCTCTCCCCGTCGCCCGTGTCGCTCGAGTGCTCGTGTCGCCAGGGGCACCGCACCCACGTGCGGGTGGCGTCGACGCGCTGCACGAGCCAGCCGGCAGCGGCGAAGGCGTGCACGAGCCACGGATCGCCGTCGTGGCTCCGAGTCCCGCCCGAGCTCGGCGCTGCGTCGCAGCCGTCGCGCCCAGCGCGCACGCGCTTCGGAGCGACCCGCTTCGCCGGCGCGATCGTGCGCGGCGCGATCGTGCGCGGCCACATGCGCGAGAGGTCGACGTGAGGCGAGCGGTACGCCGCCCCTGCTCGGCGCACGTGCGGGAGGCGGTAGTAGCGGGTCCAGTCCTTGCAGCTCGCGTCCGGATCGAGCCCAGCGGCGCGCAGCTCCTCGTGCCACGCGAGCAAGTAGAGCTCGGCCGCTGCCGCCGGCACGGACGCCACGAGCGGCTGCACGAGCCGCGCCCCGTGTGCTGTGAGGTAGAGGCCGCACGTCGCGAGCACGGGCAGCGTGGGCCACCACGCGAGCGCAGCTGCCTGCGTCTCGGGCGTCCACGCAGCGTGCTCGGGGTTGTCGAGGTCGACGAGCAGCACCTCGACGTCGAGCGTGTAGCCCTCGTCTGCCACCCACCCGAGCGCGGCCTTTGCGACGCGAGGCTGGCGAGCGAGCGGCACGCCGTCGCGCCGCACGATGTAGCTGCACAGGTGCGCGTCGGTGTCGTACGTGCGCCCGAGCGCGTCGACGACGTCGAGCACGTCGGCGCTCGCGCACGTGCCGCGACGAAGGCGCTTGACGGCCGTGTCTCCAGCGCCGGATGCGGCGGCCGCGTCAGCCACCGCGGCGCGCTGGGCTCGCGTCAGGCGCCAGTCGCTCGGCGCGCCGGATACCGCGCGAGCGAACTTGTCCCGCGCGACGGCGACGAGGTGCGGCATGGATCGGGCGCCGTCACGCGGCAGGAGTCGTGCGCGTCATCCCGAGCCGCTTCGCCGCCTTCGTGAGCGACAAATCCGTGAGCAGACGCACGTGTCCCCCCGCGAGCCACCGCGCCGCGGTGCGCACCTCGACCGATGCCGCAACGGCGAGCCGCGTCACGTCCGCCCGAGAGTACCCAGACTTTTTTGCCATACGGACACCATTGCGTCACCTCACGGCAACTGTCAAGCCCCCAGCATAGCCATGATGTGCGCCTGTTTCTCCGCGTACGTCTCGGTGTCCTGCCACGTCGGAGCGCTCGCGAGCGCCGGCCCCACCGTCGCAGCCATCCGAGCGTGCGCGTAGCCCGGGCGGTAGCCTCGCTCCTCGCCCTCGACCGCGAGCGCGTCGAATCGAGCGCGCCGCGCCGCTTCGGCCTCGCTCCACTGCGGTTTCGCAACTCCGCGCGGCGGCGCCTGGTGGTGCCGCTCCTTGTAGATCGCCCAGCACCAGCCCGGTTTACGAGGCACCGGCGCGCGCGCGTTGTGCGCGGTCCACTCAGCGACGATGCGATCCCAGGCATCGTGCTGCTCGGCGCGCGTGAGCGGACGCACCTCGACGAGCTCACCGTCCTGTACCTCGATCGCCTCGCGCGCAGGCCACTGGTAGCCGCACGCTGGGCACGCGCTCGTGCCGCACGCGACGACGGCATCGCACTCCGGGCATTGCTTGGTCGGTGGCTCGCCGTCGCTCTTCTTCCGCTTCTTCGCGTCGAGGCTCCACTCACGATCGGCCTGCGGCAGCCCGTGCTCGAGCGAACAGCCCGCGTGGTCGAGGACGACGAACGCGTGCCCGCCCGGTGCCGGGCGCGAACCGCGGCCGACCTGCTGCAGATAAATGCGCAGCGACTTCGTGGGGCGCGCCAGGATGATGCACTTCGCGGCTGGGATGTCGATCCCCTCGGTCGCGACGTCGCAGTTGCTCACGACTTGGACCGCGCCCGACGCGAGCCCGGCGAAAGCTGCGTCGCGCTCTTCGCTCGGGGTCTCGCCGTCGACGTGGGCCGCGGCGATACCAGCCTCGACGAACGCGGCAGCGATGTGCCGCGAGTGCTCGACACCGGCCGCGAACACGAGCGCGGGCGCCCCGCCGCCGAGTCGCACGTAGTGGTCCACGATGTCACCGACGAGCTTCGGCTTGTCGCAGGCCTCCGCGAGCTCGCCCGGCGCGTAGTCGCCGGCGACGGTGCGCACGCTCTCGAGGTCTGGCAGCGACGTCGCACGCACGCCCCAGACGCGCGGCTCGACGAGCGCGCCAGCTGCCACGAGCTCGGCGTAGCTCGGGCCGCAGACGATCGCCTCGAAGGTCTCGCGCAGGCCGCGCCCGTCGGTGCGGCACGGCGTGGCCGTGAGGCCGACCACGACCGCGCTCGGGTAGTGCGCGAGGATGTCGAGGTACGTCTTCGCCAGCGCCCTGTGGCACTCGTCGATCACGACGAGGTCAGCCGGCGGCTTCTCGCGCGCCCGCAGGCTGTCGACGGACGCCACCTGCACGGGAGCGTCCGGTCGCCGGCGTCCGAAGGCCTGCCACAGCTCCGCGTCTGTCTCGTCACCACGTGGCGCTGCCGCGTCTCCGCGCTTCGGCAGCGGCGTGCCAGCGAGCACGACACCGATCGCGCTCGGCGGCAGGCCGGACCGCAGGAGCTTGCACGTCGGCTGGCGGATGAGCTCGCGGCGATGCGCGAGCACGAGGCAGCGCTTCCCGCGCGCGACAGCTGCCGCGATCATCGACGCAAAAGCCACGGTCTTACCGGCCCCGGTCGGCATCGTGAGCACCACGCGGCGCTTGCCAGCGCGCAACTCGGCACGCACGCGATCGATCGCCTCGGACTGGTACGGGCGGAGGGAGAGCATCAGCGCACCCCACGCGGCGCCAAGCCCCACGCGAGCGACACGGTGCGGTCGCACGTCGGTCCCGAGCGCGGCGCCTGCTCGGGCGCGAAGAACTTGGCGACGGGGTCGTCGCGGAGGCTCATGTGAACATGCTCTGCTGGCCGCGCGCCTTCGGCCGGATGCACGCCGGCGAGAACCAAATGGACTCTTCGTCCTTGGTCGCCGTGCCGCCGTAAGTCGCCCCCGTTCGGCTCCACTCCACCACCTCCCACCCTGGCAGGCCGTAGTCGCCACGGTGGCCACACAGCGCGACGCGCAGGTGCCCATGCTCCTCGGCCCATAGCGCCACTTGGTCCGCCACCGGGATAGTGGCAGTCTGATAGAGCGACTCGAAAGCGCGGTACGGCGGGTCGAGAAACACGGCCGTCTCGGTGTCGCCGTAGTGGTGGTTCAGCGTACGGTCCCACGAGCCATGGATCACGCGCACGCGCTCCAGCCGGCGCGACAGGTGAGCGAACCAATCGGCCACCCCCATCCCAGCGTTGCCGACGTGGGGGATTTGGGACTGCACCCCCCTCCCAGCGTTGCTGACGTGGATCGAGTCTTTCGCGCACCACCCGGAGCCGATCCATGCGCAGTGTCCCCACACCCACCATCCGGCTATCTGTGGGTCGCCCGGCCACTCTGGGTCAGCGAGTGAGGCGCGAAGCGCAGCCGTGCGCTCTGGCTGCGTAAGCCACCTATGCCGCGCGTCTAGGTCGACGTGTGACACAGGATAGTCCTGCCACTCGTAGGTCAGCTGCGGAGCAAACTTGATGCACCGCCAGAAGTTTGCGACGTAGAAATTGGAGTCACCAATCACTTCGAGCGACGCATGCACCGGCGCCGCGAGCAGCACAGCGGCGCTCCCGCAGAACGGCTCGACGTACTGCCTAGGTGCGCCGAATCGCTCCCACACGAGCGCGCCGACGGTGCGCTTCCCGCCGAAGTAGGGGAACGGCGCGTGCGTGAATTTCTCCGGCACCGGGCTACGCACGCGGCACCTCATCCCCCATCGTCCACCCATCGGCGCGGAGCCGATTTGCCCAGCCGGGCAAGCGGCACAGCGCCGCGAGGCAGGTCGGGCACGACACGTGACCGGGCACGACGGGCTCTGCCTGCAGCACACCGCAGAGGGCGCGGGCGCGCTTGTCCACGCGCGTCTCGTCGCGCGTGCGGACGCGAAGCGGCTGGGGGTCCGGGTGCGGCGCGTGGGAGTGAGCGAACGCGCTCATGCGGTCCTCCGGTCCTGGCGCACGCTGCGCGCGATCGACAGGAGAAGGTCGCGGAATGCAGGCGGCGTCGCTGACGCGTGCTTGTCCGTGAGTCTGAGTGTCGGGTCGGAGTACGGTATCCCATGATTGCCACATCGTGACAGATGTGCGGTGGCGTCGCTCCTGCCCCACGCGAGCGACGGCAGCGACGCCACGCCGCACGCGTAGAGCCATGTCGCCTTACGCGCACGGTGGCCGTAGT
>CAYHNK010000318.1:0-5505 GCA_964357695.1 uncultured Bdellovibrionales bacterium | reverse complement strand
CCATCGCCGCGGGCAACGAAGGCGAGTACGGCGCAGGCACCATCGGCAGCCCCGGTACGACGCATCACCCCCGCGTCGTTACCGTCGCGG
Organism: uncultured Bdellovibrionales bacterium; assembly: GCA_964357695.1. Taxonomy (GTDB): domain Bacteria; phylum Myxococcota; class XYA12-FULL-58-9; order XYA12-FULL-58-9; family CAYHNK01; genus CAYHNK01. Next base: position 5,415 of record CAYHNK010000318.1, on the reverse strand, counting down.
CCAATGACACCAAGAAGACGGTAGGCCTGGAAGACGACGACATCACCTGGTTCTCCTCCGAGGGCGACCCGGACGACGCCCAACGCGGCCAGAACGACAAGCCGAACATTAGCGCCGACGGCTACAAAGTCATCTCGCTCGCGCCCGGTGGGAACTACGCCGACATGTCGGGCACATCAATGGCGGCGCCCGCGGTCAACGGCGGACTCACCCAGCTTGTCTCGCTCGCCGATACGATGGCGGCCGAAGGCCAGCTCAAGGTCAAGCTCGAGGACATCGACTTCGCCCAGCTCGTCTACGACAGCGCCTTCGATCACGCCAACATCCCCGCGCCCAAGGAAGGTCGGGGCGAGCTGCGCGTCCCTGTCGCAGCGAAGCTCTTGATGGAGCGCTACGGCAAGATCGGCCGCGCGGGCGATGCGCAGTATGTGCCCACGCGCGACTACGCAGGCCAGCGCACCGGCACCGACTATGCCAAGTCCATCTCTGGAAACCGCGTTGCGGCCCGCGAGCACTGGCAGAAGGCCAAGGTCTTCGATCAGAACCCGGTCAAGGATCTCTTCGAGCTGCTCAAAGACGGCGTCTGGGGCTTTGTCGATTGGTCGCAGGCGGAGAACTACAAGGTCGAGCAGCGGGACATGGAAGCAGAAGACAAGTAGCAACGGTGGACGCTCGCATGGCAACCAAAGCAGTTCAGGGAGCTCAGGGCGCGGCGATCATGTCCGTCGACGGACGGGTGGCGGCGGGTACGACCGCTAGCACCGCCCCCGCTCCGCAGCCTCCCCTCCCCGACGACGACCGCTGGGTGACGACCCCCGTGTGGCGGGGCGAGAACGAGTTTGCCTCGCGTGGTGAGACACGATCCACAACACTCGTCGGCATTCCCAAGGGCGCCACCGAGCTCGCTGGCGTGCAGCTGCGCGTCCGCGGACAGAGCGCGTTTGCCGCGGGCAAGACTCCCGGGGACCTTGCCCAGGCGGCCGACGACGGCACGCGTCACCCGGAGTCTTTTGTCCAGGCGCAGACCTACGACGCCCTCACCCAGGTGCGCGATACCTTTGACAGCCTCGGCCTGCCGCTCAAGTTCGCCCAGCTCGTGGGCGCCAAGTCCGGACAGACCGAGCTCTTGGCGACGGTCAACGCCCTCCAGTCCGAGGAGGTCAAGGCATCGTATTTTCCGCCGACTGAGGAGATGTTCTTCGGCACGCTGGTGCGCCAGAACAAGACGATCTGGGATCTGGGCGCCGACGGCAACGTCGTGCAGCACGAAGCCGGACACTTCGTGCTCGATCACCTCGCGCCAAGCATCAACAAGAAAGGCGACGGTGGCGTGCTACACGAGGGCTACGCCGACGCGCAGGCGGCCTTTCTCAGCCGCGATCCCGAGATCGTCGAAGACTACGGCCTCGTCAGCGGCAAGTCCGGCGAGCCCCTGCGCAGCGCGCAAAACCGCAAGAAGATCTCCGAAGTACGCTACGAGCCGGACAAGCCCCACGGGCGCGGCGAGGTGGTCGCGGGCTATTTATGGGACATCGCCGAGGAGATGCACCGCCAGCTCACCGGCCGAGCGCGGGCGCAGGAAGTCGATAGCGAGCCGCTCGATATCGTGGCCGCTCGCGAGGCGCTCAAGGTCCTGTGGACGTTCCCGCTCTATCTCGGCACGAAGGAGCCCAAGCTCACCGACGTCGTCACCGCCGCGGACCGCGCCATCGCCCAGCTCGCACGCGCCGGCAAGCTCGATCGTCGCCTCGATGTCGTGCGCCTACGCGCCGTGGCCCAACGCAGCGCCGACGAGCGCGAGCTGACCAAGAGCCGTCCTGCCGACGCGGCGCACCCTATCGCGGCACAGAGCCCAGAGGCCGCAGCCGCCCAGGCACTCGCCGCTGCCCGCGTCCCGCGCAATCGCTATGAGCTCGCACGCGTACAGGCGCTCCCGAGTGTCGGTGGTACCATCACCTATCGCTTCGAGCTGCGCCGGCCGGTCGTATTACGCACTGCCTCCGGCGAGCAGCGCACCATGGTTCCGGTCGAGGACGATTTCGTCACGGTCATCAAGACGTGCGATGGCTATGAGGTCAAGCTCGGCGTGTTGCCCAATCACTACGCTATCGCTGGCCTCCGAGGCCTCGTCGAGCGCGTCAAAGGCTGGTTCGTCTCCTCGACGGATGCGCCGCCAGAGCTCGCGAGCGAGCGACGGGGCGCTGACGAGCTGCGCCAGCACGCCGCCTCCGACGTCAATCGGTTGCTCAATCCCGATCCGGGCTGGCTCGAGCGCGCCAAGCGCGTCTTCGGCGAGGGCCCCGAGGACGTCGGTGGCCGCAGCTTGCTCGAGCAGTCGCGCAATGCTTTGACGCGCGCACGCGCCGATCGCCGTAGCGCCGCACTCGAGCCGCGTCTCGTCTGGCGTCACGGCGAAGTGCAGCTGCGCCTGGTGGCGGGTCCGCTGACCTACTACGCGCCGGTGCACTCAAACGGCCGCATCGGCAGCCCTGAGCGCATCGTCAACGCCCTCTACGAGTAGGGCGATGTCGGAGATCCGCATCCCCGCGGGAACGAGCCTGCGCACCGCCGCGGAGCGGCTCGGCGTGCCGGTCGAGCAGCTGCAAGCACACACCGACATCCGCGACGTCGAAGCGCCCTTGCCGGTGGCGAAGCTCATCGAAGTGCCCGACGGTTTCTTGCGTACGCGCGATGTCAAACAGCGCCAGCGTGAAGCGCGTCACGTACCGCAAGAGGTGACGCCAGGCATGAACATGTGGCTGGCACTCGACATCGAGCAAAAGCGCACGCGCACAGCCGGCGGCATGCACGCCCACGACGCCAAGGAAGACGAAACGGAGGGCCTGGCGGAGGCGCGGCGCGCGTATCTGCGTTTCGAGACCCTCTCGAACGAGCTGGCGATCGATCTGTATCGCCAGATCACCGCCACGCACAGCATCGACGTGCGCGCCGCGGCCTTTGCCGGCCTCGCCACGGCCCAAGCACAGCGGCATCGTCTGTTCGGCGAGCCGTGGGAGCGCCTCCAGCCGCAGGCGCTCTCGAGCGCGAAGGCCGCCCTGCTCGCCGACCCCAAGCTCGGCGACGCGCACCTCGGCTTCGGCCTGGCACTGGACATGGGAGAAAGCGCCGCCAGTGACGAGGCCGCAAGCGAGCTCGCACGCGCCACGACGCTCGCCCCGAACGACCCGTGGGCACACGCCGCGCTCGCCGCCATCCATCGCCGCCGCCATGAGCCCGACGCCGCCACCCAAGCCGCAGAACGAGCCCTCGCGCTCCAGCCGCTCTGCCCGTTCGCGCTCGAGGTCCTGGGACAGGTGGCTCTCGCCGAGGGCCATGCCGAGCTGGCCCTGGGGCTGTTCGAGCGGGGCGCGAGCGCGCTCGAGACGTATGCCAACGGCCACCTAGGACGGGCCCTGGCGCTGCGTCGCTTGGGGAAAGCTCGCGAGGCGCAGGCGGCCTACGACCAAGCCGTCGCGCTGGCACAAACGGACGGCCACCGGCAGTGGCTCGCCCTGGCATTCGACCGCGACGAGCTGCCGTACATCTAGGCTCACGCAGTCCCCGTGCACAAATCGTACGCGTCACGATCGCGGCGGTGTGTAGACTCCAGTCCCCACACTGGGGGCTGGCCCCCCCAGCCAGATGGGGGCCACTCACCCCGATTGCATCGTAGCGCCATCGACGGATCGTATCCAGTCACCTGTAATGATTTGCCTTTATCATCGAAAGTGACGTTGTATTAGTTGGCATGCTTGTGGCATGCATATAGGCGGGATCAGTGGTCGGCCCGGCACAAGCCGCCGGCCAGTCCTTTGACTCTGGTGGTCAAAGGGCCGAGCTGGCATACTGCCGGCGACCTTGACAATGTTGGGAGGAGGCGATCAATGCGACAACTCTTGAGCCTGTTGGCGATGCTCGCCCTGGGAACCGCCGGAATGCTGCTGTCCTCACAGACAGCACGCGCGGGCGAATGTGTCTCTGGGCTGTGTGGTACCCCCAATCAATCCGGTGGTGGCTGCGGCTGCGGTTGCGGCTCGATCCTGGTGGCCATGACCGACCGCGGCGACACTTACCAGTTCGCCGACGACTTCGATGGCGACGGCATCGAAGACGAGTTCGACAACTGCCCGTATCGCGCCAACTATGAGCAGCTCGATGGCGACGGTGACACGGTGGGCGACGCTTGCGACTTGTGCCCCGCGGCCGGCGACCCGCAGCAGGGCGATCTCGACGGCGACCGCACGGGCGACGCCTGTGACGCGGACAGCGACGGCGACCAAATCGCCAATGCCACGCCAGACAATTGCGCCTCCGTGCCCAACCTCTCCCAAACCGATACTGACGCCGACGGCAGCGGCGATGCTTGCGACGACGACGACGACGGTGACCAAGTGCCCGACTCGGAAGATCCTTGCCGCCTCGTGGCCGACGCTGATGCGGGCGCTGCCGGCTGCGACGATGATGCCGACGGTGACCATCGCCTCTCGGCGGTCGACAACTGCCCGTCGGTCGCGAACAACACCACGCTCGAGATCGGCGGCGTGCTCTACACGGCACAAAGCGACCGTGATCGCGACGGCATCGGCGACTTGTGCGACTCCGACATGGACGGCGACGCCATCGCCAATTACGGGGACAACTGCATCGCAGCGTTCAACCCCGGCCAGGCCGACATGGACCGCGACGGTCTCGGGGATGCCGGCAACTGGAACGGCGGCGCCGAGTCGTGTGACTACGAAGAGTGTTACGTGGTCGGCGGTGATGTGACCGGCTGCCTCAATCCCGCGGGTGCATTCCAAGTGGCAGCGTCGATCGTCGATAACAATCACGACGGTGTGCTAAACGTCGGTGAAGAAGTCGCCGTACCGCTGGCCAGCAACCGTCTGCATGAGGAGCACAGCTGGACGGCGCGCTTCTCGCGTCTGCCGTCTGACAGCAACGCCACGCTACTGAACGCCCTCGGCTCCGGGAGCACGCTGGGACAGACTGCACAAGTGGCCACGTGCCTGCGCGCCGATGCGTCGGGCGCCTGCGTCGAATTCAACACCATCCGCTTCAAGCCCGATGCGCCTGGCACCTACGTCGTGCAGGTCAGAGCGGACCTGCCCAACGGCGACCCGCAGGGCTTTACGCAGACGACCGCCACCGCGCTCATCGAGGCGGAGGTTGTTGGTGAGTCGCAAGGCTGTACCTCCGCTGGCGCGGCGACTTCGCTTGCGGCCATGGCCGTCGGCCTGTTGCTCGCCGCGACCTATCGTCGCCGCGCTCGTTAGCGCTTTCCTGCCCAGCAGGCTACACTCGGCCGTCGTGGGGAGCGTCAACGCCTACTTGCCGCTGTGGTTCCTAGGGCTCGCGCTCGGACTCGCGGCGTGCTCCGACGTGCGCCTCGAGTATCCGGAAGTACCGGTCGATAGC
>CAYHNK010000317.1:0-5509 GCA_964357695.1 uncultured Bdellovibrionales bacterium | reverse complement strand
TGGCAAGTCGGCCGCCGAGGCCAGGGACTTGTGGCAAGCGGGTAGGCCGCGAGGCGTCGGCGGCGCAACGGCGCGTATCGCGCTCGGTCTCACATCGAGTCGCGCTTCGGCTGGGCTCGGCATGTCGGTGCTGCGCAGCATGAGATGAGCTGCCGCCAGCAGGAGTGCTGTGTACATCGGCACCTATCGTAGCGCATCGTGCGCCCGGCGTCTCGCCGACCGCAGCGCGTAGGGTTGCCGTGGCGCATGAGGTGTGCGACGAGAGGAGCATGCCCCGGGTGGTCATCATCGGCCTCGACAGCCTCTCGCCCGATCTGCTGTTTGAGCGCTTTCGGGGCGAGCTACCGACGTTTTCTGCTCTTGGCGAGCAGGGCATCGCCTGCGCGCTCGAAAGCTGCGTGCCACCCATCACGGTACCGGCGTGGGCATGCATGACGACCGGCGTCGATCCGGGGACGTTGGGTGTCTACGGCTTTCATCAGCGCCATACCCGCGACTATGCGCCGGGTGAGCTCGTCTCGTCGCTCAGTCATGACGTGCCGACGCTCTGGCAGCTCGTCGGTGGCGCGGGCAAGCGCTCGCGCGTTCTCGGAGTGCCTCTGACCTATCCGGTTCGCCCCCTGCGCGGCGCGCTCGTGGCAGGCTGTCTCACTCCGAGCATCGACGTGCCGTACACGTATCCGCCTGAGGTTGCCGCGGAGGTTGCCCAAATTACGGGCGGCTACATCATCGATGTGCCCGGATTTCGCGAGCTCGCGCCCGAGCGGCTCCTCGAAACGATCGCCACCATGACCGCGCGGCGCTTCTGGCTCGCGCGCGCCTGGCTTGAGCGCTCCGACTGGGATTTCTTCATGATGGTCGAGATGGGCTCGGACCGCATGCATCACGGCTTTTTGCCGCGCTTCGATGGCGCGCCCGATTCTTGGCCGGACGCGAAGCTCTACCGCGACGCCGTGCGCAACTACTACGTGGCGCTCGACGGCGAGCTGGCGCACCTCCTGACGCGAGTGCGGCCCGACGATGTGCTGCTGGTCGTCTCGGATCATGGCACGCAATCCTTGCTCGGCTCACTGGCCCTCAACGACGTGCTCATCGCTGCCGGTTACCTCGTGCTTGCGCAGGATCATGCGCAGCGCGGCCCCTTGGATGTACGTCACGTCGATTGGCGTCGCACCCGCGCTTGGGCCGAGGGCGGGTATGTGGGGCGCATCTACGCCAACGTGCGAGGGCGTGAGCCCGAAGGGTGCGTGGACGGACGCGATCTCGCCGGCCTACTCGCGGCGATCGAGCAGCTCTTCGTCGAGCTTCCCGGACCTGCAGGCGGGCCGCTTCGCACGCGCGTCGTTCGCCCCGAGACGGCGTATGCCAAAGTGCGCGGCATCGCGCCGGATCTCATGATTTACGTCGACGATCTGCGCTACCGAGCGGCGGGTAGCGTCGGGCACGAGCGCGTGTGGCTCGAGGCGGATGATCGCGGGCGTGACCGCGCCAACCACAGCCAGTGCGGTGTGCTCATCATGCGTGACGGGAACGGTGTGCGCCAACCGGCGTTTGCGCCGACGCTCTACGACGTCGCGCCGACCGTTCTTGACCGCTTGGGGATTGCCATTCCGCCGTGGATGTCGGGGCGCGTGATCCGATAAGCCGAGGTTATTGGTAGGGACTTGCAGCCGGCGGGCGCGTGATGATGGGCACGCCGCCCATGTTGTCCGAGCTGTCGCCCTCAGGCATGTCTTCGATGACGACCTCGACTTCCGTGTCGCCAGCGTAGACCGCGAGCTCGCCCACGCAACCTTCGCTCTCGGTGGCGAGCTGGCCGCACTTCTGATTGGCGATCATGATCTTTTCAAACTCGTGGCTCGAGATTTCCGTGTCGCGGCGCGCCAGCGCTTCCTGCAAGAGCACGTCGGACTGCTCCGCAATGCGCAGGAGCCCCTTGATCGAGGTGAGCTTTTCATTGATGCAGTTCAGCTTGACGACATCGCGCTCTTCGCGTGCTTCTTCGAGCATCTTGATGACGCGCGTCAGGATCTCGCGCATGCGCGCGATGGCTTCTCGGCTGCGCCCCGGCTTCTCGTGGTCTGGAACATCGAGCTCGGACTCGAACAGGGAGCTGCGGGCAGGAGCGGGTGTGGCGACGGCGCTAGCGCGCATTTCCTCGCTGGCATTGGATTCGCCGCGCGAGGTGGCGCCGATGACCATCACGAGGACGCCCCATGTTGCTGACCAGGTCCGATTCACGCACGACTCCTGTTGAACCCACTTAGGCTAGCCGTTGGGTCGCGTGAGGTCAATGTTGGCGACATAGGTGACGAGAAGGTGACGAGAAGTCTTGACGAATCGGTGCGATTTTGTTTGCCTGCGCTTTCGTTCATCTCTGAAGGAGGCTGCCTATGCGTTTCGAACAACCTCTGGTCGAAGGTACGCTGCTGCGACGATACAAGCGCTTTCTTGCTGACGTGCGTTTGGACAACGGCGACGAGGTCACGGCGCACTGTGCCAATCCGGGGAGCATGCAAGGGTGCTCCGAGCCTGGCAGCAAAGTGCTGCTGTCGGTTAGCTCCGATCCTGCGCGGCGCTTTCGCCACGAGCTGGAAATCATCTATGCGGGTCGCACGCCCATCGGTGTGCACACGGGTCGCCCCAACGCCATCGTTGCCGAAGCCGTGTCGAGTGGTCGCGTGCCCGAGCTTGCCGGCTATGCGACGTTACGACGCGAGGTCGTCTACGGCCGCAACAGCCGCGTGGATCTCTTGCTCGAAGGCAACGGTTTGCGGCCGTGCTACGTCGAAATCAAGAACGTCACGCTGGCCGATGGTCAGGTCGCCATGTTCCCCGACGCGGTCACCGAGCGCGGTACGCGGCACATGTTGGAGCTGACAGACATGGTGCGCGAGGGCAATCGGGCCATGGTGATCTTTTTGGCCCAGCGACCGGACGTGGAGAGTTTCCGGCCCGCTGACCACATCGATCCAGAATTCGGTCAGGTGTTGCGCGACGCCGCCGCACGCGGTGTCGAGGCCCTCTGCTACCGCGCCAAGGTGACCCGCAAGGGCATCGAGCTCGAGACGCGCCTGACGGTTGATCTTACCGAGTAGCACGCAGCGAGTGCTCGATGGTTTTGAGCACGTCGATGCGGTGCACAAGATCGCTCAAGTAGTCGAGCTCGTCCGTCTGTAGGACGAGCGTCGGCGAGCGTGTGTACGAGGCGAACCAGCTTTCATACAGGTCGTTGAGGCTGCGCAGGTAGGCGGTGGGGATCGTCTGCTCTTCGGGCCGACCGCGCAGCTTGATGCGGCGACGAATCGTTCGCACCGAGGCCTTCAGGTAGATCATCAGATCGGGCGGGTTCAGGGCCGTGAGGATGGTGTCGTACAGGTCCTGGTAGACGCTCCAGTCACGCTCGTTGATAAAGCCGCGGCGCTGCAAGTGTGCGGCAAAGATCTCGGCGTCTTCGAAGATGGTGCGATCTTGCACGACGGTGCGACGCACGCGTTGTCGCTCGAGCTCTTGGTGAATGCGGAACTTGTGCGTCAGGAAGTAGACCTGCGAATGAAAGGCCCATCTCACCATGTCTTCGTAGAAGTCGACAAGGTAGGGGTTGGTGGCATTGGGCTCGAAGAAGGGCTCGACTTTGAACGTGCGACAGATGAAGTCGACGAGCGTGCTCTTGCCGCATCCGATGTTGCCGGCGACAGCGATGTAGCGAGGTTGTGCCATGGTGTGCGCTACGCTTTCGCGATGGCCGCGTGCCAGCGTTCGATGTGGGCCCGCATGGCGTCAGTTGGCACTCGCGGCTCAAAGGAGCGCTCGAGCTGCCAGGCATGGCCGATGTCGCGCAAGTCGGAGAAGATACCGGCTCCGAGCGCAGCCAAGAGGCCAGCGCCGAGTGCGGTGGTATCGAGGACGGTGGGCCTACGGATCGTCAGGCCCAAGAGATCGGCCTGAAAGCCCATGAGCAGCTCGTTGGCGGCGGCGCCACCATCGACGCGCAGGTCGCGCAACGGATGCCCCCAATCGCGCCGCATGGTGTCGAGCAAGTCGAACACCTGGAAGGCGATCCCTTCGAGGGCTGCGCGCGCAATGTGAGCGCGGGTGCTGCCGCGTGTAAGGCCCGTGATGAGACCGCGGGCGTCCGGTCGCCAGTACGGGGCGCCGAGACCTGTGAATGCAGGGACGACGATGACGCCGCCCGAATCGGGCACTTCGCGGGCCAGGGTCTCGACGTCGGCAGCGCTCACGAACATCTTGAGCCCGTCACGCAACCACTGCACCGCGGCTCCGGCGACAAAAGCACTGCCCTCCAAGGCGTAGGTCGTCACGTCGCCGAGCTGCCAGGCCACCGTGGTGACGAGCCGATCGGTGACGACGGCCGTCGTGCCCGTGTTGACGAGCACAAAGGCGCCGGTGCCATAGGTGCACTTGGCCATGCCGGGCTCGAGGCACGCCTGACCAAAGAGTGCGGACTGTTGATCACCCGCCATCCCCGTCAGCGGAATACCGTCGGGCAAGACGCCGACACCGCGCGTCTCACCGTAGCGCTCGCTCGAGGGGCGCACCTGCGGCAAGAGCTTCTCCGGGATGTCGCCAAACAGCGCGCACAGCTCGGAGTCCCAGCGTCCGCGATGAATGTCGTACAGCAAGGTGCGTGAGGCATTGCTTGCGTCGGTCACGTGGGCGCGTCCGCCGGTGAGCTTCCAGACGAGCCACGAGTCGACGGTGCCAAAGCGCAGCTCGCCAGCGACCGCGCGTGCTCGCAGGCCCTCGACGTGGTCGAGCATCCACGCGATCTTGGTGCCGGAGAAGTACGGGTCGATGATGAGACCTGTGCGCTCACGCACCGTGCTCGCGTGACCTTGCTGCGTGAGCTTCTCACAGTGATCCGAGGTGCGCCGATCCTGCCACACGATGGCGCGGTATTGCGGTACGCCCCGGGCGTCCCAAATCCCGGTGGTCTCGCGTTGATTGGTGATGCCGATGGCGTCGATAGCGCGCCCCTGGAGCCGTGCCGCGGCGAGCGCTGCCGACATGGCGGTGAGCGCCGACTGCCAAATCTCTTCGAGGTCGTGCTCGACCCAGCCCGGTTGTGGGAAGTACTGCGGCAGCTCTGCGTAGCCCCGCCCGACGACGCGTGCTGCGCCGTCGCCAAATTGCAGCACGAGGCACGTTGTTCCAGTGGTACCTTGGTCGATCGAGAGGACGTGACGCGTCATAGGGGACCTCCTGGCAGGAACGCGGCGAGCCTACGGGGCACCTCGGGCATGGTCAAGCGGCCGAATCGACTTGACCAATGATAGTCCTGGCCCGTAAGAGCGAACCATGATTCGGCTCCACGCCTCATCGTGCACCGATGCTGACCCCCCGACTTCCGTGGTCGTCATTCTCGTGCTCAGCGGCCGGCGCGACGTGTGCGAGCCACTCGCTGCGTCCCTCTCGGAGCTGGGCTCGGCGGCCGAAATTCATGTCGCCAATGCACGCGAGTGCCACGCGAGCTACCTTGCTGACCTGC
>CAYHNK010000316.1:0-5564 GCA_964357695.1 uncultured Bdellovibrionales bacterium | reverse complement strand
TCGTTTGGCGCGCGCTTTGGCCTTCGCGGATGCGGCCGGGGCGACGGCCGGCGGTGTCGTGGTCGGCTCGGCCGGTGCGACGTTGGCTGCGGCCGGAAACACCCAGCGACGTGCGCCCGAGGCCGCATCGAGCGCGTAGAGGTGACCATCATAGCTCGAGAAGTACACCGTGCCGTCGCCAACGAGTGGGTCACTCTTGACGCGATCGCCGGTGGGCACCTTCCAGGCCTCTTGGCACGTGGGGGTGACGGCGTAGACCATGTAGTTGGTGCTGCCAAAGTAGATGCGCTCGCCATCGGTCTTGGGCGCGCTGATGACATCGCGGTGGGTTTCGTACTGGCAGCGGATCTTGCCGTTGGGCTCGAGCACGGTGAGTCCCACCTCGGTGCCCACGGCAATGAATGATTCGGTCACGAGCGGTGTCGAGACGCTCGGCGCGCCGAGGTCGACCTTCCATACCAGCTCGATCGGTTGGTTGCAGGCGGCCAGCAGGAGCGGAACGACGGCGGTGAAGGCAAGGCGCATGAGAGCTCTCCCGAAAACGGTCCTCGTCGCGGCACGACCCAGCCCGCGCACGAGCCGACGTTACACGAAGTCGGGCGCTGGCGCACCTTACGACTGTCGACTATATTGCGGACATGAGCCAGTACGTCGAGATCGAGAATACCGCAGCGCAGTATCTCGAGTTCATGATCCATGGCTTTATGAACGGTCTCATCACGTTGCAGGAGCTCGAAGGCATCAGCGATGAGGAGATGGAGACCATCTACGCGCTCGGCTACAACTTTTTCACCTACGGCAAATACGACGCGGCCAAGGACATCTTCACCGGTCTCACCGCGTACGCGCCCTACACGGCGCACTACTGGCGCGCTTTGGGCGCCGTCAATCAGCAGCTCAAAGACTACATCGAAGCCATCGCCGCTTACGACATGGCCATCGCCAACGACGAAGCCGATGTGGTCAGCTATGTCTATCGGGGTGAGTCGCAGATCCTGTCTGGCAACGCTGATGCTGGCCTCGGAGATCTCGAGCGCGTCTTGCAGGTCGGGGCGCAGCATCCGGAGTTTGGTCCGTGGGTGCAGCGCTCGGAGCTGCTCCTGCGCTTGCACCGCGCTGGCGCCGGGGCGTCGAGCTAGCGATGCGTGGCGCTACGACGTCGGGGAAATGACGTCACTGAGCTCGGTCACGAGATTCCATCCCGGAATACTGAGCTCTGAGCGCACAATGCCCATCCCGGGCACGATCCAATAGCTACCGACCGCTGTGTAGGCGTGGTCGTAGGTGCCGATGACGAGCAGCCGCCAGGCATCACGCTCGCCGAGCGGCGTATTGATACGCACTTGCTCGCGCACCTCACCAATCCACTGGCCATCGTCCCACTTCTTGCCAACTTGCAGCGGCAAGCGCAGCAGATCGATGGCTAGGCCGGGCGCGGCTTCCTCGCCGACGCCGAGGAAGGTGATGCCTTCGAGCACCACCCGATCGTCGGTCACGCGCAAAGTCGACAGGCGTACCTTGTCCGTGTAGCTGTCGCTCGAGCGCAGCGCCACCTCGACTTCGCCCTCTTTGCGGCTGACGCTCTCGGTGAGCAACGTGTAGCTGCCACTCACCGTGGCGTCGGGATCGTCGGTCGGCGACAGAGTCGTCGAGTAGACCTGCTTTAAGCCCGGCTCGAGCGCAAAGAATGACGCGGCGAGGGGGGTCGCTTGGCGCTTGGGAACGAGCGCGGCGCAGCGCTCACTGCGCAATAGCTCGTCGCTCGCGCGCCAGCGGGCGGGATGTTGCCGGTGCGCTCCATCTCGCGTCGGCGGCGTGTCACGCTGCGTGGACGAGGGCACGATGGCGGCCAAGTCGAGGGCATTCGAGATCGGTTCGATGGTGCTCATGCCCGAACAATATCGGTCTTCGTCTGGCCGTCGTTGCGTCGCTTTGCCGCGTCGCTCATCGCCGCCACCATCGCGGCGAGCGTGTGCTCACGCGGCATGGCGTCGATGCTCCAGCCGTGCTCATCGACGGCTTGTGCCGTCACCGGTCCAATGACCGCGACACGTGCCCCGGGCGGCAGCGCAAAGCGCGCGGCAAAAGCATGCACGGCCGAAGGGCTGGCAAAGGTCACCCAGTCGAGCGCGCGCGCCGGCAGGTCGGGACCGTGCGTCACCGCCGTCGTTTCATAGAGTACGGCGACATCCACCGTGGCTCCGCGGCGCGTCAGCGCTTCCACGACGACCTCTCGCGCCTCCCGGGCACGAGGCAACAAGAAGCGCTTGCCTATGACATCGCTGCCAAAGTGCGCGAGCACACACTCGATGAGCCCTTCGCCGATGGCTCGTGTGGCGACCTGTACGTTGGCGACCCCCTGCTCGCGCAGGGCCTCGGCGGTGGCGGGGCCGATGGCAAAGACCGTCGGCCAATGCGGCGCTGTCGACGCGACGGGCAGCGTCGCCAGGCGTGCGAATAGAAACCGTACGCTGTTGGCGCTGGTGACGAGCAAGCCATCGTAGGCCGATGAAAGGAGACGCGCGAGCAGCGCCTCGGCCTGCACCCCCAGCTCACCCCCCGCCGGTGCCAGCTCAATCATCGGCAACAGCTCAACGTCGGCGCCGTGGGCCAGGAGCAGCTCGCGCAGCTCGGCCGCTTGATGCGCGGCGCGCGTGACCAACACCCGTTGGCCGCAAAGTGAGCTGGTGTCGTCGAGCTCGGTCATGGCGTTGGCGCCGAAGGTAGCCCGCCGTCGGTGGTGCTGCCAAGCGCGAATGTGTCCCAAGCTGCGACACGACCACGTGGGCCGCCCATCAGCGCGGCGTTGCTGCGGCGCCAGCGTTGGCACGCCGCGTGCTCTCTCATCGCAGTGTCACGTGATGGTCACGTGGCGCGACAGACCACAGGAGATAGAGATGGACAGCAAAGAGAAAGCCCGCGTCAAAGCCGTATTCACCATCGTCGAGGACGAAAAGCTCGACAAGCCGCTCTTTCGGCGCATCGGCACGGGGTTCGTCAATCGCGACGACTCCCTGAACATCTTTCTCGACGCCTTGCCGGTGAGCGGCAAGCTGCACATTCGCGACGTCGAGCCGCGCGAGCCACGTGAGCCGCGCGAGCCACGTGAGCCGCGCGAGCGCGCGGAAGGAGGGGCGCACTAACGACCCACACCGACGGACGGCGTGGGCGACCGAGCTCGCCTGCGTCCGTCCGCCGAGACACTCGACGTGCCCGACCGGGCCAACTATACGTACACTGACCAGTGGGAGGCTGTGGTGCGACGCTTGGCAACGACACAGACTGCGCTCCAACAAGGGGCACGTCGGCATGCGGTGACCACCGCCTTCGCGCCCACGCTGCGCATCGACAACCTCGTAGAGCGCGTGGAAGCACGCCGGCTTGCATGCGCAAGCTCCGATCGCGGCCATAAGGCTGGTCTTGGTCAGTATTTCACGCCGGCTGCCACCGCGCGCCTGATGGCGGACATGAGTGTCCTTCAGCGCCGTCACCTGCGTGTTCTCGATGCTGGCGCAGGCGTGGGCTCGCTCACCGCTGCGTGGGTCGCGTCCTTGGCTCGACGCCGCGAGCGGCCACAGCAGGTCGATCTCATCGCCTACGAAATCGACCCGTCGCTGCATGCTGCGCTGGCCGAGACGCTTTCGGACTGCGAGGCGGCGTGCGCTGAAATGAACATTGCGTGCCAATGGGACATCCACGGCGAGGATTTCATCGAGGCGATGGTCACCTCGCTCGACGACGGGGTCTTCCGCCGCGCGCGCACGCCCATCGACGTGGCGATCTTGAATCCTCCCTACAAGAAATTTCATGCCGAGTCGCACGCGCGCATGCTGCTGCGCCGCGTCGGCATCGAGACAGGCAATCTGTACACCGCGTTTCTCGCGCTTGCCGTCGAAGCGCTGGCTCGCGACGGCGAGGTGGTGGCCATCACGCCGCGCAGTTTCTGCAACGGACCCTACTTCAAGGCGTTTCGCGAGCACTTGCTCAGCCACGTGAGCCTTGCACGTGTGCACACCTTCGTGTCACGAAGCCGAGCGTTCAAAGACGACGAAGTGTTGCAAGAAAACGTCATCTTTCGGGCTGTCCGCACGGCGCCGCAGCAACCGACGGTCTTGTTGACGGAGAGTCATGCGCCGGAGGAAGCGCCAACACGCGCGGCCGAAGTCGCCTTCGTGCGCGTCGTGCATCCCGGCGACCCGCAGCGCTTTATCCACCTGCTCATCGACGAAAGTGACCATGATCTTGCCGACGCGATGGCAGCCCTCCCGTGCACGTTGGACGCGCTTGGTATCACCGTCAGCACCGGACGTGTCGTCGATTTTCGCGCGCGCGAGCATTTGCGCATGGAGCCGAGCAAGGACACGGTGCCGCTCATCTATCCGACGCACCTCGAATCGGGCGGCATCCGCTGGCCGAAGTCGGGAAGCAAGAAGCCCAATGCCATCGTGCATTGCGCGGCGAGTGCGGACCTCATGGTGCCCGCTGGCGTCTACGTGTTGGTGAAGCGCTTTTCGTCCAAGGAAGAGCGGCGGCGTATCGTTGCGGCAGCCTTCGATCCACACTTCGTGTCGTGTCGGGAGGTGGGCTTTGAGAATCACCTCAACTACTATCATGCCCGCGGTCGTCCCTTGGATGCGCCTCTCGCTTGGGGGTTGACGCTCTTTTTGAATTCGACGCCCGTGGACCAGTTCTTTCGGCAGTTCAACGGCCACACACAGGTCAACGCTACAGACTTGCGCACGCTGCGCTATCCGAGCGCCGATGCCCTGCGCAGCCTTGGACGCGGGGGACTTGGGCGGCTGCCGTCGCAGGAGCGGATCGACGCGCTCGTCGCCCCCGTGCTAGACGCCGCAAGCCGAAAGAGCAGCACCTTGCACCAGGTCGAACAAGCGGGCCTCGTGGTCGCGAATCCGGACGAGCCAGGCCGTCCGACCAATAGCCCGAGCTTCTGCTACCAGATCGAGCCGCGCGCCTTGGAGGTGATTCGCGCGTTTGGCGCGCGAAAAATTGGCTCGTGCTCGTCGAGGCCGTAACCAGCCACGGTCCGGTCAATCCCAAACGCATGGGCGAGCTGAAGGATCTCTTTCGCGGCAGCACCGCCGGCCTCGTCTTCGTCACGGCCTTCCCCGATCGCAAGACGCTGCTCAAGTATCTCGCCCAGATCGCCTGGGAGACCGAGGTCTGGGTCGCCGATGCGCCAGACCACATGATCCACTTCAACGGCGAGAGGTTTTTGGGGCCGTATGAGTAGGCTGGCGGGCTTCGCCGAAAGCCGCACTGACGTTCCACCGTGGGTACCGGCAGCACCGCCGTGCCTCTCAGCTGGCGAGCCACGGTCCGCTCGCCACCCCGGCCTGCGGGCGCTGCGCGCTCCAGGGCGCGACCACTTGGACGAGCCCCGTCTGCGAGAGCCGGGAACGCGTGCACGCCTCCATCGCCGTGGCGCCGTGAGGGGGCACCCGCGGTCGAGTGGCACCCAATCGCACGAGGGCCCGATGCGCCTCGAACGCTTGGGTGCGGTTCCCGGCCGTCGGGGCGGCCCCACCCGCCTCGCCCTTCGAGAC
>CAYHNK010000315.1:0-5568 GCA_964357695.1 uncultured Bdellovibrionales bacterium | reverse complement strand
TGCTCGACGGCGCGCAAGCGGTTCCTCACCTCGCCGTGGATGTGCGGGCGCTCGATTGCGACTTCTACGCCTTCTCGGGCCACAAAATGTACGGCCCCACCGGCATCGGTGTGCTTTACGGCAAGCTCGCGCTGCTCGAAAAGCTGCCGCCGTATC
This sequence comes from uncultured Bdellovibrionales bacterium, assembly GCA_964357695.1. GTDB lineage: Bacteria > Myxococcota > XYA12-FULL-58-9 > XYA12-FULL-58-9 > CAYHNK01 > CAYHNK01. Next base: position 5,412 of record CAYHNK010000315.1, on the reverse strand, counting down.
AGGGGGGCGGCGACATGATCCGCTCGGTGACTTTTGAGCGCACGCTCTACGCCAAACCACCGTACCGCTTTGAGGCCGGCACGCCGCACATTGCGGGCGCGATTGGCCTGGCCGCCGCCGCGAATTACCTCACAGGCGTTGGGCTCGAGCGTATCGCGCACTACGAAGCGGCGTTGCTCGCCAAAGCGACCGCGGCCCTCATCGAGATCCCGGGGGTGCGCCTCATCGGTACCGCCCAGCACAAGGCCAGCGTGCTGTCGTTCGTGCATGACGAGATCCATCCGCACGATCTTGGCACCATTCTCGATGGCGAGGGGGTGGCCATTCGCACGGGCCATCATTGCGCCGAGCCGGCCATGCGTCGCTTCGGTGTGCCGGCGACCGCGCGCGCCTCCTTCTCCTTCTACAACGACGAGCGCGATATCGCGGCGCTGGTGCGCGGGATGCACCGCGCCCGCGAGGTGTTTGGCGCATGACCGATTTACGCGACCTGTACCAGGAAGTGATCCTGGACCATTCGAAGCGACCGCGTAACTTCGGCGAGCTCTCTGCTGCCACCCACCACGCCGATGGCCACAACCCGCTCTGCGGCGACACGGTGAGCGTCGAGTTGCTCGTCGAAGGTGATCGCGTCACCGAGGTGCGCTTTACTGGCTCGGGCTGCGCCATCTCGCGCGCCTCCGCCTCGCTCATGACCGCGACCATCAAGGGCAAGTCGCTGGCCGAAGTCGAATCCGTCTTTGGTAGGTTTCACGATCTTGTCACCGGCGCGACGACGGACGTCCTTGGCGACGCGGAATCGCTCGGCAAGCTGCAGGTCTTCGCTGGCGTCAAAGAATTTCCCATGCGGGTCAAGTGCGCCACGCTCGCCTGGCACACGCTGCATGCCGCGTTGCATCGCGAAGCGGCGCCGGTGACCACGGAGTAGGCAGGGAGTACGACCATGAGCGCCCACGACGCCACGACACCCACGCGAGCCGTGCCGACGAGCACGACCGCGCTGGCTTCTCAGAATGCGCGTCCCACCCCCACGATCGCTGAGGAGGTGTGGGGCATCCTGCGCACGTGCTACGACCCGGAAATCCCCGTCGACATCGTCGAGCTCGGTCTCGTCTACGACGTGCGCGTCAAAGAGCGCGAGGACGGCTCGACGGGCGTCGAGGTCGACATGACGCTCACCGCGCCCGCTTGCTCGATGAGCGAAATCATTCGCTTGGATGTCGAGCACAAGGTCAATGGACTCGAGCGCGTCTCCGACGTCACCGTCAACATCGTCTTCGAGCCGCCGTGGACACCTGAGAAGATGACCGAGGCCGCGAAGCTACAGCTGGGAATGTTCTAGCGCCCGCGCAATCCCCGCCGCGTCACCGACGCTCAGCACCGCCGCCGTCCGATCGATCCGCCGCACCATCCCAGCGAGCGAGCTCCCGTGCCCGAGCTCGACAAAACGTGCGACGCCGAGCGCACGCATACGCCGAATCGAGGCCACCCACTGCACCGGCCGCGTGAGCTGCGCGATCAGGCGATCGACAACGACGTCCGAGTCGTCGTACGGCATCGCATCGACGTTGCTCACCACCGCGTGGCGCATGGGCGACAGGGTGACCGCGGTAAGGGCTTCCCGTAGGGGGTCTTCCACCGGTTGCATCAATGGACTGTGAAAAGGAGCGCTGACAGCCAGCGGCAGGACGCGGGTGGCCCCAGCTTCACTGAGTCGCGCGCTAGCCAGTGCGACCGCGGACGCCGCCCCCGAAATCGTCGTTTGCTCAGGCGTATTGAAACCGGCACAGGCAACGGGCGCAGCGTCGCGGCTGACACCTCGGACCACGCGCTCGACGACCTCGGCTTCAAGGCCGATGACCGCCGCCATGGCACCCTCTCCGACCGGCACGGCCTGCTGCATGAGCTGGCCGCGAAGGCGCACGGCCTGCAGGGCGTCGCCGAATGAGATCGATCCCGCACACACCAGCGCCGCATACTCTCCGAGCGAGTGTCCCGCCGCGAGGGTTGACGGCTCGCCGCCCGCCTCCGCAAAAGCGCGCATCGCCGCCACGGAAACGGCGACGATGGCCGGCTGGGCGTGCTCGGTGAGACTGAGCGTCTCGAGCGGCCCCTCGGCGAGCAGACGCGTCAGATGGAAGCCGAGAGCATCGTCGGCTTCGGCAAGAGCATCCCGTGCCGCGCGACTGACACGGCCGAGCTCTTGGCCCATGCCGACAGCCTGGCTCCCCTGGCCTGGAAACAGAAAGGCCAGTGGTTGCATGCGCGGCGTCGACTCAGCCTTCTTGCGTGATGACCTGACGGCTGCGGTAATAACCGCAGTTGCCACAGACTTGGTGCAAGCGCATCGGCTCGCGGCACTGTGGACAAGTCACCGAGTGCTGGGGCTCGAGCGCTTGATGAGAACGCTGCGTGCGCGCCCGCGAGTGCGACTTTCGTTTCTTTGGAACACCCATGTCAAAACTCCCTACGCGCGTGAGCGGCGACAGCAGCCCACGGTTCTAGCTCAGCTTGATGTGTCGCAGCGCCTCGAGGCGCATGTCGACTTCCGCATCGCAGCTACACGATCCACCATTGAGATTCGCGCCGCAGCGCGCGCACAGTCCGCGGCACTCCGGCGAGCACAGCGGCGTCATCGGCAATCCCAGAAAGACCTCGTCGTGCACGACGTGGGTGAGATCGATCTCGCGATGCTCATAGGTGCCAATGCCCATGTCGTCGAGCGATAGCTCACCGTCGTCGGTCGCGAGTGGCTCGCCACCCTTGGGGAAGAGGGTCACCGAAACCGCGCTCTTGAGCGGCAGCCGCACGGGCACAAGGCAGCGCGAGCAGCTCGCCTCCAGCGTTACCTGTACCCGGCCGCTGACCTGCACCACGGTTTCTTGCACCCGCGTCAAATGCACGACCAGATGGCCGTCTTGCGTCACATAGAACGGCAACGCGCGACCAAGCGCCTCGGTGAGCCACGCCACCGTGAGCGGCTCGTCGAGGTCGTAGCCGTTCGGACCGATCTTGTCGAGTTGCACCTTCATGCGCCCTGCGAGCCGTGACTCGCCCGTCCTACGTGGAGTATAAGGGGTGCGGTTGTAGGCGGGCTGCGCCCTGCCTGTCAATAGTCCACGCACCGAGGAGCAACATGGAGCACTGGCGCGCCAAGTTCGATGCCGCATTGCGGCAGTACGTTCGACCCGGTCAGCGGGTGGGCATCGCCACGAGCGGCGGACCCGACTCCCAGGCGCTTCTGCACCTGACCGCCGGCTCGCGGGCCGAGCTCGGGCTCGCAGGCATCGTGGCCATCGGCGTCAATCATGGTCTGCGCCCAGAGGCGCGCGGGGAGCTCAAGGTCGCGGCCACACTCGCCGCGCAGCTCGACGTGCCGTTCGTGGGCCTCGACGTCGTCGTCGATCGCCGCAACAACGTGCTCGCCGCAGCACGACGCGCCCGCTATGCGGCGTTGCACGAGCACGCGCGCATCGCCTCGCTCGACTGGGTGCTCGTCGGTCACAGCGCCACCGACCAAGTGGAAACCGTGCTCATGCGTCTTGCCCGTGGCTGCGGCGTCACAGGCGCAACGGGCATGAGGCGCCGGCGTGGCAAGCTCCTGCGCCCCTTACTAGACGCCACCCGCAGCGATCTTCGCGCATACCTCGACGCCCATGGCATCGCCTACGCCAGCGACCCGAGCAACGAGAACCCCCGAACCGCGCGCGCCGTGCTGCGTGCACGTGTGCTGCCCGGCCTACGCGAGCTCGGCTTTGACATCGAGCAGTCGTTCACACGGTTTGTGGCGCTTGCCCGCGCAGACGACCTCGCCCTCGATGGTTGGGCCGACGCCGCGCTGAACGGAGCCACCGGGCCGGTGGGAGGGCTCGTGCTCGCGGCGCTCACGCCGTTGCCCCTGGCCGTGCAGCGTCGCGTGCTGCGACGGTGGCTCGCACGCGCCGGACTCCCCGTTGGGGGCACAACCGTGCAGCGACTCCACCGCCTCCTCGGCAAAGCCTCCACTTCGCTGTCTGTCGGTGGCCACCAAGTGCGTATCGAGCGCGGTCACCTCTGGCCCCCGCTCGTGGCAGGCTACGACGTGCCCATCGAGATCCCGGGCCGCACCGACCTCGCCGCCTTGGGCATGGCGCTCGTGGCGCGCATCGAAGAGCATGCGACCCGCGCCGACGTTCTGGCACGCGTTGGCGCAGCAGCAGGCCGCTTGGTTGCATTTGACGCGCAGCGTACCCATTTTGACCTGCACGCTCGTTCCTGCAAACCAGGCGATCGCCTGCAACCGTTTGGGGTGCAGGGGCATACCAAGGTGGGTGACTTGTTTACCGACGCCAAGATCCCGCGCGCACTTCGTCCGCTATGGCCTCTGGTGCTCAACGGGGAGGAGCTGCTATGGGTCGTCGGCTTGCGCCGGGGGGCGGGCGCACCGCTGCAACAAGAGGTGCAGCGCGTATTGACGTTGGAGGTCGACGGGGTGCTGCCGTGGGGCGCATCTCATGACTGACGACGTTATACTAGACACAGAACGTGAGGCGGTCCTGCGGACCGTGCCAAGGAGAGAACGTGCGGCAATCACATAAGACCATCCTGCTCTGGGGCGTGCTGATTTTGATGTTCTATCTCATCTACAACATCGTCACGTCCGCTCGCACCGAGATCAAGGAGGTCGCCTTTTCAGACTTTCTACAAACGGTGACCGCGGGCAATCTGAGCGGCACCGAGGTCGAGATCCACAACGGCACCGACTTCATTTGGTCCGACGGCAAGGTGCGCAAGAAGGCCGTTGGACGTCTGACCGACAACGTGCTCGAAGATCTGCAGAAACACAAAGTGAAGTTTCGCATGGTCAACGAGGAGACCGGCGCGCTGTGGCAGTCGCTCTTGCTCTCGTGGTTGCCGATGCTGCTCGTCTTCTTGTTCCTCTTCTTCCTCATGCGTCAGCTGCAAAGCGGTGGCGGCAAGGCCATGAGCTTTGGCAAGGCAAAAGCGCGACTCGTCTCCGAGGGCAGTCCCAAGATCACCTTCAAAGACGTCGCGGGCGTCGAGGAGGCCAAAGACGAGCTCGAGGAGATCATCGCGTTCCTCAAGGACCCGAAAAAATTCACCCGCCTTGGCGGCCGCATCCCCAAGGGTGTGCTGCTCATGGGCCCTCCAGGGACGGGCAAGACCTTGCTCGCGCGCGCCATCGCCGGCGAAGCCGGGGTACCGTTCTTCTCCATCAGCGGCTCGGACTTTGTCGAGATGTTCGTTGGTGTCGGCGCCTCGCGTGTGCGCGACCTTTTTGAGCAGAGCAAAAAGCACGCGCCGTGCATCATCTTCATCGATGAAATCGATGCCGTCGGTCGCCATCGCGGCGCCGGCCTCGGCGGCGGGCACGACGAGCGCGAGCAGACCCTCAATCAGCTGCTCGTCGAG
>CAYHNK010000314.1:0-5587 GCA_964357695.1 uncultured Bdellovibrionales bacterium | reverse complement strand
ACCCTGCGCAAGAGCGTCCCGGACGTCGTGCCAGCCGGCACCGAGGATCTTCACGGCACGGACCTCGTGGCGCTCGCGAGCCACCTTGCCGTCACGCCTGAGAACAGCCAAGGGCCGCTGTCGGACACCATCGGCGTGCTGCAAGGGGATCGTGCCGCACACGAACGGCTGCGCGTAGGACTCGCGAGACCTGACGGCGACGGCCTCGCCTACCTGCCGCAGATGGGCGGCGAGTCCGGCGCGGGCGCGCCCGCTCAACGCGCGTGGGATTACGGCGTCATCTTTCAGACCGACAACGACAACTGGGCCTACATCCGTGACGGCAAGTTTCGCAGCGACGACGGCGCCACCGCGGGCTTCGGCCTCGAAGTCACCGCCTCACGTGGCAACGAGCTGCTGGTCTATGGACTGCGCGAGGATCTTTTCACCGAGCGCGGCGGCATGCGTCGCACCGACCTCGTGCAGGCGACCCTCGACTATTTTAGGACCAAGCCGCACGGCGGCGTGATCTTCGATACGATCACCTACGGCATCAAGGGTGGTGTGCAAGGTAGCGGCCACTTCAACGGCGCGGAAATCCAGGACGGCTACCACGGCATGATGAGTGGCACGGTCCTGACGGGTCGTCGCCTCGGCGATGGCTTGCAGGACATTTACACCGACACGGAGCGCTACGCCGCCATCCTGGGCGCGTCGGCAAGCGGCAGCAAGCGCGTCGGGCTACTCGATCTCAGGCTCGGTGCCGAATCCACCGTGCCGCTTGGTCCCACCGGCGTTGGCTGGGCCGGCGTGTGGGGCGAAATCCGTGCCGGCGAGGAAACTGGTCCGTACCTGAGCACGGGCTACGACGCTGGCGTGCAATGGACGCAAGGCCAGGCATTCAACTTCGTCGGCGCCCCCACAGACGGTGTCATCTATCGCCCACGCGTCGCCATCGGCTGGCAGGGCAAGAGCTGGAACGCCGGGCTCGAGTGGCAGCGCAACCGGTGGGGGACGATGGCGGGCGCGGGCAATCTCGACGGCGAGTCGGTGATCTTTACGATCGCCTTCTCGGGCGGCAAGCGGGCGCGCTAGCGCTCGTCCGACTACCTCACGCTTCGCGAAAGCGCTCGATCTGGGCGCCGACGGAGACAAGCTTGCGCTCGATGTGCTCGTAGCCGCGATCGAGGTGGTAGATGCGTCGCACGATGGTCTCGCCGTCGGCGACGAGCCCGGCGAGCACGAGGCTGGCGCTCGCCCGCAGATCGGTGGCCATCACCGTCGTGCCCGAGAGGCGCTTGACGCCGTGGACGACGGCGCGGCCGCCATCGACGCGAATCGCCGCTCCGAGGCGATTTAGCTCGGCCACATGCATGAAGCGATTCTCGAAGATGGTCTCGCTGACCGTGCTGACCCCATCGGCAAGCGCCAGATGGGTCATGAGCTGCGCCTGCATGTCGGTGGGAAATCCCGGGTACGGCGCCGTCTGAAAGTCGACCGGGCGAGGACGGCGCGCGCGATGCACCGTGACGACTCCGCCATCGACATCGAGCGTCGCCCCGCTTTGACGCAGCTTGTCGATGAGCACCGCCTGATGTGCGGGGACACCGCCGACGACGCGCAGCCCATCGCCCGCCATCGCACCGGCGACGAGGAACGTGCCGAGCTCGATGCGATCGGCGACCACCGGGTGCCGATACGGTGTGAGTCGCGTCGCCCCGTGCACGACGATGTCCGCCGTGCCGGCGCCTTCGATGTCGACGCCCATGCCTCCGAGCGCCACCGCGAGATCGATCACCTCCGGCTCACGCGCGGCGTTGCGCAAGATCGTCGTGCCCTGCGCACGACTTGCGGCGAGCATGAGGTTCTCGGTGCCGGTGACCGTCGGCATGTCGAAGACGACCTCGGCGCCGACGAGCCGCTCGGCGCGCGCGTGCACATAGCCGTGCTCGAGCGTGATCGTCGCCCCGAGGCGCGTAAGACCCTTCAAATGCTGATCGATGGGCCGCGCCCCGATAGCACAGCCGCCCGGCAGTGACACCTTGGCCTCACCACGGCGGGCGAGCAGTGGACCGAGCACGAGAATCGAAGCGCGCATGGTGCGCACGAGATCATACGGCGCGTCGTCGCCGCTGAGTCGGGTCGCATCGAGGCGTAAGGTGCCACCCTCGCGCACGACGCGAGCACCCAAGTGATCGAGAACTTTGCCGAGCGTGCGGACATCGGCGAGATCGGGCACGCCGGTCAGCTCGCTTTCGCCCTCGGCCAAGAGCGCCGCGGCCATGAGCGGCAGAGCGGCATTCTTCGAGCCCGAGACCCGCAGCTCGCCACCAAGTGGGGCACCACCGATGAGGCGTAAAGCGTCCATGGCCCCCTATCGTTCACGGGCCCGCGGGCGTCAATACGACAGCGGACAGTGTTTGGCCGCTGGTCGTAGCTGAGGTATGAGGTCGGGCGTGCGCCGCCTCGTAGTCGCCACCATCCTCTGCGTCAGCCGGGTCGCCTCTGCCGAGTGTGATCCCTTTGCAGGAATCGCCGCCGAGTCCGCCGTCGCGAGCGATGCGGGCGACGAGCTGTGGTTCTACGGGTCGGACGGCTGCGGCGCGCGCGCATTCTCCACGCCCTGGAACGTTGCCGTGAGCGGTGGCTTCGGTGCGCTCTACGGGCACACCCTGTCTGGGTTCGACTGGCAACACGGTGCCACGGTGTTGGGCCGCACCATCGCCAACCCCGTCGACGCGGTGTCCGAATACGGCTGGCGGCGCTGGTTGCGTAACGAGATCGTTCCGAGCCGCGGCACCCAGGCGTGGAACCCCAACTACGGTTGGCACCTCGTCGGTGGCGGCATGCGCACCTACCTGCTCAAGGAATACTTCGCCTCGCAGGGCGCGCAGTATCCGACGCTGTACGCGTGGCTGAGCACCTATGCCATGCATCTGTCGAACGAGCTTTTGCAGGCGGTCAAATACGAGCGCTACTCGGAGGACGCCGTTGCCGATCTCTTCATCTTCGACGTGCTCGGCAAGCTCGTCTACGAGATCCGGCCGGTGCGTGAGCTCGCGAGCGGCATGCTGCACCTGCGCGACTGGACGTTTCAAACGCAGTGGAACCCGCTAACCGACCGCCTACTGAACAACGGTCAGCTGTTCTGGGTGCGCGCACACGTCGCCGGGCCCCTGAGTGTCAGCGCCGTCACGGGCGAGCTCGTCAACACGGTGGGGATCACGTGGGAGCTGTCGCACCAGCGACAAGTATCCGCAGGCGTCGGCCTCAAGGCCCGAGGCTTTGCCCTCACTGACCAGGGCGATAGCCGCGCCCTGAGCTTTCAGCTCAATGCGGGCTTGTACTACTCGGTCGACGACAACGTCTATGCCATGCTCACCTTCGACCCCGAAGATCACGCCAACACGCGCTACGTCACCTCGCGCACAGGGTCGACGCTGCCGAACGGCGACAACAATGTGCTCTCATCTCGGGTGATGCTCAATCTCTATCCAGGCTTCTTGCAGCACGGCGACTTCCGGCCGGGCATTACCATCGCCTGGAGCAGCGACGCGCTCTTTGTCGGCCTCGTCTCAAACGACTGGCCCATCGGTCTCGTCGGCTCGAGTCTCTTGCCGCGCAAGTACGCCGACGATCCCTAGGCGTCGAGCACCATCATGGCCGGCGTTGGTCGGGGAGGCCCAAAGGGCTTGGTGCGCGCCGACCATAGCCGAGCAGCGCCAGGATCGGACCCGTCATGAAGGTGGTGACCAGCGCCATCAGCACCATCATGGTGAATATGCGCGGCGAGAGGATGCCGAGATCGTAGCCGATGTTGAGCACGATCAGCTCGACCAGACCGCGCGTGTTCATCAGAACGCCGATCGAGAACGCGTCCTTCCAGCCCATGCCGGTCCAGCGCGCCGCCAGCATGCCGCCGCCGACCTTGCCGGCAATGGCCACCGTGATCAGCCCGGCGCACAGCAGCCAGCTTGGCCAGTCATCCAGCAGGCCGATATGGGTGCGCAGACCGGTAAAGGCAAAGAACAGCGGCAGCAGGAATACCGCGCTGAAGGTCTCCAGCCGTTCACGCAGAAAGCCACGCAGCCGGCTGTTCGAAGGCATCACCACACCCGCCAGGAAGGCGCCGAACAGCGCGTGAATACCGATTGCCTCGGTGAGCAGGGCTGAGGCAAACACGAAGATCAGCACCCCGGCCACCAGCCCCTTGCTGTGGTTCTCATCGAAGTCCTCCGCACGTCGCAGGCGTGCCGCCTGCGGACGGACCACGAACAGCATCGCGAATATAAAGACCAGCGCCAGAGCGATGGTCAGCGAGGCACCGATCAGCCCATCGGCCTTCACGATGGCCACGACCACCGCCAGCATGCACCAGGCCGTGAGGTCGTCCACGGCCGCGCAGGCAATGGCAATCATGCCGAGCGGCGTGCGCCCGAGGCGGCGCTCTTCGATGATGCGCGCCAGCACCGGAAACGCGGTAATGCTCATGGCGATGCCCATGAACAGCGCAAACGCGCTGAACGTGATGGTGGCCGGCGCCAGTGTCTGATAAATCAGCAGCGAGAATGCGGCGCCGAGAAAGAACGGTACGACGATGCTGGCGTGGCTCACCAGCACCGCCGCCTGCGCCTGCTTGCGCAGGTGCTGCAAATCGACCTCGATGCCGACCACGAACATGAACAGGATGACGCCAACCTCGCTCAACAGGCCGAGCGCACCCAGCGACGACGCCGGAAACAGGAAAGCCTGCGCCTGCGGCAGCAACAGGCCCAGCAACGACGGCCCGAGCAGAATGCCGGCCAGCATCTCGCCAATCACGGCCGGCTGGCCGATACGTAGAAACACGACGCCGATCGCGCGCGCCGCCAGGATTATCACCAGCAACTGCAGGAGCAGTACGCCGAGCGGGGTATGCAGGCGATCGAGCAACGCCAGACCGGGGGAGCCGCTGGCGGGTGCGGCGGCGGGCGACAGTTGCGCGCCGTAGTCGATCACAAAGTAGATTCCGCCGCCGAACACCAGGAGCGTGATCAGGTAAAACAGTAGATTCTTACGCATCACGGCAACGGCTGTTCGCGGGCGACACATTTCAACCCCATCCTAGCTCGAACGCTGACACATCGCCTCGTCCGCTCGATCGCCGCGACGACTTCCCGAGGCCGTCGCGCGGCGGTGCGCTCGGCCTCTCACGAGGCGCCAAGAGCGTTAACGATCGGCGGTCGCCGTCAACGCATCCACGAAGGGCGGCGCGCTGCGTGTGCTGGCAGGTGGCCGCGCTAAGACCACCCGGAACGCGTCGAGGCCGTGACGCAGAAACGCGTGCGCTGAGCCCCACAGGTAGAGGCGAAAAGTTCGGTAGAGCGGCTCTCCCCAGCGACGGACGATCTCATCCCGGGCGGCTTCGAGATTCTCTGCCCAGGCCTTGCAGGTGAGGAAATAGCTGTGACGATCGTTGTGCACCGCCAGCACTTCGAGGTCCGTCTTCTCGACCTGCGTCATGAAATTGTGCAGGCAAAAGTACGAGTGGTTCCCCGGAAAGATGTGTCGTGAGACGAAGGCGGGTTTAGAGTACTTGCGCCGAAAGGCGCTCGCGTCGAGATAGATT
>CAYHNK010000313.1:0-5589 GCA_964357695.1 uncultured Bdellovibrionales bacterium | reverse complement strand
GATCTCGGGGAACGAGGCATGACCGAGGCGCGACCACCCAAGATTGTCCTGACGCTCGCCAATCGTCAGAGCTTTCTCGACGTCTTCACGGACAAGGAGGGTGGCGCGGAGGTCTTTATCGCCGGCCACACGGAGTTTTCGACCGGCACCGTGGTGTCACTCGAGCTCATCTTCATTCGCGAGCTGATCACCTTCGACCTACGCGGCGTCGTGCGCTGGCGGCGCGTGACCGCAAGCGGGCGTCTTCCGGCAGGCCTCGGCGTCGAGCTGCTGGCCTCTGAAGAAGAGGCGCACGAGCTCGTCGTCCAGTTCGCTCGGGGCAGCAACGTCGCGGTGCGTCGGCGTCCTCGGCGGGTGCCGGTGACCATGGACGTCGAGTACTCACTCGACACGGGCTTTGTGCATGGCACGTTGCATGATCTCTCGCGTGACGGTGCCTTCGTCCTCACCAACGATCCGCCACCCTCGCGCACGTTGCTCGCCCTGCGCATTTATCCGCGACCGGGATCCAGACCGCTGACGCTCAACGGCGAAGTCGCCTGGCGACGCGATCAGGCCCCGCGCGGTTTTGGCGTCACCTTCCTCGTCGGGGATGCGACCAAGCAGGCAGAGCTCGATCGTCTCATCGCAGTGCACGCGGTGATCGGGGATCGCGGTCGCTGAGACCGAGCTTGCGGGCCCGGTAGCGCACTTGATCGCGATTGAGCCCGAGCAGTACCGCTGCACGGGTACGATTCCCATGACATCGCTCGAGTGCCTGACGAACGAGATCACGCTCGAGTCGCATGAGATTGACGCCCTCGCGGGGCAGAAGAAAGAGCTCTCGGGTTGCTGGCGCAGCGTCGATGACGACGTCCGTCTCCCCGAGCATCGGCCCGGTGCCAAGGAGCATGGCCCGCTCGATGGCGTTGCGCAGCTCGCGAATGTTGCCAGGCCAACGATAATCCTGCATCGCACGCAGCGCCGACGACGCCAACCCACGGACACTCTTGCCGAGCTCGGCATTGTAGTGCTCGACAAAGTGCGCCGTCAGCAGCGGCAAGTCCTCGAGATGATCGCGCAGCGCGGGCAAGACGATCGGCAAAACACGCAGGCGGTAGTAGAGATCTTCACGCAGCACGCCCGAGGTGACCGCGTCGTCGAGATTGCGATGGGTCGCAGCGATGACGCGCACGTCCACGTGAATATCGGTGGTGCCACCGACCCGTTTGAAGGTGCGCTCCTCGAGGAAGCGCAACAGCTTGGCTTGCAGGGGAGGAGCCAGCTCGCCAACTTCGTCGAGAAAGACCGTGCCGCCGTGGGCGAGCTCCAACAGACCGAGGCGCTGCTCCTTGGCGTCCGTATACGCACCTCGCTCGTGGCCAAAGAGCTCATTTTCGAGCAACGACTCGGGCAGCGCCGAACAGGTGATGGTCATAAAGGGTCGCGTGGCCCGATGACTCACCGCATGCAATACTTTCGCCGCCAGATCTTTGCCGGTGCCGCTCTCTCCGGTGATCAGCACCGTCGACGCCGGGCTGCGCGCAATTTGTTGGATGAGGTGTCTGACTCGCCGCATGACTGGTGCGTCGCCCACGAGTGCGTCAACCGTCAACGGCCGCAGCTGCCGTTCCTCACGCAGCGGCGCACCTCGGGTGAGGGGCGGGAAATTTTCCGCAGTCGCCATGGCCCCCACTCCAGCGCGCGAGCCGCCCGTCCCCCACGGCGGGGACTCCTACGCGTGCTGCAAAGATAGTGTCGGCTTTGACGCAGCGGAAGGGGAAATTTTTCCCGGCGCCGCGTAGGGGAGCACGCCAGAAACGCCGTTGCGACACAGCGCAGCGGCCTCGGCGGTGGCATGGCCCTTGCTCTCTTGCTTGGTTGATCATTCCTACGACTGAGGAGGGGTGCCATGCGATGTGCCGACATCATGAAGACCGACGTGCTGCGGTGCCGTCACGATGACACTGCGCGCCAGGCGGCGCAGCTGATGCGTCAACACAACATCGGCTTCTTACCCGTCGTCGACGAGACCAGGCGCCTGGTCGGTGTCGTCACCGACCGGGACCTCACAGTGCGCGTGCTGGCTGATGACGCGCCCACGAGCACGCGCCTCGCCGACCTGATGACCAAGGATCTCGTGACGTGCCATCCCGAAGACCACCTGCGCGTTGCCGAGGAGAAGATGGCCGTGCTACAGAAGTCGCGCATGCTGGTCGTAGGCGACGCGGGCGAGCTGTTGGGGATCATCAGCCTGTCCGACATTGCGCGGGCTGAAACCAAGCGTCGCGCGGGCAAGCTCTTGGGCATGGTGACACGTCGCGAAGTGGCGTCTCCGAGCGCCTGATTCTGTGTCGCAGTCTGTTGAGCGCGTGGGCGCGCCCGTGCTACACGTGAGCCCCAATGCGCAGCACGACGCGACCTCGTCGCCGACGCCTACGGCGACCCTATTTCATACGCAGTGTTTCGCTGCGCCGCGCGGCATTCGTGTTGCCGAGCTTATTTACCGTTTCGAGCATCTTCTGCGGCTTTTTCGCCATCGCTCTGGTGCTCGATCATCCGGCACCGCATGACATTTACCGCGCCAGCCTCGCCGTCTTCTTCGGCCTGTTCTTCGACATGGCCGATGGACGCGTGGCGCGCCTGACGCGCACGCAGAGTGAGTTCGGTGTGCAGCTCGACTCGCTCGCAGATTTGGTAACGTTTGGTGTTGCACCCGCGACGATCCTCTACGCCTGGGCGTTCGGGCCACGAGAGCTCAGCGGAGCACTGCTAGGATTTGCGTTTGTCGCGGCGGGGGCGCTGCGACTTGCGCGCTTTAACGTGCTCGCCGCTCACGCGCCGCGATCGTCGCACTACTTTGTCGGGCTTCCCATCCCCGTGGGCGCCGGCACACTGCTGTCGCTCATCATGCTGCAACAACGGACGCTCGCCGCGCCTCCCACGCACCGCGCCGAGATCGTCGCCTTCGTGCTTGTCGTCGCCTACTTGATGGTGTCCAACGTGCGCTACCGCACGTTCAAGGATGTGCGGCCCACCCCCGCAGCGCTTGCCACCGTGCTGGCTATCGGCGTCGCGTTCCTCGCCGTGGCGGTCATCTTTCAGCCGACGTTGGCACTGCTGACGCTGTTTGGTGTCTACGTCGCGAGTGGTCTCATTGAATCACTGATCCGCCGCGGCAAGGGGCCGGTCGACCTTCCACCGGCACTCGATTCCCATCAAGCACAAGGAGAACCCCGCGAATGAAGCGTGACAAGCTGCTCGCAGGTATCGGACGTTTGGTCAGTGTGGAAACTGCGCCGTACAGCGAGATGTTCGTTCGCGCGGCACTGCACAGCTGGCTCGAAGAGCTTGGGCTCGGCTACGACGTGGACGCGAGTGGCAACACGCTCGTGCGCGTGCGCCGCGGCATGCCGCGACGCCAGGTCGGATTCGTCGCGCACCTGGATCATCCAGCGATGCGCGTCGAGTCCGTGAGCGCCGGCAAAGTGACCTGTCGCGCCGAAGGAGGACTTCCAACTGTCGGCGTGCGCAACACCAAGGTCGTCTTTCCACGCACGCGCCATGGGCGCATCAAGGGGACCATCGAGTCGGCCAAGGTGGTGAGCCCCGACGGTCGCGCGCGCCTCGAGCGCTTGGTGGTGCGCGTCGACGCACGTGGTCCACGGCCCGAGATCGATGACTTCGCCGTCCTCGACCTGCCGGCGATGACGCGCAAGGGACATCGTTTGAAGCTGCGTGCCGCCGACGACCTGGCGGGCGTTGCGGCAATCGTGGCGGCACTGACCGATCTCGCCAAGGGCGTGGCTCCCGTCGACGCGTGGGGGATCTTCACGCGCGCCGAAGAGGTCGGCTTTCACGGCGCCCTGGCCCTCGCGATCGACGGTCGCCTGCCACGCGACATGAACATCATCTCCGTCGAGTGCAGTCGCGCGATGGATGGCATTGAGCTTGGCGACGGGCCGGTAGTTCGCCTCGGTGATCGCAGCGGCCCGTTCGATCCGCGCGCCTGTGCGTTGCTGACTGGGGCCGCGCGCTCGCTGAATGAGGGGCGCAACAAGTTTGCCTTCCAGTCGGCGCTCATGTCGGGTGGAACGTGCGAGGCGACTGCATTTACCTCCTTCGGCTTTCTCGCGGCGGGGATCGCGATGCCGCTCGCCAACTACCACAACCAGGGTGCACGAAGTGTCGCGCCCGAAGAAATCGACATGCGCGATCTCGAAGGTGCCGTCACCCTCATTCAGACGACCGCGCTGCGCGCCGGCGGCGGCATCGAGGACGTCGATCTGCTGCGCAACGATCTGGTCCGCTCGTCAGAAGATGGACGCGAGAAGCTGCGTCGTCCGGTCGATGCGACCACCGGCGTGCCGGTCGCCTCGCGCTTTTAGTTTTTGTGTCGACGGTTTCGCCGCGCGCACAAAATGAAAAGGCAGCCTCGCGGCTGCCTTTTCTTTGACGCAATGTTGCGCCCTACTACTTCTTCTTGGCCACCTTCTTCTTGGCGACCTTCTTCTTGGCGACCTTCTTCTTCGCGACCTTCTTCTTTGCAACCTTCTTCTTCGCAGTAGCCATTGCCAACCTCCAAGAGAGTGTTAAGGATCAAGCGGAATCTTAATTTTGCCGATCACACGTGTCAACGGTTTTTCCATAGAGGACGAGCGACGCGATGCGCAGCGATCATCAGACATCTGACGTCCGACGCGCGTCTTCGATCGGTAGTCGCTTTGTGCTCGCCGCCGATTTCGCGCCAGATGGCGATCAGCCGCGGGCCATTGAAGATCTCACGCGCGCTCTGAACGCCGGCACCCAGCACCAAACGCTGCTCGGCGTCACCGGCTCGGGCAAGACGTTCACGATCGCGCACGTCATCGAGCGCACCCAGATGCCGACGCTCGTCGTGGCGCCGAACAAGACGCTGGCCGCACAGCTGTACGGCGAGCTGCGCGCGTTCTTTCCCCACAACGCGGTCGAGTACTTCGTCTCGTACTACGACTACTACCAGCCCGAGGCCTACGTGCCTTCGAGCGACACGTACATCGAGAAAGACGCGACCATCAACGATGCCATCGATCGCATGCGACACGCCGCCACGCGCTCGCTGTTCGAGCGCAACGACGTCATCATCGTGGCGAGCGTTTCGTGCATCTATGGCCTCGGCTCTGCGGAGGCGTACTACGACATGCTGCTCTTTCTCCAAGTGGGAGAGCGCATCGCGCGTGATCGTGTCCTGCGCAAGCTCGCCGACATCCAGTATGAGCGACAAGACATCGATTTCCATCGCGGCACCTTCCGCGCGCGCGGCGATGTGCTCGAGATCTTTCCTGCTCACGAGCTCGACCAAGCCATCCGTGTCGAGTGGTTTGGCGACGACATCGAAGCGATCACGATCATTGACCCACTGCGCGGCAAGTCGCTTCAACGACTCGACAAGATTGCCATCTACCCGTCGACCCACCATGTCGTCACGCCCGCATCGCGAAGTCGCGCGCTCGCCTCGATTCGCGACGAGCTCACCCTTCGCCTCGTCGAGCTCCAGCGCGAGAACAAGCTCGTCGAAGCGCAGCGTCTCGAGCAGCGCACGCGCTTCGATCTCGAGATGCTCGAGCACAT
>CAYHNK010000312.1:0-5617 GCA_964357695.1 uncultured Bdellovibrionales bacterium | reverse complement strand
GTACTCGATGAGCTCGCCCATGTAGAAGAACGCGGTGAGATCCGCAACCCGCGCCGCCTGCTGCATGTTGTGCGTGACGATGACGATGGTCACCTCGTTGCGCAGGGTGTGGATGAGCTCCTCGATCTTCGCCGTAGCAATCGGATCGAGCGCGGAGGCGGGCTCGTCCATGAGCAGCACTTCCGGAGCGAGGGCAAGGCTGCGGGCAATGCACAGACGCTGCTGCTGACCCCCGGAGAGACTCGCGCCGGATTTGCCGAGCACGTCTTTGGCCTCGTCCCACAGCGCCGCGCTGCGCAGCGAGCGCTCGACGAGCCCATCGGCGTCGGCCACCCGTTCGCCATTGAGCCGCAAGCCCGCAAGCACGTTGTCGCGGATCGACATCGTCGGAAAGGGATTGGGCTTCTGAAAGACCATGCCGACGCGGCGCCGCACGCGCACCGGATCGACCCCCGATCCATAGATGTCGTCGCCTTTGAGCAACACGCGACCTGCGGCCCGAGCTCCGGGTACGACCTCGTGCATACGGTTGAGGCAACGCAAAAAGGTCGACTTGCCGCACCCCGAGGGGCCGATGATTGCGGTGACCTGCTTGTCAGGGATCGATAGCGACACGTCGCGCAGCACGAGGGCCTGACCAAACCAGGCGCGTAGGCCCGCGACGTCGAATGCACTGTTCATCGGCTCCCCACGCGATGGCGCACGAGCAGGTGCGCGGCGAGATTGAGCACGAGCACGAGCACGACGAGCAGCAGCGCCGCTGCCCACGCCTGGGCGTGCCAACTCTCGTACGGTGAAACGGCGTACGTGTAGATCTGCACCGGCAACGAAGCCGTCGGCTCGTCGATACCGCGAGCCCAATTCTGACTGCCGAGCGCCGTAAAGAGCAGCGGCGCCGTCTCACCGGCAGCGCGCGCGACAGCAAGCATGACGCCGGTAACGACCCCCGGCGCGGCGGTACGCAGCACCACACGCAGAGTCGTGCGCCACTTGGGGACGCCGAGAGCAAGCGCCGCTTCACGAAGTGTGTGGGGTACGAGACGCAGGAGCTCCTCGGTCGTGCGTGCCACACTCGGCAGCATCAGCACAGCGAGAGCCACAGCGCCGGCTATGGCCGAGAAGCGATGCATCGGCAGCACCACGAGGCCGTAGACAAAGACACCGACGACGATGGACGGCACTCCCGCGAGCACATCGGCGGCAAAGCGCACGACGATTGCAACTTTAGAAGAGCCAAGCTCGGCGAGATAGACGCCGGTGAGAATGCCCACCGGTAGTCCCACGACGGCAGCGAGCCCGAGGATGGTGAGCGTGCCAACAATCGCATTGCCCATGCCACCGCCACTCTCTCCCGCGGGACCCGGGAGGTCCGTCACGAGCGCCCAGGAGAGTCCACCCACGCCGCGCCAAGCCACGTAGCCGAGGATGTTGACGAGCACCACGACGGCGACAAGAGACGCGCCGTGCGCGGCCGTGCGTCCCAAACGATCGACAATCTTGCGCCGCTGGTAAGCCGAAAGCATGGATCTACGTGCCCATATTTCCCGCGGGTACCCGCGCGACGCGCCAGACGAGCAGCCGCGCAACGATGTTGAGCAGCAAGGTGATGACAAACAGCAGCGCCGCGACCTCGGTCAGAGCCGAGACGTGCAGCTTGCCGGTGGCCTCGCTGAACTCATTGGCGAGGACGCTCGCCATCGTGTAGGCCGGCGCAAAGAGCGAGGCTGAGATTTCCGGCCGATTGCCGATCACCATCGTGACCGCCATGGTCTCCCCGAGCGCGCGCCCCAAACCGAGAATGATCGCGCCGACAATCCCCGAACGTGCGCACGGCAGCACGATGCGCACCACCGTCTCCCATCGCGTGGCGCCAAGCGCGAGCGAGCCTTCGCGCATGGTGTTCGGGACTGCACGCAACACCTCGCGAGACACAGAGGCAATCGTCGGCAAGATCATGATGGCGAGAATGATGCCGCCCGCGAGCATGCCGAAACCGCGTTGCGGTCCGGAGAACAAGGGCAAGAATCCCAGCGTGGCACCGAGCGCGGGCTGAACGACATCGCGAAGCCAAGGAGCTAAAACGAAGATCCCCCACAGCCCGTAGACGACGCTCGGCACCGCGGCCAGAAGCTCGACGAGAAAGCCGAGCGGCTCGCGCAACCACGGCGGCGCCAGCTCGGCCATCGTGATCGCTGCTCCCAGGGCAAGCGGCACGGCAATGACGAGCGCCACGAGCGAGGAAACGAGCGTGCCGTAAACAAAGGTGAGCGCGCCGAATACGTCGTGCGCCGGGTCCCAGACTTGCTCGATGGCAAAGCGCGGACCAAAGCGCGCGACGCTCGGCCAAGCGTCGAAGGCCACCGTCACGGCGATGGCGAGCAGCGTCGCCACCACGAGTGTCGCGATGGCAGCCGTCACCCCGCGAAAGACGCGATCGGCGATATTGGTCTCGGCCACACGCATCAATCGACCGCTGTCCCGCCCTTGCCAAGACGCGCCACGGCGGCCTCGACCCGCATCGCCACCGGCGCGGGCAGCGGCGCGTAATGCAGCGCGGCGGCGTACTGCTGACCTTCACCGAGCGCCCAGTGCAAGAAAGTCGCGAGCGCTTGCGCTCGACGCGCATCGGGCGCATCGGCATACACGAGCAAGTAGGTAAAGGCCGCGATCGGGTAGGCGCCCTCTCCCGGCGCATCCACGATCGACACGCGAAAGTCAGCAGGCATCGATGCGACCGTGCCCGCCGCCGCCGCGCTGATGCTCTCGATCGTCGGCGCCACAAAGCGCCCCGCCTGGTTCTCGATCTCGAGGATCGGGAGGCCGCTCTGCACGGCGTAGGCGAGCTCGACGTAGCCGATGCTGAAGGACGTCGTCTTGACGAGCCCCATGACGCCCTCGTTGCCCTTGGCGCCGAGGCCCGTGGGCCACGCGATGCTCTTGCCGCGGCCAACCTTGTCGCGCCACGGGGTGCTCACCCGCGCGAGATAGTCGGTAAACACGGCCGTCGTACCACTGCCGTCGCTGCGGTGCACAACCGCGATCGGCTGCGCGGGCAACGTGATGGTTGGATTTAGCGCCGCGAGGCTGGGGTCGTTCCACTGCGTGAGCGTTCCCAGATAGATGCCAACGAGCGCCTCGCCATCGAGTCGCACGGGTGTGCTGACTCCCGGGAGGTTTGCCACCAACGCCACGGCGCCGAGCGTCGTCGGCACGTGGATGAGCGGCGCTTGGGCGCCCGCCAGCTCCTCGTCAGTCATCGGGGCGTCGGAGGCCCCAAAGTCCACCGTGCGCTCGGTGATCTGCCGAATGCCGCCGCCCGAGCCGATGGACTGGTAGTTGATACTCACCGTCGGCTCCACACGGCGGTACTCAGAAATCCATTTCGAATAGAGCGGGTACGGGAACGTCGCCCCGGCACCCGTGAGACTCACGGTCTCATTGCCGGCCTTGTGACACCCGGCCACGCCCAAGACCAACCCCGCCACGCCCACCGTCGCCATCACCCGTTGCATTGTTTTCATCGTGCCCTTCCTTTCGCGGTCCATGATGCAGTCACGCTGTGACAGACGTGTGACACTTGCGTGACATCGAACGGTCAGACGATCGCGGTCGCAGCGCGCAGCTCGATCCAAAAGACACTGCCGCGCGGCTCCCCTGGCGTCACACCCACCTCGGCGCCCATGGCGTCGCCGAGATGCCTAACGATGGACAGGCCAAGGCCCGTGCCACCCATCTCGCGCGAGCGCCCTGGATCGACGCGATAGAAGCGCTCGAACACGCGCTCGCGATGCACCCTCGGGATGCCCGGCCCATCGTCATGCACACTCACACGGATCCGTCCGCCGGTGCTCGTCCCCCGAATTGCCAGATGTCCCCCGGGCGGCGTGTACTTGATGGCGTTGTCGAGCAAGTTGATAATGACGTGCTCGAGCGCACGCGCGTCCGCCATCGCGACGAGCGCCGGATCGACTGCCACTTCAAGCGCATGCCCCGCGTCAGCGATCGCCGCGGACAGCGCCGCGACCGCACGATGAGCGACGGGCGCCACGACGATCGGCGCTACCTCGATGCCGTAGCGTTCGGCCTCGATGCGGGCGAGATCCAGGAGATCGTCGATGAGCGACGAGAGGCGCACAGCGTGCCGCAAGCTCGCCTCCACGAAGGTGCGCGCGTGCTCGACGTCGTCGAGCGCCCCGTCGAGCAGCGTCTCGGCGTTGGCGCGAATGATGCTCACCGGGGTGCGCAGCTCGTGCGAAACGTTGGCGACAAAATCGCGCCGGATGGTTTCGAGACGCCGCATCTCGGTGACGTCGTGCATGACGATGACGGTGCCACGCCCGCCGGGTAGCGGTGCTGCGCGAGCCGAGACTCGCCGCAGTGGTGGCCCCACAAGGTCAAGCTCCACGGGCTCGCCGACGACCTCTCGCGTCGCGCCCAGCGCCGCGAGCTCTGGGGAACGCACGGTCTCGAGCAGCGAGCGGCCAAGAGGCGAGCGCATGAGCCGCAAGAGCTGCATGGCCGCGTCGTTGACGAGCACTATCTCGTCGCGCGCATCGAGGGCCAGTACGGCGTCGCTCATGCCGTCGAGAATCGTTTGCAGTCGATCGCGCTCGCTGGCGAGCTCACCGACGGTGCGATCGAGGTCATCGGCCAGGCGATTGAACGAGCCTGCCAAGCGACCGAGCTCGTCGCCAGAGCCAGTACTGAGCCGCGGCGCCCCAAGGCCACGCGCGAGAGTGTGCGCGCTATCAACGAGCCGCCGCAGCGTGCGCGACAACACGTGTGCACTCAGGGCACTGATGGCGGCGGCGAGGACGAGGCCGAACATCGCGGCGACGAGCAGCGCGAGACGCAGTGGCAGCCGTAGCGCTTCCACCATGTTGGAGGGCTCGGCCAGGCGCACAACGCCCCTTGTGCCATCCGGACGTCCATAGGACCGGGCGACATAGAGCATGCCGGTGCGCAGCGTGCGACTGTACCGGCGCGCAAGGCCAGCGTCTCCGGTGAGCGCCAACGCGATTTCTGGACGCGCGGCGTGATTGTCCAGGCGCGCAAGGCCGTCCAAGGGCACCTCCGAATCGCCGAGTACACGGCCATCGGGCGCCACCACGGTGACGCGCGCGACGAAGGCGGCGCCGAGCCGGTCCGCTGTCGCGTCAATGTTCTCGGCGTCGTCGCCATCCCGCATCGCCTCGAGGGTCACGCACGCCGCGTCCGCCTCCCGCGACAGCGTTTGCACGAGCGCGTCGTCGAGGTGCCTGCGGAGCACCTCGTGCAGGTAGTAGCCACACACGCTGCCCACGACGATGACGGGCCCCAGCGTCGCCGCAAAGAGCTTGCTGCGAACGCCGACCTTCATACGCCTGCGTCCTCGTTCGGTGAAGGTCGCCACCGGTAGCCAACGCTGCGCACCGTCTCGAGGTAGTCACCGGCCTTGCCTAGCTTTTGGCGCAGGCGCTTGACGTGGGTGTCCACCGTGCGGGTCGTGATCTCCGCGGTGACGCCCCAAACATCCTCGAGTAGACTTGAGCGCGACTGCACGCGTCCACGCCGCTCCAGGAGCAGCTCCACCAGGCGGAATTCGCGCGCGGTGAGCGGCACTTCGACCTCCTCCACC
>CAYHNK010000311.1:0-5719 GCA_964357695.1 uncultured Bdellovibrionales bacterium | reverse complement strand
AGTTGCCCGGCCATGCTATCGAGCTGCGCCGCGAGCTCACCGATTTCATCGGCCTGCGTCAAGCGGACGCGCGCCGCGAGATCCCCAGCACCAAAGCGCGCCGTCATCTCGAAGATGCGCGACAATGGCCGCACCACCAACGACGACAGCACGCGATAGGCAATGACCGCACTCGCAACCGCGGCCAGCAGGCTGGCGACGAACATGCGCCAGCCGCTGTCGCGAATCGAGCGCTCCATGCGCTTGAGCGAGAAGGCGGCCTTGAGCGTACCCCAACGCAGTCCGCTGACGATGGGCATCGTGCACTCGAGCACTTCGTGGCCACCCTGCTCGTCAAGACGCGTCAGGGGTCGCGTAGCGCTGAGCGCCGCGCGCGTCAGAGGGTCGTCATAGAGCTTGCCGTACTCACTAGGCTGGGTGTGCGACACCACGCGCCCCGAGTAATCGAGCACCGCGAGATAGAGCAGCTCCAACTGGTCGGCACCTTCGGCAAACTGGACGACATAGTCGTCCAAGCGCGGCGTATCGTTGTTCGCCATGGCAATGGAGGCAGGAATCGAGAATGCGCGCAACAGACTCAGACTTCGTTGCTGCATTTCCTCAATGTAAATACCACGGTCGGTGCGCAGGCTGATCCAGCTGCCGACGGCAAGCACGGCGAGGGCAAAACCCGCGACGTAGAGACCGAGCTTTTGCCGCACACCCATGCGCACACGCGGGCGCACTAGCTGCCACAGCGCCGTGCCGCCATTCAACATGCCGCGCTCACCTTCCAGATTGACACCCACTTCAGTGGCTGCTATGCGAGCACGCCTGGTGTACTGCGGCAGTGGCGGAATTGGTAGACGCACCAGCTTGAGGGGCTGGCGGTAGAAATACCGTGGGAGTTCGAATCTCCCCTGCCGCACCATCCACAAGACTCTAACGTACTTCGGACTTCAGCGCCCATGCAAACCCTCATTACTGTCATACATTTTGTCGCCTCGTTTGTCCTCATCGTTGCGGTCTTGCTGCAGTCGGGCAAAGGCGGCGGCATGGGGGCCGCGTTTGGCGGTGCCAGCTCGCAGATCTTCGGTGGTCGCGGCGCCGGCAACTTCCTCACGCGCGTCACCGCCACCGCGGCGATCATGTTCTTTGTGACGTCGCTCGTGCTCTCACTGATGAGCTCACGCCAGCACTCCGTCGTCGAGCAAAAGCTCAAGGGGCCGCCAGCGGCAGCGCAGACGACCGACGCCGTGAACGTCGAGCAGAACGCCGACGCGCCGGCCGCGGAGTCGGACGCGTCTCCGCAAGCTCCGGCCGAGCCCGCACCCGCAGCGCCCGAGCAGCCGTAGCGCGCACCTACCGCGGGCGCGCTTCAACGATGCCGGCGAACGATTCCACCTTGAGACTGGCGCCGCCCACGAGGGCGCCGTCGATGTCAGGCTGTGACAACAATTCCGCCGCGTTCTCCGGCTTGACGCTGCCGCCGTAGAGGATGCGCATCGTCTTGGCGATATCGACGTCGCGCGCACGCACCCGCTCGCGGATCATGTCGTGCACTTGCTGCGCCTGCGCTGGCGTCGCCACTTGTCCGGTACCGATGGCCCACACGGGCTCATAGGCCACGACCACCTTGGCGAGCTGGGCGTGCGACAAGTCCATGAGCCCGGCGTCGAGCTGCGCTGCGACCACCTCATCGGTACGTCCCGCCTGGCGCTCGGCGAGCGTTTCGCCGACGCACAGGATGGGCACGAGACCCGATGCTAGCGCGGCCTTCATGCGTCGACTCGAGCTCTCGAGCGTCTCGCCAAAGAGCTGGCGCCGCTCCGAGTGGCCGACGAGCACATAGGCACAGCCCACTTCCTTGAGCAGCGAGCCGCTGACCGCGCCGGTGTAGGCGCCACTTCCCTCCCAATAGATGTCTTGCGCGGCGAGTGCGATGTTGGAGCCCTCGAGGCGGGCCGCCACCGGATGCAGCGCCGTATACGGCGGCGCAATGACGATGTCGCAGTCGCGCACCTTGTCGAGGCGATTGCGCAGCTCACGCACGAGCGCCAACGACTCGGTGACCGTGCCGTTGAGCTTCCAGTTCCCCGCGATCATCGGTCGGCGGATCATGAGAACTTGCCTCGCAGCGCCTCGATGCCAGGCAGCTTCCCTTCGAGCTCGATGAACTCCATGCTGGCACCACCGCCGGTCGAGACGTGCCCGACCTTGTCGGCGACCCCCATGCTCTCGATGGCGGCCACGGAGTCTCCGCCCCCGACGACGGTGAAGCCCTTGCTCGCCGCGACCGCGTCTGCCACGGCACGCGTCCCGCCGGCAAATTTTGTCCACTCGAAGACGCCCATGGGACCGTTCCAAAACACGGTCTTGGCGCCGGCGATAACCTTGGCGAAGGCCGCGCGCGTCTGCGGTCCGATGTCGAGCCCGAGCATACCTTCGGGCACATCCTCGTCAGCGATGATCTTGGCATTCGTCGCCTCGTCGAACACCTCACCCACCACGTGATCGGTGGGCAAGAGCAATTCGACATTGCGATGGCGAGCGCGCTTCATGATGTCGGCGGCGACATGCAGCTTGTCGCCCTCCCACTTCGAGGCGCCGACTTCGGCCCCACGCGCCTTGAGGAACGTGTAAGCCATGGCGCCGCCGATGCACATCGCATCGACTCGGCTCAGCAGCGCGTTGAGCACCCCCACCTTGTCCGCGACCTTCGCCCCGCCGATAACGGCGACAAACGGCCGCCCGGGCTCAGCGACGAGGGTGCCGAGAGCCTTGACCTCCTGCTCGAGCAGAAAGCCCGCCGCGCGCGCCTCGATGTGCTGCACCGCACCGACCACCGAGGCGTGTGCCCGATGACAAGCGCCGAAGGCGTCGTTGACGTAGACCTCGAAAGGCGCCGCCAGCTCGCGCGAGAAACCGACCTCGTTCTTCTCTTCCCCGGCGTGAAAGCGCAGGTTCTCGAGCAGCATGAGGCTGCCGGGCTTTAGGTCCTTCACGAGGCGCTTGACGCCATCGCCGATGCAGTCGTCAGCGAGAATGACGTCCTTACCGACGAGCTCGGACAGACGCGCCGCCACCGGCTCGAGACCGAATTCGGGCTTGCGCTGACCCTTCGGCCGCCCCAGGTGTGACGCCAAGACGAGCCGCGCACCGTTGCTGAGAGCGTGCTCGATCGTCGGCAGCACCGCACGAATGCGCGCGTCACTGGTGATGCGACCTTCTTTGATCGGTACGTTGAAGTCGACGCGCAAAAGCACCGCGCGCCCTTCGAGCTGCAAGTCGCGAATCGATTGGAGTGTGCTCATCCGAATTGGATCCCTTGCGCCAAGGGCATCTCGCCCGACCAGTTGACGGTCTGCGTCTGACGCCGCATGTAAACTTTCCAGGAGTCCGAGCCCGACTCGCGGCCGCCGCCCGTCTCCTTCTCGCCGCCGAAGGCGCCGCCAATCTCCGCGCCGCTCGTGCCGACGTTGACGTTGGCAATACCGCAGTCAGAGCCTACGGCCGAGAGGAAGCGCTCGGCCGCCTTGAGCGAGTTGGTGAAGATCGAGCTGGAGAGGCCCTGGGGCACGTCGTTCTGGATGCGGATCGCCTCCTCGACGTTGTCAAAGAGAATGACGTAGAGCACCGGCGCGAAGGTCTCATCCTTGACGATGGCCATATCGGCACGCGCGCGCACAATGGCCGGCTCGACGTAGCAACCACCGGGGTACTTGTCGCCGGTAAGCACTTTGCCGCCGTAGACGACCTCGCCGCCTTGCTCGACCGCGGTCTTGAGCGCTTTCTGCATCGTGTCGACTGCGTCGCGATCGACGAGCGGTCCCATGAGCGTCTGGCGATCGAGCGGATCGCCGATGCGCACCTGCTTGTAGGCCTTCACCAGGCGAGAAGTGAGCTCGCCGGCGATCTTCTTGTGTACGAGCAGACGCCGCGTCGAGGTGCAGCGCTGACCTGCGGTGCCGACAGCGCCAAAGAGCACCGCACGCAGCGCCAGCTCCTGGTCGGCATCGTCCATCACCGCGAGCGCGTTGTTACCTCCGAGCTCGAGCAGGCTGCGGCCAAAGCGCCGCGCGATGACCTCGCCGATGTGGCGACCCATGTTGGTCGACCCCGTCGCGGAAATGAGCGGCACGCGCGGGTCACTGATGAGCTTTTCTCCCACTGCCTTGCCCGAGCCGATGACGAGACTCATGACGCCTTCGAAGCCATTGTCGGCGAGCACACGGTCGGCAATCTTCTGCACAGCCACCGCGCACAGGGGGGTCTTTGACGATGGCTTCCACACCACGGGATCACCGCAGACGGCGGCGAGGAAGGTGTTCCACGCCCAGACCGCCACGGGGAAGTTAAAGCTCGTCACCACGCCGACGACACCGAGCGGGTGCCACACTTCGCTCATACGATGGGCGGCGCGCTCAGACTGCATGGTCAGGCCGTAGAGCTGGCGCGAGAGACCCACGGCGAAATCCGCCATGTCGATCATCTCCTGCACCTCGCCCTCGCCCTCGAGCACGATCTTGCCCATCTCGTAGGCGACGAGCTGGCCGAGCGCCGTCTTCTTCTCGCGCAACAGCAAGCCAATCTGGCGCACGACGTCACCACGCTTGGGGGCCGGCACCATGCGCCACTTGTCGAAGGTGGCCTGGGTCTTGGCGAGTACCTTCTCGTAGTCTTCGGCGCTCGCCTGACGCACCTTGGCAATGAGCTTACCATCCGCCGGCGAATGGCTCTCGAGCACGGTGCCGCTCGTGGCGAAAAAGCCTCCCGCAGAGGCGCCATCGTTCTCCGCTTGGATCCCGAGCTCGGTGAGAAAATCGCGCATGATGTCCCTCGTCTCGCTAGAAGATGGGCCAGGCCCACGATCGTGTTCGCGCGCACACTGCCTTCAGCGCCCCGAGCCGTCAAGGGGGGCGAGAAAACCACTTTCTTGCCGCAACCTTCGCTGGCCCACGACGATAAGCAAGCGGAAGTGGCATCGCTTAGCCTCAGTGGCCAACCGCGCGGGAGTGTCTCGATGAGCGACTCGAAGGTCGAACGCGTCTCGAAGCAACAGTACCTCGTCTACCTCTCCGGCGGCGACCTGCCGCAAGGGCTCACCAAGGACGTCGGGGGCGTGCCGCAAACCGGCATCGAGAAGGCGCTGTCGACCGACACACGCAAGGTCCTCACCCTCACCCGCGATCAGGTCGAGCGCCTGCGCGCCCAAGGGGTGAAGGTCGAAGTCAACCGACCGATGAGCATCCCGCAGCCAAGGATCCTCAAGGAGCATAAGCTCACCGCCGCCGAGCTCAGCCGCATGGCGGGTGACAACGAGCGCATCGTCCCCATCGCCGTCAAAACGCACGGCGCGGACAAGCTGCAAGCCGCGGGCATCGCGGGACAGGGCGTCTTCTCTGTCATCATCGACACCGGCGTGGCACCGCACCAGGATCTGCCAGCTTGGCGTATCAAGCACTTCTACGACGTTTTTGCCGCTGCCGAGATTGCCCCGGTGGACCCCCATGGCCACGGCACGCACGTGGCCGGCACGATCGGCGCGGATGGCAAGCTGCTCGGCATGGCACCGAAGGCCAACATCATCGGCATCAAGGTGCTCGATGAGAACGGCAGCGGCTCGACAGCCTCGGTCATCGCCGGCATCGAGCAGGCGATGGTGTACTACCAGCAGGGTTGCCGCCCGATGGTCGTCAACATGTCACTCGGTGGCTACGCCGGACCGGTGGCCGACGAC
>CAYHNK010000310.1:3813-5722 GCA_964357695.1 uncultured Bdellovibrionales bacterium | reverse complement strand
CACGCTGCCGAGCGCGTCGTTGCAGTCGTCGCCGCCGCACACCGCGTCGTCATGACCGTCCCCGTCGCCATCAGTGCAGCTCGCGCAGGCGCTCGCCTGCCAGGTCCCGGTGCAACAGTAGCCGCTCGAATGCCAGGTGTCAGCGCAACAAAGCCCGTCGCTGCGGGTCGCGCCGTCGCAGACGCAGGCCGCGCTCGTTACCACGGCGTCGGCGCATGACGGCCTCGCATCGGCGCCATCGCAATCTTGGTCGATGCCGTCGCCGAAGGGGTCGGGGGCGCCCGGGTGGATCGCCGCGTCGGTGTCGTCACAGTCGGCGACCGTCGAGTAGCCATCTCGGTCGGCGTCTACCGGCGAGCTGGGGTCTGTACCGGTGGCAGTGCCACCACAGCCGACGGCCAGGGCGATCAAGGTCAGTGTGATGTTGGTGCGCATCGCGGTGGCCTCCACGTGTGGTGTCTCTGCATGTCGAGCTCGCCTCAAAGCAGGAGTCGAATGGCCGCAAAGTCGTTGCTTGCGACCATCGCCCCTCTCTATGTCGCGAGCAGGAAAGTCATTCCCAGCAGCACGCACACGCGAGCCCCGCCGGGCACGAGCCGTCAACGGGGACCAGGGCGACCGGGTTCTCGTCAGAGCAGCAGACGAATGACCGCAAAGTCGTTGTTCGCGCCATTCGAGGTCTCGCCGAAGGCAACGAGCCGCCCCAGCGAGTCGACCGCCATCGCGCGAATGGCGTCATCGTACCCCGCAGACAGATCAAGCAGCGCCTTGCCTCCCACGCCAAAGCTCTCATCGAGCACACCGTCGCGGCTCAGCACTGCCACGGCGAAGTCCCGGTCGCCCTGCGCGTTCAGCCCGTCGCCGCCGCAGACGAGGCGACCGTCGGGGACAGAAACGATTGCGGAAATTCGATCGTCGGTGCCCATGGCGATGACGAGCGTGCCTTGATCGGCAAAGGCGGTATCGAGCGCGCCGCTCGGCATGTACCGCGCTAGTGCAAAGTGTCGGCCGTCGGGCCCGGTGGCGTAGCCGCCGCAGACGATCTTGCCGTCAGATTGCAGGGCGATGGCGATACAGAAGTCGGCGTTGCCAAAGAAATCGGTCGCTATCCGGCCCGGCAGGTTGTTTGTATCGGCAAAGGTCGGGTCGAGCGAGCCGTCGGCCAGCACGCGGGCGACCGCAAAATCAAAGCTCAACGCACCGTGATAAGTCTCCCCGGGTACGAGCAACGTTCCCGCGGGGCCTGCGACCACGCACCCGCCGAACTCGTCGAAGCCGAACC
This sequence comes from uncultured Bdellovibrionales bacterium, assembly GCA_964357695.1. Lineage (GTDB taxonomy): Bacteria > Myxococcota > XYA12-FULL-58-9 > XYA12-FULL-58-9 > CAYHNK01 > CAYHNK01. The sequence goes on along the minus strand of CAYHNK010000310.1, from coordinate 4,440 downwards.
AGTCGATGGCGACGGGGACACCTGCACCGAACGACGGGTCCGGCGCGCCGTCTGCGAGCAGGCCACGCACGCGGAGATCGCAGGTGGAGGTGGCATTTGGGCGCCATTGGCCAGCGAGCCGCAGGGCCCCATCCCCGAGCACAACAGCGCCGTTGGCGATGTCGATATCACTCCCCTCGTCGAAGAGCTCGATCCCGGCATCGCCGAACTCTGCGTCGAGCAATCCGCTAGGAAGAAGGCGCGCGGCCCCCGTCGTCGTGGGTGCACCCGAGGGCTGCGTTCTTAGGCCGGCGAGCAGGAGGCGACCGTCGGCGAGCGCACGCACGACTTTGGTCTCGTCATTCCAGGCGTCGAGATCCACCCAGGCAACTCCCGCCTCGCCAAAAGCCGGATCCAGGTTGCCGTCGTGGTCGAGTCTAACTGCCACCAGGGCACTATCGGTGGCCGGCCCGGCCATCCCGCCCATGACAATGCGGCCGTCCGGCTGAATGTCCATGGGCTGGCAAACCCCGGCCACGTTGTCGACGGCACCGACGTCGAGGGCAAAGAGGCCGCCCTGTCCGAAGGTGGCATCGACGCACGCGGACTCAAATTGGACCGCGCAGGACCGGCCCGCATCCTCTAGCC
>CAYHNK010000310.1:0-3803 GCA_964357695.1 uncultured Bdellovibrionales bacterium | reverse complement strand
CGAGAAGCAGCCCATCAAAGGAAGCGCCGCGGCAACACACAGACCGCCCCGCACATGCCGGTGCAGCGTCATGGCGCGACCCGTGCTCCGAACCGCCGCCGAGCTTTGTCGGCCGCGCGCCGCGAGGCCACGTCCTCCAACGCACAGTGGGAGCGGGTGGGATTCGCCTTGCGCATGGAGTACCTCCTGCTCTGGAGTTGGGCAGCTACGGACCGCCGTTCGCCCGAGCGCCCGCCATGGTGACGTTTGACACGATGCCACCCGAAAAGACGCAGGTCGATAGCCCAGCGTCAACCTCGCCTTGATAGACGCCGACATTCGGCGCGTACAGGCACCGTTCATTCGTCTCACAAAGGCCGTTGCCGTTGTTCGAGTCGGGAGCGCCCGACATGGCGTCGCGCGGCAGCTCAAATGCGTTGACGAGATAGGTACGAGGGCTGGGGCCCGAGCCACTGTCATAGTTGTCGCTGACAACGACATTGCCGCCGACCTGGGACGGGCAGGGCGCGACCGTCGAGAAGTTGAAGGGATCGTTTTCTGCAACGCCATCTTGGGTGCCGCTCTTGAACAACAGGATTGGGTCCGCGGCGGCGAGGCGCCAGTCCCAAATACGGCAGCTCGCGGCGCTGCAGGCGCCCCGGTTATCCGCCGAGGCAAAGGCCGAGCCATCGACGCCCCAGGCGCGAAAGTCGTTGTCGAAACGCCACCAATCCACAATCGTGTTGTAGGTTGCCACTCCGTTGACGTGAGACCCGTTCTGGGTGTCAGCCGATACCTTGCCAACGAAGCTGTTGCCGAGATCGACGCCGGCGATGAGCGTCGCATCCGACAAGCCCTGATTGGCGCAAGTGCCGTCCACCAAGCCTGGATCAGTGCCGCCGGCTACCGCACACTGCGGCCCACCACCGTTGTTGCCGCCGATCCACAGCGTCCCACTGAACTTGCTGCGACTGGACGGCTCCGTGACGCTGTCGATACCAATCCCGTAGCTGCCGTTGCGCGAGCTCGCTAGATGGCTCACCGTGTTGTCAGCAGAGTACCAGTCGATCAAGAGGCCGTACCCGCCGTTGTTGACCGTAACGACGTCATGCAGCGTGCTTAACCTCAGAGCGTATAGCTCCACGCCGTCACCGCCATTGTTCGCCGAGGTCACATTGACCAGAGTCTGTCCCCTACTCCAGTCGATCAGGAGACCGTCGTCGCCGTTGTTGGTGCACACTACGTTGACGAGCGAATTGTAGTCCGCCGGGCTCACATTGGAGTGTACCCACACGCCGGAATCGGAATTGTTCGCGCTGTTGAGGTCGCGAATCTTGTTGAATGAGGAGTCGAACAAGAAGACGCCATTCTGCAAGTTGTCCGTAGTACGAATATCGTGCAAGTAGTTGTGCGAGGAGTTGTCGAGTCTCAGGCCAGAATTCCAGTTGTGCACAGCGGCGACGCTCTCCAACCGATTGCGTGAAGACTGGGACAGAATGACGCCATGCTGAGCGTCGTGAGACGACAGATTCCGCGCCACCGAGTAGCGGGTTGAATGGAGAAGGACCCCGACGAGTGCCGACCCATACGGAACCAGCCCATTTTGCAGCTCGCCCTCGAGCCACAAGAAGTCGCGACCACCTGCCGCCCAATGACACATCGAGTCGTTGCCTACATCGGACTTGCCGTTGGTGGTGTCGCATTGGTTGACATCAGCCCGGAAGATGGAGCTGGCGTCGTTCAAGATGACAATGCCGCCGCGCTCCAAGTCTAGGTTGTAGCCCTTCGTCACGCGCGAGGCAGCGAGCGTAAACAGCGTGCCCGGCGCGTAGCCGGAGCTGTCGAGAACAACGACGGCAGCGCTGTCCCCGCCGTTTTCGGGCAGGGGCACGACCGGATTGGACCACCAGTGCGCAGCCGCGCTCGATCGGCTCTTGGTCCCCTCGCGCACAGTAACATGGTTCAGGCGCCAGCCGGCGCCCGTGAGCAGGTCGCGCAAACCCTTCTGTGGCAACAGACCGGTGGAGAAGAAGGTCACGACGCCACTTGAGTCCTCGCACCGATCCCAACGCAGAGCTCCAAGGGCGTCGTCCATTGACAACCCGACACAGGAGGATCGCCCGGTGACAACCGCTGCACGCAGCTCTCCACCATGAACACAGCCCACATCGACGCTCGCGTCGCACGCGACGTCGCTCCCAGGAGCCCCGAGGTAGTCGTTCCAGTTGGCCCCATGGATTGGGTACGCCGGCGTGACGGTGACCGACACCCCTTGCAGCAGGTTCGCGTCGCTCTGCGAGTCTGGGCCGGTCAAGGAGTCGTTGTCTCCAAATCCGGCCCGCGATGTGCAGCCCAGTCCCGCGGCCACGAGGGTCCCGACCAACAATGCCCTGTGACGTGCATGCATGTTGCCACTCCCTGGAGGCGCGAGCTAGTGCGTCACAGCGCCCATGTCGCGCGTGCTCGTCTGCGGAACCAAGAACAAGTCTGACCACACCGGCACCACAGCACCCGTGCCGATGGCGTAGCTCGCACCCGTTGGCACAAAGTCACTCGGGAGCGACATTGCCCCGGTGCCATTCGCAAAGAGCGGTGATGCAGCAATCACTTGTGCGTCCGCTGAGTTGTTGGTCGCGACAAGATTTGTCGCCCCCGCATCATCTATCATCTGCGCCGCAGCACCATTCGGCGCAAAGGCGAGGTTATTCCGCACGGTCACGTCTGTCGCCAACGCATCCACCACCACACCCGTGAGATTCCCCGTCGCATAGAACGTGTTGTTGTAGACACTGATCCTGAGAGGCGGTGGCTCCACAGATCCGGGCGAGCGCAGACCGACGAAGACACCATGATAACCTCCGCCTGTAAGACGTATGAGGTTGTTGCGTGCAGTGATGTCCTGTGACGATATGTTCACGCCGGACGTGGCGCCGCGCACGAAGTTCCGTTCGAATACCACGTTGCGTATTCTCGAATCCCAATTGCCGTTGCTCGGTGCCATTTCCACTGGCATGTATACATCCGCTGCTGCCGCAATCAGGTTGTCCGAAACCTCCACGAGATCGGTATAGCCACCATGGGCCCCTGTTACGAGTGTTGGGACCGAGTCATTTGTGTGGTTACATGCCGTTGGCGTTTGTGGCTCATCCACACACCAGGCGGGGCCATCTATTCGTAGCGTTGTATAGCCAGCCCCGCCGCCGCTTAGCACATTATTACTTATTACCCCGTAATACATTTGCGGCAAACGCACTATCTGATACGGCGCTGTATCCATAGAGTTGCCCATCACTGCCGCACGTCCTGCGCTTGCGTACATGGCAATATTGCTAAACGTGCTTAGCACACTATCCACGACGCCAATCTGTTCCCATATGACATGGCCTGGATGCCCATTCTGGTTCCAGTAGTCCAAAACATAATGGCTGAGCTCTATGCCGAAATTCGTATGGTGAATATTGAGCCGCAGCACCGTTATCTGCGTTGCTCCCCCCAATGCGTTGATGCCGGCAGTGGCAACTGAGTTGCCGTTGATTTCCAGGTCCATGATCCGCCAGTCATTTACTGTGGTTGGGGTTGAGGCGCTCGATATGTCCAATGCGTCCGCCGCAGCCGTTTCACTGAGTACCGGTGGCGCCCCGCTTCCGTAGGCGCCAATAGTTCCGGGGCCATCGGCAGTAATGCTGGCGGACGTCGTAGAGCCAAAGATATCGCCACGCCTAAAGAGCACCCTCCTCCCTGTCGTCGCGTAGCTACCGATCGCTGCGGCGAAGCTTGGTTGTTGCGCCGTCATAGCGCCGGCCGGACACCCGTCCGCGCCCGCG
>CAYHNK010000309.1:1188-5753 GCA_964357695.1 uncultured Bdellovibrionales bacterium | reverse complement strand
GTTGGCGCAGGGGCCGTGCGGCAGGCCGCCGAGCTGCTCGGCCGCCCCTTTGCGCTCTACGGTGACGTCGTGCACGGTGCGGGGCGCGGCGCGACGATTGGCCTGCCCACCGCCAATCTCGCCCCCAAGAACGAGCTCGTGCCCGGCGTGGGCGTCTACGCCACGATGGCGAAAGGGCCGTTTGGTGCCGCGCAGTCAGTGACCAACGTCGGCTATGCGCCCACGTTTGACGGTACGGTGCTCCGCGTCGAGGCGCATCTCTTGGATGCTCAGCCGGGCTCGCTCTATGGCGTGCCGCTTGAGCTCGAGTTTCTCGAGCGCTTGCGCGGTGAGCAGAAGTTCTCCGGCGTCGAGGCCTTGCTCGCACAGATCGCCGCCGACATCGCCCAGGCGCGCCAAACCTTCGCGAGCGCAGCGACGCATGCCTGACCGCTACGCGCTCGTCGGTGATCCCATCTCGACCTCGCCTTCGCCAGCGATGCACAACGCTGGCTTTCGCGCGCGCGGCATCGATGCCAGCTACGAGCTTCGTCCGACGACGCCCAACACGCTCGCACCGCTGCGCCGCGAGCTCGCACAACGCGCGTGGGCTGGGCTCAACGTCACCACACCCCTGAAGACGCTGCTGACGACGGACGCCGAGCTTTCACCCATCGCTCGCCGTGCGGGCGCGGTGAACACGCTCATCCGTGCGCCGTCCGGCTATCGTGGCGAGCTCACCGATGTCGCCGGGGTTGCCGAGCCTTTGCGCGCTCATGGCTATGCGGGCGGCGGCGAAGCGCTCATTCTCGGCGCGGGCGGTGCGGCCCGGGCGGCCGCCTTGGCGCTCGAGTCGCTCGACTGTCGCCTGCACATTGCCGCGCGGCGCATCGAGCAGGCCACCGCTTTGGCGCGCGAGCTGGCTCTGGCGCCCGCGACTGCGGTGCTAGCACTCGACGATACCGCCGCGCTCGCGCTCGCCCTGGCACGCGTGGACGTCATCGTGCAGGCAACGCCCGTCGGTCGCCAAGGGGACGCGCATGCCCTCCCGTGGGGCCATGCGACGCACGCGCTCGTGGCTTTCGAGATGCTCTATCGTCCCCGTGTAACGCCGTTTGTGCAGCAGGCCCAGAGCGCCGGCCATGAAATTGTCTTTGGCTGGGAGATGTTGCTGTCGCAGGGCCTGGCGTCGTTTGCCCTGTGGTGCGCAGAGCCAGTGCCGCGAGATGAGATGCGTGCCGCGCTGCTGCACGCGCTGCCGGCGTGAGCCTCAGGCGTCGCCGAGGTGTTTACTGACGTAGTCGGACAACAGACGCATGTCGGAGACCGAGATGTCGGTTAGCCTGATACCGTTGCCGTCCATGCCGGCGGCGCGCTTGGGCTCGACCTTCGTCGACCAGACGACGTAGCCGGTGCAGGTCAAGGGGCGGGCGCCGTCGGGAAGTGTGAAGACGAGCTGCATGGTAGCGCCAAAAGCGAGCGGCTCCATCTCGATGAATACGCCGCCGAGGCTCAAGTTGCGGATGCGCCCGGCATTGGTGGGGCCACCGTCGGCGAGTCTCACGGTGACGTGGATATCCGAGTCGATACGGGGGTGTTGTCTCTTCTTGTCGTCCATGCGCCGTCCTCGGTCCTATGGTGTCACTCGCCACCCGTCCGACGCAAGAATTGTGCTGCGTCCCTTGCTGTCACGCGTGACATGTGGCTTGAAGTCGTCGTGAGCATGCGCACTCTGGCGACGTCACTGAGGGCTACGGCCACGAGGCGACTCCTGCTCTCGTCGGCCGCGTGCGCCATTGCGCTGCTAGGCGCGCACGGCGCGGCCTCTGCACAAGGCGACGTGCGTCGTTTTCAGGCCCCGATGGTACCCACCGGGCTCGTGTCGACGAGTGACCCAGGGGTCTTGTTTCCTGACCAATACGCCGTCGGTCTCACGCTCGACTACGCGCGCAACCCGCTCGTGTGGCGCTACGGCGATGGTAGCTACTCACCCATCATTGGCCAGCAGCTGGCGATCGAGGTCACGGCCGCCGCGGGCATCGTGCGGCTCGTGGACGTGGGCGTGGCCTTGCCCGTCTTTCTCGTGCAGCGTGGCTCGCCCGACGCGGGTCTTGGCGACCTGCGTGGCGCGGGCTTTGGCGATGTGCGTCTGACTCCGCGCGTCGCGATCTTGCCCGAGCGTGTGTACGGCCTCGGGCTCACGGCCGCGGCCGAGCTCATTTTGCCCACCGGTGATGCCACGAGCTTTCGTGGTGAGCGCGGAGCGGCTTTGCGACCGGTGGTGACTGCCAGCCTACCGCTGGCGCCTGCGCGTCTCATCGGCCAGCTGAGCTATTTGTGGCGTCGCGACGGCGCGGCTGCCGACTTGCAGCTCGCGGACGAAGTCGGCTTCGGTGTCGGTGCGGAAGTTGGGCTCTCGGCGCTGCGCCTCGGTGGCTCGCTGCTCATCGAAGCGAGCGGCGTCACCTCGGTGCGCGATCCCCTCGATGCCGGCCTCGCCGCAGCCGAGCTGCGTCTTGGCTGGCGTACGCGCGTCGCTTCGAGCTGGCTCGTCACCGCGGGTGCGGGCTCGGGCCTCACGCGCGCGGTGGGAACGCCAGGCTACCGTGCCATCCTCGCGGTGGCCTTCGCACCACAGCCGCCCGACCGTGACGGCGACGGCATCCCGGACGGCGTCGATGCTTGCCCGGACGACCCCGAGGACTACGACCGCTTCGCCGATCTGGATGGCTGCCCAGATGACGACAACGACCGCGATGGCATTCGCGATGTCGACGACGCGTGTCCCGACGTGCCCGAGGACATGAACGGCATCTCCGATCTCGACGGCTGTCCGGAAGGTGACCGACCCGATCTCGACGGCGATGGCATCCCGGACGATGTCGATCACTGCCCGGGCGCCAAAGAGGACTTCGACAGCTTCGAGGATGGCGATGGCTGCCCCGACCCGGACAACGACCACGACGGCGTGCGTGATGATGACGACGAGTGTCCGACCGAGAAGGAGACGATCAACGGCCGTGACGACTACGACGGTTGCCCCGATGAAGGCGAGGGGGTGACCGAGTACGTGGCCGACCAGCGCATCGAGATCAAAGAGACGATCCATTTCGAGACAGGCAAAGCGGCCATCAAGGTCGAGTCACAGTGGGTGCTCAACCAGGTGGCGCTGCAGCTGCTCGCCCATGCCGAAGTGGAGCGTGTGCGCGTCGAAGGGCACACCGACAACGTCGGCTCAGCGGTCGGCAACCTCACGCTCTCTCAGGCCCGCGCCGAAGAGGTGCGCAACTATCTCATCGGCCAAGGTGTCGACAAGGAGCGTCTTGAGGCGATTGGCTACGGCGAAGAGCGACCCATTGATTCCAACGACACCCTCGACGGTCGTGCTCGCAATCGCCGTGTCGAGTTCGTCATCTTGCGCACGCGCAAGGCGTCGTAGGAGCTGGGCGTGAGTGCGAAGGCTCGCAGTGCGCGTCGTGTGCGCGTCGCATCGCTCGAGGGTGAGGTGCTGACGCTCGATGCGGATGCGGCGCACTATGTCGTGCATGTGCTGCGCCTCCGGGTGGGTGACAGCCTCGAAGCTTTCGATGGTAAGGGCGCGCTAGCCCGGGCAGAGCTTGTCGAGGTGACGCACGAAGCAGGCGTACGCGTGCGCATCGACGAGCGACTCGTCGAGGAGCCACTCGGGGTCGCGCTGCACGTTGCTCTCGCGACCCCCAAAGGGGAGCGCGCCGACTGGGCGATCGAGAAGCTCACCGAGCTCGGCGTCGCGCGGATCGTCTGGCTGACGTGTGAGCGCAGCGTGGTCATGCCCAAGGGCGCCAATCGTCACGAGCGCTGGCGGCGCCTAGCGGAGGCCGCGGCGCGTCAGTGTGGTCGCTCGCGTTTGCCCGTCATCGAGGGTCCCGTCGATCTCACGCAGTTTGTGGTGGAGCCCGCGCACCACAAGCTCGTGGCCGATCCGAGTGCCGAGGTCAACCTGTGGCGGCGCGCGGCGGAGCTCGATGGCGAGGCCCACTTGCTCGTCGGGCCCGAGGGCGGATTGACCATGGCGGAGCTGGCGGCAGCGACAGCAGCGGGTTACACTGCCGTTCGGCTCGCGCCTTACGTGTTGCGCGTCGAGACGGCAGCGGTGAGCGGGGCAGCGACCATCGTGGCCGCGGCGATGGCGAAGGGATCGGTGCGCTGATGACGCAGGTGGCCTGTCCGCACTGCGGTTTTCTGAACTTTGCCATCTCGGCCTACTGCGGCCGCTGTGAGCGGCCACTGCGCGTGAGCACCGTGCCGCCGCCGCCGGCAGCACCGGCGCCCCGACCGGAGTCGGTCCCGCGCCTGCCACCGCTGCGCAGCACGATGGCGCCGCCGCCAGCCCCTTCCTCGGCGCGCGTGCAACTGCCCATGCCTGCGCCGCCCCGACCGGCGAGTGTGGCCCCCCCCCGACCGATCGAGATGGGCGAGGCCGTTCTCGAGCAGGCCGAGCAACAGCGCGCGCGTCGAGGTGCCACGCCGCCGCGCGGTCTATCCTCCCAAGACCCGGGACCCGGTGTGCCCCTGGGCGTACTCGCCAACGCCGGTCTCGAAGTGAC
>CAYHNK010000309.1:0-1178 GCA_964357695.1 uncultured Bdellovibrionales bacterium | reverse complement strand
GGCGGCCCCGTGGCAGCTCGTGCTCTCGCATCTGGTCGACGGGGCGCTCGTTGTCGCCGTCGGCGCGCTCGTCGCGTGGGTCGATGTGTGGCTGCTCGGTCCTGGGTGGCGGCCACGCGGCGCCGACTGGGCGGGCTCGGTGGGCAACTGGCTAGAAGCACACGAGGTGACGACAATCGTCGCGCTCCTCGTTGCCGCCATCGCCGGATCGGCGCACGCCGTCGTCGCCAGTATGCGCGGCGGTCGCACGCTCGGCCGTCTGGTGAGTGGCACGGTGCTTGTGCACACCACCGGACGCCGTCTCACCGTGTGGCGCATGTTGCTGCGCGTCGCGGGCGCCTGGGGATCGTTGCTCTGTGGTGGTGCAGGCTACTACTGGGTGGTGCTCGATCGGCAGCGACGCACCTGGCACGACCGCCTTGCGGGCACGGTGCTCGTCAAGCGACACGCAGCCATGCCGAGTGGTAGGCTGGGTAGCTAGCTAGCTTGCTGCCTGTGTCGCATTGATCTTGAAGACATACAGGGTGCCGTCAGCGCTCGAGACGTAGAGCCGGTCGCCAACGATGACCGGGTCTGACTCGATCTTGCCACCGCTTGTGAATTTCCAGAACTCGGCACCCGTATCGCGTTGCAGCGCGTAGAGGGCGCCGTCGCCGCTCGCGCCTGCCGCGATACACAGGTTCTTGTAGATCGCGGGGATGGCGATGGCCGGACCCACGATTTCGTGGGCCCACAGTGGCGTGCCGTCGGAGATACGCACCGCGTAGACGTGACGGTCGTTGCTGCCGACGTAGACGACGCCGTCCGCCACACGCGGCGAGGAGTTCACCCAGTCGTGGGTGTTGAGCTTCCAGCGTATGGCATGACTCGCGAGATCCATCGCGTACAGGTTGCCGTCGTTGGAGCCGAAGAAGATGAGCCCGCCGTCGACGAGCGGGGTTGAGGTGACGGCACCCCCGCTCGCCCAGCGCCAGAGCAGGCGCCCGCTCTTGGCGTCGATGGCATACAGGTGGTGATCGAGATTGCCGAGGTAGATGACGCCCTCGTGCAGCACCGGCGATGAGTACGAGAAGTCGCCCACGTCGAACGGCGCTGGCGTGGCGGCCTTGTCGGGGGCGGGTGTAGCGGCGACGGCAGCGGGCTCGGCGCGTTTGCCTCTTCGTTTGGCGCGCGCTTTG
>CAYHNK010000308.1:0-5773 GCA_964357695.1 uncultured Bdellovibrionales bacterium | reverse complement strand
CGTAGCTCACCTCGTCGGGACGCGACGACACCAGCCACATGCTGCCCTCGCTCGCGAGCACCTCGCGCGGCAGCTCCTTGATCGGGTTGAAGTTGGGCGTCGATACCACGCCCTTGGCCGCGAGCAGGTCCGGATCGAAGCTGCCGGAGAAGCACGCATCCAAGAAGCCGAGGGACAATTCCGCCCCGACGGTCTTGAAGATCTCGTTGAGATCATTGCCCGTGATCGGCGCATCCCGAGTGAGCAGCTGCCCGGCAAGACCGTGACCGGTGAAGAAGAAGGCGAACAGGCTTGCGTGCTCGCCACGTCGACGCTGGTCCGCCTCGCGCAGCGCACCGAGCGTACGCGCGGCGTTCAAGATCGCTTCGCGGCCGGCACCGGTGAGCACCACCGAACGTTCGGCATCAAAGCGGCCATAGTCGACGAGGCGACGGTGCAGGCGACGGGCCTCATCCTCTGCATGCAGCAGGTTGTCGAGCACGACGTCCGAGGATGCGCCGTGGTTGTTGCCGATGATGAGCGCGTAGCGAGCCCCCGCCGAAGTGACCTCCGCGCGTGCCGGAGCGACGGCTCCGAGCAGCACGGCCGCCGCGAAGGTCATCGGCCTGAGCACCCGAATCATCGCCTCAGACCCACGACGCGAATCGAGGCGCTGGGTACGACGAGCTGACCGAGCGCACAGCCGTCACGGGCGTCGTACGCTCGTGCGGCGGCCGTCGCCGCGGCGTCGATGATGAACGGGGCGTCCGCATGGACGGCCACCACCCACTCGCAGCCAGTGGCCGCGCTCAGTGTCGCACCGTCCGCTAGGCGAACCTGGGTGCCGCCGGGAACGGATGCGGCGTAGATCCCTTCGGCCGGAAAGAGCGAGCTCGTCGCCCCCGTTTCGTCGACGAACAGGACTGCAAAAAAGCCCCCCTCGGCGCCGGTGTAGAAAAATCCGAGCTGGTCCCCGTCGCGCGCGACAAAGCCGTCGTGTGCCAGCAGCACCGAATCGCCGCGTTTGACCGCGATGGCGAGCTGCCAGGCTCCTTTGGCCCGCAAGGTTGATTGCGGCGGCGCCAGCGCTCGATCCCCGCCATCGACACTGATCATCAGGATGACCGCCGCAGCCGCGACGACTCCGAGGGGCGGCCACCACGCCACGGTGGGCCACTTGCGCCACGAGGAGATGGCCGCGGGTACGCGGGTCGTCTTCTCCTGCGGCAGCGCCGCGAAGCTTTGCAGGTCCGCCGCGCAATCCCGACACGCGGCGAGATGTGACGAGAACGCCGCGCGTTCCTCTTCGGTCATGTCGTTGGCCGCGTATCGGGCCAGCGACACGTCGGCACCGCAAGTCGCCGTGCGTTGCTGTGCGTAGTGCTCGCGCAAGGCCTCCTCGACTTCGTGCTCGCGTGGCGTCATGAGGGCCGTCCCATACACTTGTGCAGCTTGGCGAGCGCGAGCGTGACCACGCGACTCGCGTACTGCTTGGTGGAACCGAGCAGCGAACCGATCTCCTCGAGCTTTAGCTCGTGCTCATAGCGTAGCCGCAGGACCGTGCGTGAGCGCGGCGTCAGGCGGTCGAGACAGTCGGCAAGCTTGCTGCCGAGGTGCCGCCGCTGGTCCTCGACAATGACCTGCGATTCGGGCGACGGTCGGTGCTCAATGCTTTCGGTGTGACTCACTTGGCGCTGCTGGTACGCGCGGAGGCGTCGGCATCGACGCACGGCCATCAGTCGCACATAGGCCGGAATCGCCGTGGGTTGGCGCACCGTCTCGACGTACGACAGCAAGAAGTCGTTCACGACGTCCTCCGCTGCCTCGTCGCCGAGCGTCTTGTTGGCCAACATGCCCGCGCAAAGCGTACGCAACGATGGCAACAGGCGCGCACGAACCAAGGCAATCGCCCGAGCATCTCGGGCACGTAATTGACTCAGTAGCTCGTCTGTCCACATGCGGTGCGCTCCGCGCGGCGCGCACAACCTAGTAGAGTGGCGAGCAACGCGAAAGTAAACCCACAATCGAAACGTGGTTGACAGTCACCGGTCCGCATGCTCCCTCAACTATGATGGTTCTTACTGTACGGTCCATGGTTGCGGTGCTCGCGTGCCTTGCGGCGTGCGCCCGCACGTCGATCGACGTACCCTGCGGCAGCGATGTGGACTGCGGTGACTGCACCCAGTGCATCGATGGCGCGTGTGTTCTCGATGACGTCTGCGCGAGCGCCACACCGTTGCGGGTGAGCGGCGTCACATGGCCCGTCAATCGCGGTCTTGCGCAGGACCTGCACATCGAGATCGTCAACAGCGATGGTGCGCCCGAAGATTGGGTTGGGACGCTGACGTTCACCTCGAGTGACCCGAGCGCGCAGCTACCTGCCCCCTACGTGTTGACGCCCACGGAGCACGGTCAGGTGAGCCTGCCGAGCGCCGTAGTGTTCGACTCGCTGGGTGTGCACACCCTGACGGTAACTGCGGGGTCGATGCAGGCGAGCGTCACCGGTATCGAGGTCACTGAGCGTCATGTCTTTCGCTCGGTGGGAGCGGGGCGGGTGTCGGCTCTGGCGATCGGCACGGGCAACCCGGTGACGATCGACGGCATTGCGGCGACGTTCGCCGCGGCGCTCCCGGACGATGTGGGTGTGGGCGACGCGCTGCAGTACGACGCCGATGACGATGGTGTCGCCGACGCACTGGCCTTCATTCGCCACCGACACGATGCGTCGCATTTCATCGTCAAGACGGCCACCGATGGTCGCCCCGTGGCGAGCGCGACCAACGTTCGCTGGCAGCTCTTTCGTGCCTACACGTCGTTTGCCGATGCCGACGGAGGCATTGGGAACCTGGGGCTCGATGCCACGGTGCGCAATTTCGACGATCGCTCGCTGCCGACCGATCTCGTGGCCGCCGAGACGAAGTGGAGCTTTGCCTGCTACGCCGATGCTCCCCACGTGGCGACCGGCGCTCCTGTGTTCGTCCAGGACTGGGTCACTTCTACCACGTACGATGTGCGCATCTTTGCGCCCAGCGCCGCTGATGAGGTGGGTCGGTCGCAGCGGCACCGAGGGATCTGGAACGACGCCGCCTGCACGATGGTGAACGCGGCAGTCGGCAGCTTGTGGGATACGGCGCTCGATTTGCGGGTGGCGAACGTTCGTGTCGAGGGCCTGCAAATCGATCTCGGCGGCGGCACGGGGATCACCGCCCGAGACGCGGTCACCGACGGCCGATTCTCCGCCAACATCATTCGCGGCAGTGGCGACAATGGCTTCGGCATCGCGTGCTCCGCGCAGAGCGGCGCCCGCGTGTGGAACAATCTCATCTACGACGTCGCGGGCGATGCGGGTGCTGGCATCCTCGCTCCCGAGCAAGGTGCCGGTTACGTCTACAACAACACGATCGTCAACAGCCATCGCGGCATCTATCTCACCTACGAGAACGCGGCCGTCGTTCTGAAGAACAACATTGCCATCGGCAACCTCGCGGGCGGCGGCGCGGAGCCCGGTTTCGATTTGACACCCGTTATCGTGAGCGCGGCCTCGGTGGGCAACTGCACTTCGGACACGAGTGGCGCGCTGCTCGGTGGTGGCACCGGGGCGCAGACTGTGGGGGCGACCTTCCTCGATGCCCCGAGCGGTGACTATCACCTGCACGCCGACGCCCCCTGTCAGGGCACGGGGCGCGTGCTGAGCAGTGATCCCGAGCTGTCGTTTGGCGACGACTTCGAGGGCGACGAGCGACCAGCGACGGCGTGGGATCCCGGCGCCGATCAGAGCTGACCGCAGAAAAGTAGGTTGACCTCGCTGCTGCATGACGCTCCTCATGCACGGAAGAGGTGACTCATGCGCATTGAGCTCGGATTGTCTGCCGTCGTGCTCGCGGCTCTCATGGCCTGCAACGAAGCGTCGCGTCCAGCGACGATTGTGGGCGCGGGTGACACCTGTAACCGCGACGACGTCGAATGTGGCCCGCGCCTCATTTGCCGCAACGACGTGTGCCGCGACGTTTGCCTTGGGCACCTCGATTGCCCACCGCTGCAGCGCTGCCATGATACGGCGTGCCTGCCCGCGACCATCGACGAGCTCGTCTGCGGTGACGGCGTCGTTGATCTCGGCGAAGACTGCGACGACGGCAACGGTGTCGCCACGGACGAGTGCACGGACGACTGCACCATCGCCGAATGCGGCGACGGCGTTCGACGCGATGACATTACCGACCCGGGAAACGCCGCCTATGAGGCTTGCGACGACGGCAATGCCGACCAAACCGACGGCTGTCTCATCACCTGCGAGGTTTCAACCTGTGTGGGCCAGGCAGCTTTCGCCTACATCGATGGCGACGGCGACGGCGTCGGTGCGGGTCTGCCCGTGTGTGCCCCCCTGCCCCTGACGTTGGGCTATGCCATGATCACCGGCGACTGCAACGACAACGACGGGACGGTCACGGCAGTGCGTGCCGCTTATCCGGACGGCGATGGCGACGGTGTCACCGGCGCGCCGGTGGAGCTGTGCGTGGACGATCTGCCCTCAGGCTATTCTGCGATTCCCGTGGCGCCGCCTCGCTCTTCGCTACGAGCTGGAGCAGCGTCGAGCGAATTCGCGGATGGCGTGAGCAGATCCTGGTTCATCCTGCCGGGCGCGCTCGCCCAGCCCGATGGCGGTGCCGGTGAATGCGCCAACATTCGGGATGATCGTCCCTCTGAGTCCCTGGTGGTGAAGGCTCTGGGACTGAGCATCCCCGTCGATGCGGAGATCCTAGGCATGCGCGTGCACGTGCTTCGGCGCCAACGCGAAGCGACGCCATCGCTGCATGACCTGTCGGTCAAGCTCGTGGTTGACGGCGTCGTGGTCGGCGAGGAGCGTGCCGATCTCGTGACCTTGTGGAGCAGTACCGCGACCGAAGCGATCTACGGCGGACCGGCAGATCAATGGGGCATCACGCTCACTGCGCAGCAAGCCAACAGCAGCGAGCTCGGCGTCGCCCTTCGCGTCGTCAATTCCGGTAGCTCGTCCATCGACGCTTTCGTTGACTACGTTTGGGTGGACGTCTTCTACAGCGACGCCGTCAACGACACACTCGTCGACTGTAACGACGCGAGCGCGACGCTGTGGCTCGCAACGTCCGTGTACGTCGATGCCGACGGTGACGGCTACACGGTCGGGGAAGCGCTGGAGTCCTGCGTGGGCATTGATGGCGGCCTCTTCGCACCGGCTCTGTACGTGCCGCAGACGCTCGGCGAGGACTGCTACGACGCCCACGACGGTGCCTTCCCCGGACAGACTGCGTGCTTCACGACGCACCGTGGCGACGGGACCTTTGACTATGACTGTGATGACCTGCCGACCCCGTGCGGCGCCACGCTCATCACTGCGTGCGCGTGCACGACGAGCTGCGGTATCGCCAGCAGCACCGTAGTCACGCCGATTGCAGCATGCGGCGCCGCCAATACAGGCTGGACGACATGCAGTCCCTACGGTGCCACGTGCCCGGGCGCCTGCGCCGTCGCGGCCGCGACCTACACCACGCGTTGTCGGTAGAGCTCGAGAACGTAGGTTGACTTTGCGCTGCTCGCTGCCCTTCCAGCTGCGACCGTACACCCATGTCCACCCAGTGCGCCCAATGCGCAGCAGGAGATGCCAAGCATGTCGTCTATTCACACGCGAAAAGCTGCCCTCCTTCTGGCCGGCTCGTGGCTCGGGTTGATGACCGGTGGGTGCGACGCCAGCGGCACCGTGACGGCCGGCGACGGAGATGACCCATGTACGGGCGTGTCCTGCTCCAATCGCGGTAGC
>CAYHNK010000307.1:0-5783 GCA_964357695.1 uncultured Bdellovibrionales bacterium | reverse complement strand
GTGCGACTGGCACTCGAAGCAGGTCTCGTCGGCGTCAATCTCGGCGGCGGCTTCCATCACGCCCGAAGCGATCGCGGCGCCGGCTTCTGTGTCTTCAATGATATTGCCGTCGCCATCCACGCAGCGCGCGCGCGCGGCTTTGGCGGTCGCGTGCTGGTCATCGACCTCGATCTCCATGACGGGGACGGAACACGCCGTATCTTCGCCGACGACGCGAGCGTACACACACTCAGCGTGCACAACGACACGTGGGACGATGCACCCGTCGTCGAGGCCACGAGTATTGCGCTCGGCGCCGAGCTGGTGGACGCCACCTATCTTGCGGCCATCGAGGAGCACCTCCCCCCGGTGTTGCGACGCTTTCGGCCTGAGCTCGTCATCTACCTTGCCGGCGCCGATCCGGCGGGCGATGATCGCATCGGCAATTGGCGTATCTCGGAAGCGGGTCTGGCCGCGCGTGAGCGCCTCGTGCTGCGTCTCGTCGCGGTGACTGGGCGCTCGCTGCCCCTCGCCATTGTGCTCGGCGGTGGCTACGGCGGTCAGGCGTGGCGGTACGCGGCGCGGCTGTTCAGCTTGCTGCTCGGCGGCTATGTCGGGACTCTCCCGTCCACCGAGGAGGTGACGCTCGCGCGCTTTCGCTACTTACGTCGCCTCGTGCATCCGGACGAGCTCACGGGCGCACAGCGCGACAACGGCTGGAGCTTTAGCGAGGAAGACGTGCTTGGCGATCTTGGCCACGCGCGTCGTGAGACGCGTTTTCTGGGCTACTACGCACCGCAGGGGATCGAGCTTGCCCTCGAGCGCTACGGCTTTCTCGATGAGCTGCGCGCGCTCGGCTTTCGTCGGCCGACACTCGAGCTCGATTTGGATCCGCTCAGCGGCCACACGCTCAAAGTCTTTGGCGACGCCGACCGCAAGGAGCTCCTCGTCGAGCTGCGCGTAAGCCGCGATCGGGCGACCTGGCCCGGGATGGAGCTGCTCAAGCTCGAATGGTTGCTGTTGCAGAATCCACGGCTCGGTTTTACCGACGCGCGCCCGCGCCTCCCGGGGCAACAGCACCCCGGACTCGGACTCCTCTCCGAAGTCGCCGGGCTGCTGGTGCTCATCTGCGAGCGGCTCGGTCTCGAGGGCATCGCGTTTGTCACCGGGCACTACCATCTCGCCGCCGTGTCGACGACCTTTCTGCACTTTCGCACGCCACAGGACGAGGCGCGTTTTCGTGCCATCCGTCGGGCGTGCGAGGGTTTGGGGGTTGCTCAGGCGAGCTGGGCGATCGCGGATGGGAAGCTACGCGACGCCGTCAGTGGCGCGCCCGTGCGCTGGGAGACCGTGGCGATGCTGCTGCCCGTGAGCCCGGAGCTCGAACGGGTGCTCAAGGATCCTGCGCGTCGCGACGAGGTGACACGGCTCGCGACAGCGTTTCACTTCGCACTGGCTACCGGTTCTTGAGCTCGGGCTTTAAGCGCTCGCGGCCGGGACGCTCCGGGAAGGAGATCGTGCCGCCGGGGCCACCGTCGTGCACCCAACGGTGCAGCTTGCTCCATAGGGTCAACGCTTCGCGGACTTCGTTATGCGCCGCGCTGGTGCTGCGCTGCTTTGCGGCCCTCGCCGACTGCGCCTGCAGCTTGCTCTCGCACTCAGTCAGGAGCGCGAGCGCCTCCTCGCGGTCGCGAGGGAGCACTTTCTCAATCACCGAAGCGTACGCCTGCACCATGCCGGTGCCACCGTCCTTCTGACGCGTTACGCGGAGCGCGTCGGCGAGACGACCCCGATGGGCAAGGGCCTTGACCAGCGCCGGCCGCTCCCCGTCGAGCCAGTCCGCCAAGGGCTCGAGCGTGACCAAGTGCATCGCCATGTCGAGCTGACCCGCCTGCACGACCTGATGCATGACTGCGTTGCGCACATCGAAATCCAGCACTTGATACTGCACATACTCGCGCGACCCCTCGGCGTACAGCCAAGTGTCGAGCTTGAGCATTATCGCGGCGGCGTCGGCGGCGTGGCCCGTGTCGAGCACGGCGCGGATGACTTCGCTCGTCGTACGCCCGAAGTGCGGCATCTTGATCTCGTCAAATGCGGCCAACGTCGCCGCGAGACCGCGCTCCTTGTACAGCGCGATGAGGTAGCGCCCAACCGCCTTCGACGCATCCATTGACTCGCGCTCGGTGGTGAGCGCTGCAACTTCGCCAGCGAGCGAGCGTGTTTCGTCCAGCGTCAGGCTGCCGCCCTCCAGGCGTCCGAGGGCTGCTTTGATCTCGCCGTCGACCGTCGGATTCACGCGTGGGCGGTCGCTGGACGTACCCACGACCGCAATCACCCCGGGTTGAAAGTCAAACATCTCGGCGTGTGCCAAGCTCGCATAGCCGTTGTCCCGCGTCTTTTCGAGGTCGACGGTGCTCTCGTGCAGCGCGAACCGATTGCCGCCCTTGCGTACGACGATTTCGGTGCCGGGTCGCGCGAGACCCGCATTGATGGCCGCGATAGTTGATGGGTACTCCCCGATCTTCGCGCCGAGCCGAGCCTGGTTGAAGACGTCGATGGTCCACGGGCGATCGTAGCGAACGGCGGCCTCACCCTGTGCGGGGCTTGGAACGGCTCTGTCCGCAGCGGGAACGAGCGTGGTGTAGTCGCCAAGGGTCGGTGTCGGCAAAACGTTGTTGCTCATGAGATTTCCTCCTCCGGGGCAGCATTATCGGTCGCTGCGCTGCGGAGGTTGCGCGAGCTGATCGGCGTGGTGACACGAGTCGGTGATGGGGTATGACGGGGCGCGAGGAGCGCCAGCCCATGATGAGCACGACCATCCGTGAGGGAGATCTGTTGTGGCAGCCGACGCTCGCGCGGCAGCACGCGAGCGCCTTGTGGCGTTACCTGCGTTGGCTCGACGCGCACGGTGGCCCGCACTTTGACGACTACGCGTCTTTGTGGCGTTGGTCGGTCGAGGACCTCGAGGCGTTCTGGGTATCGATTTGGCAGCATTTCGCGATCGACGCGCACGCGCCCTACGACAAGGGGCTCGTCGAGCGAGCGATGCCGGGAGCCACGTGGTTTCCCGGCGCGACGCTCAACTACGCCGAGCACGCGCTGCGCCGTCGTGATGAGCACGAGGCGGTGGTCTTTCGCAGCGAGGATGGTCGCCAGAGCACGTGGACCTACGCCGAGCTTTATCGCACCACCGCGTGCGCCGCATCGGGCCTGCGACGGCTGGGTGTCGGCAAGGGTGATCGCGTCGTCGCGTTCGCCCCCAACAGCCCCGAGACATTGGTCGCGTTCCTCGCCACCGTCAGCCTCGGCGCCATCTGGTCGAGCACGGCGCCGGAGTTTGGCCAGGGCAGCGTGCTCGATCGCTTCGGCCAGATCGAGCCGAAGGTGCTCTTTGCCACGAGCGGCTATCGCTACGGGGGGCGCTTTTTCGATCGCCGCCCGGAGCTCGGCGCCATCGTCGCCGGCCTGCCGACCCTGCGTCACGTCGTCATGCTGCCCTCCTGTCCCGAGGCCGCGCCGCTTGCCGGGGCGCTTACGTGGGACGATCTTCTCGGCGACGCCGACGAGGTCGTCTTCGAGCCGGTGCCGTTTGACCATCCGTTGTGGGTGCTCTATTCGTCCGGCACGACCGGCCTCCCCAAGCCCATCGTGCACGGCCACGGCGGCATCTTGCTCGAGCACTACAAGGCGCTCGCCTTGCACTGCGATCTCGGGCCCGACGACCGCTTCTTCTGGTTTACGACCACCGGCTGGATGATGTGGAACTTTCTCGTCGGCGGTCTGCTCGTCGGCTCGACCCTCATCCTCTACGACGGCAGCCCCGCGTACCCCGATCTCGATGTGCTCTGGGCGATGGCCGCCGAGACCCGCGCGACGTACTTCGGCACGAGCGCGCCGTATCTCATGAGCTGTCGCAAGGCGGGCCTGTCGCCGCGGACGCAGTACGATCTGTCGGGCTTGCGGGCGGTGGGCTCGACCGGAGCGCCCTTACCGGCCGAGGGCTTCGCCTGGGTGTACGAGCACGTCGGCAACGACCTCTTGCTCGGCTCGGTATCCGGCGGTACCGATGTCTGCACGGCGTTCGTGCTCTCATCCCCGCTCCTCCCCGTGTACGCCGGTGAGATCCAGTGTCTTGGTCTCGGCGCCAAGATCGCGGCCTACGACGCCGCGGGCCGCGCCGTCACGGGTGAGGTAGGCGAGCTCGTCGTCACGGCCCCCATGCCGTCGATGCCCATCTATTTTTGGAACGATGCCGATGGCGAGCGCTATCGCGACGCCTACTTTGGCGTCTTCCCGGGCGTCTGGCGCCACGGCGATTGGATCAAGGTGACCGCGCGCGAAAGCTGCGTCATCTACGGCCGCTCGGACGCGACGCTCAATCGCGGCGGTGTGCGCATCGGCACGAGCGAGCTGTATCGCGTCGTCGAGTCGTTGCCCGAGGTGAAAGACAGTCTGGTCGTTGACACCGGCACGCTCGAGCGCGAAGGCAAGCTGTGGCTCTTCGTCGTGCTGCATGATGGCCGCGCCCTCGACGAGGCACTGACGACGAAGATCCGCAAGAAGCTCAAGCAGGAGCTGTCGCCACGCCACGCGCCTGATGAGATCCGCGTTATCGCCGAGGTGCCGCGTACGCTCAATGGCAAGAAGCTCGAGGTGCCGGTCAAGCGCATCCTCGCCGGTATGCCCGCGGCGCAGGCCGCAAACCCGGATACGCTTGCGAGCCCGCGGGCGCTCGAGCCGTTTGTAACCCTGGCAGCGACCGACGCAACCCGATCGAGGTGACGAAGAAGAGGTCTCCGAAAGTGGGCGCAACCGACCCGACGCATGCGTCGGCACGAGCCATCGCGGTGTGAATTTGCCTGGTCCTGCCGACGTCTAGCGCGAACGCAATCCTCAAACCTGTAGACGGGAGATCGGAAAAATGACGAGACACCTCGTGCTTGCAATGCTTCTTGGGGCCTTTGGCTGCGGCGGTGACGACAGCAGCGGCGCTCCCCCACCGCAACAGGTCACCGACCAGCTCGGGCGAGTCTGCAGTATCGTGAATCTCTTGGACGTTACCTGCGACCAAGCGGCCAATCCAAGCAGCGGCTGCACGGCGGGCTCGGCACCGTGCTTTGTCGTGGGCACGACGGGTGATGCCGGCGGACCCGGTGCCATATGCGCGACTTGCTGCGGTGGAGGCAGCAGCAGCGTTGCTCTTGCCGACTGCTCGAATATCAGCTGCCAGACCCCTGCAGACTGCCCGCCAAGCTATGGCAGGTGCGTGACCGGCAACATCTGTCGCTATTGAGCGCCCGGGACGGCAAACACTTGCCGGTGCCCCCGTTGCTCGTAGGGAAGTCCTCGCCCGCCCCCGTCGATCGCGCGTGCCCGGCCGAGATCGTATGTGCGCCCGGCTGGGAATGACTTTCATGCTCGCGACATAGAATGGGTCGATGGCCGTCACTGCTGAAGGCGAGGCGCGACGTCGGCGCGGTCGACAGCGTGGCTTGGAGCTGCCAATCCATGGCGCTCCAGCCGGCCGGCTCGTCGTTCATGTCGCCACCTCGAACGATACGACCAACGCCCCTGCTGTCATTCGTCTGCTCCTTTGAGGCGCGCTCGAGATGCGGAGACACGACTTGTGGAGGAAACCTGCGATGCGAACCATCATCACCCTGCTCCTGCTCGCCCTGGCCGTCGGCTGCGTTGGTACTGCCACCGGCACAGACCCGAGCTTGCCGGCCGACGCCGACCGAGATGGCCATTCGACCGTGGCCGACTGCGACGACACTGACGCGGCGATCCATCCGGATGCC
>CAYHNK010000306.1:0-5798 GCA_964357695.1 uncultured Bdellovibrionales bacterium | reverse complement strand
CGAGTTCGCCCTGCTGAAGGTGCTCGCGGAGCGAGCAGGGCGCGTGCTCAGCCGGGAGCAGCTCATGGATCTGGCGAAGGGCAGCGCCGAGGAAGCGTACGACCGGTCGATTGACGTGCAGATCTCGAGGCTACGTCAGAAGCTCGGCGATGACGCGCGACAGCCCCGCTACCTGAAGACAATTCGCGGAACAGGATATGTCCTGGTGTCCGGCGGAGATGACTAGGATGCGCGTCGGCTATCTCGCTCTCAAGATCTACCTCTACAGCGTCGTGACTGGCCTGGTCACGATCGCCATCTTCATCGCGTCCTTCCATATCTTGATGGCTTCCGACCGGAGCGAGCCACCTTTCATGCTCGACCAACTCGTCACGGATCGCTGGCAACGTCGCACTGAGCCGACGATTGCCCAGGAGCACGCCCACGGAGGTCCGTTCCCCGGACCTCAGGTGACGATCTACGACGTCGAGGGGAGGTTGATCTCATCCTCCACGGCAAGGCCACCGCCTCCCATGCTCTCAGAGTCGCAGCTTCGCCGACTCGAACAGGTTGGCCAGCTCGAGCTCGATAGGGACGTCGTCGTGCGCGCCATTCGTGAGAACGGTCGCGTGGTTGGCATCGGAATCGTGAATCTTCGGCCCCCACCTCCCTCTGGGCTTCCACCTGGGCTGGCGTTGCCTCTGGCGGTCTTGGCACTTGTCTTCTTGATGGGGACCGTGGTGTTCGCCAGGCATGTTGCAAAGCCCTTGGAGCAACTCGCGAACACGGCCAAGAAGTTCGGGCGCGGCGAGCTCGGTGCGCGTTCACGCCTCAACAGGAAGGACGAAATCGGCGACCTCGGGCATGCCTTTGATGACATGGCCGAACGCGTGACCAGTCTCCTGGCAGTACAGCAGGAGCTTCTAGTGAACGTCTCTCATGAGCTGCTCACCCCCCTCGCGCGGATCCAAGTCGCGGTCGATCTCATCACCGATGGTGAAGCGGCGCAGGCCAAGGAGATGGTTTCCGAGATCACGCATGACCTCGTGGAGCTCGAGCGCCTCCTTGACGACGTAATGACGGTGGCGAAGCTCGACTTGTCACGTCTGAAGGACGGCACGGTCATGCCGATCGAGCTCGCGAACATCTCTGTCGAGGATGTCGTCCAGAAGGCTGTCTCAAGATTCCGCGCGCGCTGGACAACCCACGAGGTGGCTGTCGACATACCCCAAGAGCTGCCCACGCTCTCGGCAGATGCCGTTCTCCTCAGGCGCGTCCTCGAGAACCTCCTGGACAACGCGCGCAAGTACTCGGAGACTGGGACCACAATCCACATCCGCGCGGCAGCAGCGGAAGGTTCGGTGAGCATCGAGGTTGCCGACAACGGCATCGGCATCGAGGAAGCCGACCTCAAGAGGGTGTTCACGCCATTCTTTCGCGGCGACAAAAGCAGGTCGCGATCCAGCGGCGGCGTGGGTCTCGGACTTGCGCTCGCAAGACGTGTCGCCGAGGCGCACTGCGGGTCGATCGCGATCGCGAACAAACCGGATCGGGGAACAACGGTGACGCTCACACTGCCAGTGCAAGCCACCCGGTCGTAAACGTCGGACACACCGACTCGTACCGTAACGCGTCGATTGGTGGACCGAGGCGCACACCCGCCCGAAACACTCCTACACATGGGCGAAAGATCCCGGTCACATTCTCACGCCATCATCGGCGAAATAGATGCGACCGGTAGGGCGTGTGTTGCCAGAAGCGACGATCGCCGCCGGTCGCCAGGAGGAGAGAATATGATTCACCTGCCACAATCCCGGTATCGTTGCCTGTCCGTTGTGACCATCCTTGCGTCGCTGCCCGCGCTCTGGAGCTGTGGCGGTGTCGACCGCCCGGATGGTTGGACTGAGGCAACCCACGGCAAAGACACTTCTCCCAACTACGATCTGCTGTTCACGACCAGCGAGGTTCATTCGATCGACATCGTCATCAAGGCCTCGGACTACCAGGCGATGCAGGACGACCTCGCCAGTCTCTTCAGTGGTAGCGGCGGCCTACCTGGGGGAGACATCCCGGATGGCGGTATGCCCGGCGGAGGAGAACCTCCTGCGGAGATGATCGCCGCGTGCGTTGGTCTCGCGGAGAACGACGCCTGCGAAGTGACGGTACCACAGACGATGCAGGGAACATGTCAGCTGCTCATCGGCACCCTGGTGTGTATGCCCGAAGGCGGCACCCCGGACGGAGGAGAAATCCCCGTAGGCGGCGACGTCAACATGGTGACTCTGGGGGATCCAATCTACGTTCCGGCCGAGGTGCACCACGACGGCCGCACATGGTGGTACGTCGGCATGCGCTACAAGGGAAACTCCTCCTTGTCGGCGACCTACCGCGCGGGCAACGGCAAACTTCCCTTTCGCCTGAACTTCGACAGATACGAATCCGAGCATCCCAAGATCGACGACCAGCGGTTCTACGGCTTCAAGGATCTCACCTTCGCCTCCAATTGGTCTGATGACTCCCAGATCCGCGAAGCCTTCGCGAGTGAGCTGTTCCGCGAACGTGGCGTTCCTGCGGCCCGCTGCGCCTTCTATCGCGTCTCCGTCGATGTGGGGAACGGACTGGAGTACTGGGGCTTGTACACCGCCATCGAAGACCCCTCGGACAAAGGGATGCTCGACTCACAGCTCGGGAGCCACAACGGCAACCTCTACAAGCCAGAGGGGACCGGCGCCGACTGGACGGTCTTTGATCAGGCTGGATTCGTGAAGAAGAACAACGAAGACGCCGCCGATTGGTCGGACGTCGAAGCCGCGATCTCCGCCCTGCTCGCCGACCAAAGCGACGCCGCCGCCTGGCGCGCGGGTCTCGAGCCGGCGTTCGACGTCGACGCCTTCTTGCGATGGCTCGCCGTCAACACCGCCATGCAGAACTGGGACAGCTACGGCGCCATGGCCCATAACTATTATCTCTACGGCGACCCTACCAATGGGGGCCGGCTGCGCTGGATCCCCTGGGATCACAATCTATCGATGATGGCCCAGGGAGACGTCATGGGTGGCGCCGATGGCCTCGACCCGGGTGGTGGTACGGAAGTGGATGCCTACACGGAGATACTTCATACCGCGGCCGGGCCGAACTGGCCGCTCATCAGCCGAGCTCTTGCCGACCCCACCTACAGGCAGCGCTATCGTGATCTCCTGTCTGAAGTGCTCGGCGGTCTGTTCGAGGTCGAGAACGCCGCGGCGCGCATGCGTGAGATGCACAGTCTCATCGAGCCACATGTCATCGGCGACAACGGAGAAAACGCGACCCACACAACCATCTCCTCCGCGGAAGCGTTCACACAATCGGTCGACGGCGAGGAGGGCCTCGTGGCTCACATCGCCAATCGCCACGCGCGGGTGGCGGAGGCGCTGGCCGCTCAGTAGGCAGAACCCCAGGCGATGGAGTCACGGGATGCAGTCGGTTACAACAACGTCACAGCAGTTCCAGACGGCCCCCTCCGAGGCCGCAGCGCTCCGCGGCTATCTTCGGGCCGATGCAGAGCTCATTGCGTCACGTGCGCTTCTGCAACGCGCGGATAGCAAGTTCATCCTCACACGCCGCGAGCTCTGCACGGTCTTGAGCATCCTGTCACGGTCGTTCGCCTTACTGGCGCCACCGACGACGCTCTGGGGCAACTACGTGTCGATCTACTTCGACACGCCCGACCTGATGCTCTTTCACGATCAGCGTCGTGGCCGGCGCCGACGCTTCAAGGTTCGCCTTCGTCACTATCATGACCGCGGTCTTACATTCCTCGAAGTTAAGAGAAAGGACCGGCCCGGGCGCACCGACAAGCTGCGCCGGCAGCTTGCGTACGGACGCGGCGCGCTCAGCTCCGACGACATGGGGTTTCTCGACGAGGCGATTGCGCCTGCCAAGGTCGATCTCGCACCCATTATTGCAACGGAGTTTCGGCGCATCACGCTGGTCGGCCGCGACACCGTGGAGCGCGTGACCTTCGATCTGGACCTCAAAGTATCGCGGCACGACATTGGCCATTCCTTCGGCGACGCGGTCATCGCTGAAGTCAAGCAACCGCGACTCTGGAACGGTTCGCCGACTATGTCGGCCCTACGGGCCTGTGGCGCGCGAGCAGGGCGGCCCAGCAAGTACTGCATGGGCATCATGGCGCTCGATGAGGCGGTTCGGGCCAATCGCCTCAGGCCACGGCTGCGCGCCCTTGAGGAGGTGGCACATGGCTGAGCTATTTGGCATGGAAACGCTTTTAGACCCATGGGACTTCGTCAGGCTCGTGGTCAGGATGGCGTTCAATCTGTTCTTCGTTTGGCTCGTCATCAGGTTCGTCTACATTCGATTGCACGCTCGCAGAGACTTCGCATTCTCGTGTGTGATGCTCAACATCATCACCTTCTCCATATGTGTGCTGCTGCGAAGAGTGCCGGTTGAAATGGGATTTGCGCTTGGTTTGTTCGCGGTGTTCGGCATCCTCCGCTACCGCACCGAGTCGATCGCGGTGCGTGACCTGACCTACCTGTTCGTGGTGCTCGGCCTCGCGATCCTGAACGCCGTCGCCAACAAGCAGATCAGCGTAGTCGAGCTCGGATTCATCAATGCCGCCATCGTCGGGATCACCGCACTGCTGGAATACGCGCCATTTTCAGCCAAGATAGATAGCCGACTGGTGGTCTATGACAAACTTGAGCTGCTCAAACCGGGCAGATTGGACGAGCTTCGCACGGACCTACGAAGTCGTCTTGGCATCGATGTACGCGACTTCCGAATCAACAACATCAACCTGCTTCGCGACACGGCCGAGATCATCGTCACGACTCGCCGGCTGGACGGGGCCACCGACAGGTCCAACAGCGGCACACCGAACCATCTGGCCAACAGTCTGGAGGAAGGCGCGAACAAGTGACAGCGCAGAGATGGTCCCGCCGGTGGTTGCTTGTCATGGTGTCGGCGGCACTGCTGACGCCGGCCTCCGCTGCGGCTGAGACCGCCAAGTCTGTCGAGACCTGGATGCAGGCAGGACTAGGCTACGAGCTGCCCCTCAACTTCAGTGTTGAGCTCGGAGCGCAGCTCAAGCTCGACGAGGACCTTACCCGCGTGAAGAGCGTGCTGCCGCAGGTGGAGCTCGGGTATCGCGCGACCGAATGGCTCAAGTTCTCCGGTGGATACCGATTCATCTACGAGCGCGACAAGTACGGCGACTTCGATTATGGGCATCGGGTCTTTTTCGATGGCCAGACGTTGCTGAGGGTCGCCAAGGCACGTTTCAAGTACCGTCTTCGCTTCCAGGACGAGTGGGAGTGGAACCGAGATGGCGAGCTAAGGAATCGGCCAACGATTCGAAACATGCTGGGCGCGAGCTACAAAGTCACGAAGTGGTTTCAGCCAGCAGTTTCGGCAGAGCACTTCCTTGCAACGGAGAAACTCGATAGCGAACCGACGCGCAAGTGTCAAATCACCGCCGGGTCGCAGTTCGATCTCGGCAGGACCGAGTTCGAGCTGTTCTACCGCATCGAAATCCAACGTGACAACGCGATCACCAACCTGACACACATCATCGGTCTCGGCTTCTTCGCCGAGCCGTGGACCGACTGAGGAGTTGGCAAGCAGCGGCACCTCTATTGGTACCGGGCATCGACGCGGTTAGTCAAGCTCGTAGTCATCCACCGCTTGGTCGATCCAATCCGACAGAGCACTGAGCGTCATGCCGTACTGCTTGACGATCTGACGCGGCCCGAAGGGAAGAATTTCACGGACTTCCTGCTCGTGCGCCGTGACCCAGGTCTTCGCCGCGTGCAGCT
>CAYHNK010000305.1:0-5803 GCA_964357695.1 uncultured Bdellovibrionales bacterium | reverse complement strand
GATACCGGTCTTCTTCACCGCAGCCTTCGTCCATTCGGTGAGCAGCTCCTCGGTGAAGTGCTGGAGCCCGGCGCAGATGGCGTCGAAGCGCTTGCCCTTCATGTCCGAAAACACCCGGTCACTGAGATCGTTGGCGCGTCGCCACGTCTTGCGCTTGAGCCGCATCCCGCTGGCGTCGAGGCCGAGATAGCTTCGAAACATGTTCGCCGCCTCGTCGGCCATCGACGACGACGCATACGGCGCCATGCCCATCAGCTTGTACTCGTGCTCGAGCGGCACAAAGCCCATGGCGTACGTCACCCACGAGTAGATGGCGCCAAGCGAGTTGCCCCATTCGGTGGTGGCGATGACCTCTTCGCGTCCGTCCTTGCACACACGCACGGTGGCACAGAGGTTGTCTCCAGCGCCGTCGCAAGTGAGCACGAGGTATGGCGCCTTTCGCTCACGTCGCAGGCCGTAGTACGCAGTGGCTGCGTGCGCCGCGTGGTGGTCGAAGTGTTCAAGCGGCACGTCGCCCAGGCCTACCTCACCCAGGTGTTTCTTGAGCGTCGATTGTCCATAGCGTGGAGCAGCCGCGAGCACGAGCGGTATCGCGACGCGTTGGCGTAGCTTGCCGGCAACCGTCATCTGACGCCGGTAGGCTTTGAGCACGTCGTCCCTACTGTGATAGCGCGCAATCACTTGCTCGCCACCGTAGGCCACGAGCCCCACGTCGCTCGGCTTGGCGCTCACCGCGCGCAGACAACTCTCAACCGCGAGCTTGGGAAAGCCCCAGTAGTTCTTCTCGCCGTTGAGGCGCTCCTCCTGAATGGCGAAGAGGATGCCCCGCTCATCGCCGATGCAGGCGCTCGAGTTGTGCCCTGCGTGCAGTGCCAGAATGTAGTTTCCCATCTCTCCCTCGGTCTATGCCGCATCTTGCGCCGCGATGATCAGCTCTTCGGCGATGGCGGCGGCGAAGTGCTCCACCGTCGTGCTCTTGGCCCGCGCCAGCCCTCCCGTAACGAGGCGCGCGCGCAGGTCGGGATCGAGTGCCACCCTTTCCATGGCCTGTGCCAGCGTCTCAGGAGCGTCAGGCGCAACGAGCAGGCCATCTATCCCATCTTCGATGCTGGATGGAATCCCCCCAACGCGTGTCGCAATCACTGGACAGCCGAACGCCCGCGCCTCGACGAGCACGCGAGGAGTGCCCTCGCTACGACTTGGCACAACAAGGACGTCGGCGTCGGCATAGTGTTGAAAGAGGCCCGCGCCAAAATTGGCCCCGCCGTGAAATGTGACGCGCGTGCGTTGGCCGAGATGTCCGAGCGCGCGTTGGACATCTTGCTCGGTCCCGTGATCGACAATGTTCTTCGCACCCACGATGTCGAGCTCTGCGTGTGGCACCCGGTCGAGCAAGCGTTCGAAAGCGTCAATGAGCGTGTCGATGCCTTTTTCGTGTCGCAGGTACCCTACAAAGAGCACGTGGAATGCGTCATCGCGTGGCCGTTGGCGCGGGACGCTCGCTATCTCGTCCTCCCGCAGCGACGACGACACCACGCTACGCCCGCGGACGATACGCATGGCATGTAGCAGGTCTTGACCGTGGGTCACAGAACGTGCGCCATTCGAATGCGCTAGGTGCCGCTGCCAATGGTCCACGAGCGACGCAGTCATCCGCGCGGCCACACCGCGCGGACCCACGTAGTACGAAGAGCCTCCCACGATGCTCTTGATGTCCGCACACACCTGGTAGACACGCGCCCTGCGAGATCCGGCAAGCGCGATGGGCGCGGCAAACGGGAGCTGGACGAGAAGCACGTCGCTCCGCCGCTCGACCTCACGGATCACGCGCATGCTCGCACGCCATTGCCAGAACCCTTGGACAAGACTCGGCATCGGCGGCAGGGGCACGACGTCGCTCGCGGGCAGCGCGAGGCGGTGATCGAGCAGCGCATGGCGCTCGCTCGCGAGACTCAAGGCCAACGTCGTGTGCGCAAAGTGCGATGCGAGCGCGTCGACGAGGCGACCGAGGCCGGCGTCGACCCAGTACGCATTCTCTGCGAGCACGCCGGGACGCGCGGTGATGATGCCGAGGCTCAGTGGAACGGTGCGCATGCAATCCTACGTAGACGACGAGCCAACAGGCACCGATGCAGGCAGGTGGCGACGGACGGCACGATGGCCGGTGGGTTCCGGAGACCGCAGGGGTGCTCCCGGTTGGAGTCCGGCCCCACGCAGGGCGGCCTCTCGGCGCCCAATCGCCACGCCCACCGCGATTGAGAACGCCGGACCGTAGAGGATCTCGCGAGTGAACATGCCGCGGACGAGCCACAGAATGAGCAGCATGTGCAACGTACGGTGCGCGGTGAGTACGCCAGGCGACGCAAGTCCCTGTCGCGGCTTGCGCCAGATCGCCCAGCCCAGCCAGAGAAACATGGCAAGGAGCGTGAGTCCGCCGCCGCCGACGATGTGACCGATCACGTTGTGCGGGTCAATCCTCGGCGCGTCAAAGCCGGTACGCCGAGCGAGCTCGGTGGGCAAGGCAGCGGGGGAAACCCCAAGAACTGGATTAGCGAGGCCCGTCCTCCAGGCCTCACGGAAGAGCTCCCAACGCAAGTCGTCCGAGCTGTAGCCCTCGACAGTCTCCTCCCATCGTGTCTCGACCGTCTTCGTCGTCCCGTACTCTGCAAGGACGACGTAGGACCCCGCCACGAGAGCCATCGTGAGGAACCACACGCGCAGGGTGCGACCCGACGCAACGAGAAGGCCGGCAATGACGGCTATTCCAAGCCACCCAGAGCGATTGGCGGTTGCAAAGACAGACGCAGCAACCACGATGAGCGCGCCATACAGTCCCCAACGCCACAACTCGTTTCGAGGAGGCGATCGCACTGCGATCTCGGCCCCGAGCATTGCGCCCGGAAGCACGTACAGCGAGAACGCGTTCTTGTTCGCCACATGTTCGAACGGGTTGGCGCCGTAGACGCCGCTCACCAGGAGCGCCCTCAAAGCAAAGAACAAAGAGACGGCAACTAGAGCCCACACCGCCACGCGGTAGTCAGATTCGCGTTGCACCAGAATCGCAGGTGTGATCATCATCGCCGTAAAAGACGCGTAGACTTTGACGAGGTCGCCGAGCCCACCATCGCTCTGGAGCATGGAGAGCGTATAGAAGAATAGAAAGGCCGCGCCCGGGACGAGGATATGCCGCGGAAATCGACGCAGGCGAGGCAGCGCATAGCCGAAGAGAAGAACGCTCAGCGGCAGCATCGCTGGGTGCACTAGCAGGGGTCCAAGCTCAATGCGCAGACCGCGAGAACCCGACCCAGCGATCGCTACGACGGACGCAGCGAGCATCCAACCTGCTGGACTGACGTGCGACGCCACCGGTGATCGTGTGCGCCCTGTCTTGATCGACACCGTCATGGGACTTCCGCACGCGTCGGGTGCACGTGAGTGCGCCACTTGTAGAGCATGCGCAAGAGCAGTCCTCCGAGCAGTCCGACTGAGATCATTATGGACAGAAGCCGGACGCGCGGGTTGCGTCGCAGCCGCCACGGGTACGTCGCCTTGCCGAAGGCCAGGATCCGCTTCGCACGCGCGCGATCGCCGCGCGCCAATGTCGCAAGACCATGTCGCGCCACGTCGTACTCGACAAACGCGTCCTCGATCTGCGCACGGGTGACGCCCGCCTTGGCAAGCAGCGCACTGTCGACTTCCAGCGTCATCGCGTACTCGTCCACCAGGTACTTCAGCGCTCCGGTGGCCGCTTGCTGCGCCGTCTGATTCTGCGCGTGCCAGCGATACGCGAACAGCGGTGCATCGACGAAACAGATCCGGGTCGCCTCGCCAAGTAAGCGCCAGTTGAACCACTTGTCCGGATTGATGAGACGCGCGCCGCCGTAGCCTTCGAGTGCTTCATACAGTGCGCGCGGGTAGCACGTGGCAGCAAACGACGCCGGATTGCGCATGCAGAACATGCTGCGCCTCAGCACCGTAGACGCATCAGCACTGTAGACGGGCGCGCCGGCAATCGCCTGCAAGTCAGCAGACAAATCGGCTGTGCTCCACACCTCTGGATCGGGTCCGATCGTGCCAGTGACGATGTCGTCCGCGTCGATGACATCCATTCGTGAGGTCAACACCGTCCTCGAAGCGTCGTCACCGAGATGACGCAGGATGCGCACGTACGTCGCGAGCGCGCCGGGTCGCACCAAGTCGTCCGATGACAGCATGACCATGTAGTCGCCCCCGGCACGCCTTGCGACCTGATCGAGATTGCGCGCAAAGCCAACGTTGCAGTTGTTGCGCCACACGGACACGCGCTCGTCGCCAAATGCCTGCACCACAGCAACCGAGTCGTCGGTCGATTGATTGTCCGCGACCAGAACATCCAGATCGTGATGGTCTTGCGCGAGCACGCTGTCGATCGTCTTGCCGATGAAATGCGCGTAGTTGAAATTCGGGATGCAGATCGAGAACTTCATTTCGCCACCGCCATCACCATCGCGCGCCGATACACCTCGAGCATGCGCTCGCCGTGGACGCGCAGAGAAAAATGTTCCTCCGCGCGACGTCGGCCAGCCGCACCGAACCGATTTCGCAACTCTCCATCGCGCAACAACTGCTCGATGTGTCGGCCGATTCCCGCAACGTCGTCGACATCCGCGAGAAAGCCTGTCTCGCCGTGCACCACAATCTCCGCAAGACCGCCACCTCGCACACCAACGACCGGAATGCCGGCGGCCATCGCCTCGACGGCGATGCGACCGAAGGACTCGCCGTCCGCGGGGTGAACGAGAATGTCGATACCATGCATGACGTCCACCGGGTTGTCGACAAAGCCCCTCCACCCAAATCGATCATCCAACCCGGCTTTGAGCACTAGGTCGTGCAGCTTTTCCGAGTATGGATCGTTGGCACTGCCGGGATCGTGCCCGTAGATGCAAAACGTCGCCGGTGTCACTACAGAGACACGCGCCGCGGCAGAAATAAACACGGCGTGCTTTTTCCAGCGAGCGGTCAGGTTCGCCACCATACCGACGACAGGGGGACCAACGCGTACTGCGCGAGGAGCGCGCACAAAAGCATCAATGTTGATGCCGTTGACGACGCATGCGAGGCGTGCCGACGACAGATGGGGCTCGAGCACGTCATGGGTTGCGGACGAATTCGCGACGACAATTGACGCCCGTTGAGTCAGGTAGCACCCTAACGCGTGGCCTTCGTATGGCAGTCGAAAGGGCCTACCCGGGCCAACGAGCTCCCGCACATGCCAAACGTGCGGCAGGCCCAGCCGATGTGCCGCCCACGCTGAGTCGGGAGTGAGAATCGTGTTGGTGTGCACGAGGTCTGCGCGAAATGCACGTGCCGCCCGAATGATGGCTGTCCGCGAACGCAGTCGCCATCCCGTTTTCCACAGCTGCAACGCCTCCAGTGCCGGCCGTTTCCACCAAGCACTGCGTATCTTGCGATGCCAAAGGTAGAGAGGCACGAAGACGATGCGTCCCTGCACCGCATCACTGAGGCGCTGCTGCTCAGCAATACTACCTGCAATATGACAGACGGCCGAGGATTCGATTCCCGCACGACTCAGTTCTTCGATGAGGCCCATGGTGCTCAACGCCGCGCCCCCGGCGGGACTGTTGAGGACGTGCAGAACGCGCCTTGGGAGCGCCGCGTCGCGTGGGGACTTCACAGCCGGTAGTTGCTTTCGAACTCCGCCAAGTCCTCCGGCGTCCCCAGCACCCACACCTCGTCGGCGACGTCGATGCGGATGTCACGACCGTCGGCGATCATGCGGTTGTACACCGGCGCCACGTAC
>CAYHNK010000304.1:0-5840 GCA_964357695.1 uncultured Bdellovibrionales bacterium | reverse complement strand
GCAAGGTAGGCGTCATACTGCTCGCGCGTGATGAGACCCTTGCGGATGCTGCGTTCCACGAGTCGGCTGTCGAACACGATCGTCGGCTGTTGCTTGGCCATGGTAGCTCCGCTGTGTGTCGGGGTTGCGGGCGAGCTTATAGGCACTCGGTCGCAAGAGATCAAGAGCGCTGTCGCCTCGCACACGACCCGCGTGGCGACGCTCTGTCGGCAAGAGAGTTAGCCCACGCGCATGTCGCGCGCGCTGGCCGCTAGTACTGTGAGCCGAAGTCGTCCGACGACTCGTCCTCGTCGGCAAAATCGTCGTCCTCGTCTTCTTCGTCCTCATCCCAGCTGGCGCTCTCGGGCTCCTCGAAGGCGGGCTCGTCCTCCTCGAATCCGGGGGAACGACCAAACGCGCCCTCGTCCTCTTCCCGAGCGGCCGGCGCCGGCTTGGGAGGGGCCACCACCGCTGGCTTCGGTGCCACAATGGGCGCCGCAGCCATAGGAGCAGCGGCCACCGCGGCTAGCGGCATGGGGACTGAAACAGCAGGCTTAGCGATTGATTTCGCTGCTGTTTTCTTGGCGACCTTCTTGGCAGCCTTCTTAGCAGCCTTCTTAGCAATCTTCTTCGCAACCTTCTTCGCAACCTTCTTTTTTGCGACTTTCTTCTTGGCTACCTTCTTGGCTGCCTTCTTCTTGGCAACTTTCTTCTTGGCGACCTTCTTGGTCGCTTGCTTCTTGGCGATCTTCTTCTTGGCCACTTTCTTCTTCGCTGCCATGCTGCTCCTCCGTGTCACCGGGACGTGGATGGCTTCTTGACGACAGTTTCGTTTCTACAGAGTTCCCTAGATCAACGCAAGCACGCGAAAGCGCTGCATGCTCGCGCGCGGGAGAGCCCATTTTACGGGCCTTGCACGCCTCGATACCCGCGCAAGGCCGTACCGTGCGTGGCGGTTACCGATCGCGGCGAGCTGTCCACACCGTCTCGGTCGCGCCCACTGCGCGATTGGCAAAGCGCGCCATGACGAACAGCAGATCGCTCAGACGATTGAGCACCACGAGCGTATCAGCCATGGCGCCCACGTCGTCGCCGAGCAGCGTCACGAGTCGGCGTTCGGCACGGCGACAGACCGTGCGCGCAAGATGCAACACCGCCGCCACCGGCGATCCGCCGGGCAGAATGAAGGTCTGCAACGGCTCGAGCTCGGCTTCGAATGTGTCGATGGCTTGTTCGAGCTCGTGAATTTCGGCGGCGCCCACCGGGGTCGGCGGTCGCTTGGCCGTCGGTGCGGTCGCCAGCTCAGCGCCGAGCTCGAACAGCAGCGCCTGCAAGCGCGTGAGCAGTGCACTGACTCTTGGCGGTGCTCCGAGCGCCACCGCAAGACCCAACGCGGCGTTCAGCTCGTCGACTGTGCCGTACGCCTCGACGCGCAGATCGTCCTTGCGTACCCGCGCACCGCCGAAAAGACCGGTCTCCCCGGCGTCACCCGTCTTCGTATAGATGCGTATCGCCATCCCTTGCCCCTTCTGTCCACGGGCCTCGCCCCTTGTGCACCCCGCGCCGCGCAGGGTAATAGCCGGCCATGCATTTTCGGCGGCTAGAACAACGTATTCTCAAGGGCCTCAACCGCGCCAACCGCGACTTCTCCCTCATCGACGAGGGCGATCGCCTGCTCGTAGCCCTCTCGGGAGGTAAGGACTCCTACGGCCTGTTGTGGGCGCTGCGCAAGCTGCAAGCGGCAGCACCGTTTCAATTCGAAATCTTCGCCTTTCACCTCGATCAAGGCCAGCCGGGCCACGACGCGGCACCGCTGCGCGAGCATCTCGAACGAGAGCACGTGCCCTTTGAGATCGAATACCAGGACACCTACAGCCGTGTCATCGAGAAGACCGAGCCGGGCAAGGTCTACTGCTCGTTGTGCTCGCGTTTTCGTCGCGCCATCCTCTACAAAGCGGCGACGCGCCACGGCTGCAACAAGGTGGCCCTCGGTCACCATCGAGACGACACCATCGAGACCTTGTTGCTCAACATCTTCTACTCGGGTCAGATCAAAGCCATGCCCCCCAAGCTCGTCGCCGACGGTGGTGAGCATCAGGTGATCCGGCCCCTCATCTACGTGCCCGAAGATGAGCTCATCGAGCTTTCCGCACACCAAGGGTTTCCCATCTTGCCGTGCCGACTGTGCGGGTCGCAGGAGGCGGAGCGCAAGTTCGTCAAGAATCTCCTCGTCGAGCTGTCCGCACACAACCGACACCTGCGCGGCAATCTACTCGCAGCGCTCGGCAACGTGCACACGACCCACCTGCTCGATCCCAAGCTCAACCCCCTGCTCGCGCCGCATCGGCACGGGGACTGCGACGGCGATGTCGCCGAGCCGCAAGAGCCGCAAGACAACGAGGGCACCGGCAAGGCACGCTTGCACCTCCTTGCCGCCGACGCCTAGACACTTCGAGCAGGGGGCTTCATGCCGCGCATCTTGGTAGTCGACGACGACGCGGCGATTCGCGAGACGTGGGACGATCTGCTCTGGTCGCAGGGCTACGAGGTCGAGGCGGTGAGCGAAGGTCGCGAGGCCCTGACACGGCTCGAGACGCAGGCATTCGATTTGATGTTGCTCGACGTGCTGCTGCCGCATCTGAATGGCTTCGCGGTGATGGAGCGGTTGCGGATGCATGCGAGCCTGCGCGAGCTGCCCGTGATCCTGGTGAGCGGCCTCTATCAGGCGAGCCATCACCGGGCAGAGATGATGGCGCGCTTCCAAATCGCCGACTATCTCGACAAGCCGGTCCCGGCGAGTGTGCTGCTGGCCGCCGTCGAGCGCGCGGTGGGACCCGGCGAGGCAGCAGCGACCACCGAGCGGCCCTCCGTAAGCGCTCCCGCGGTGTCGTCACCCAGCGTCGCGCATCTCGTCGACGATGATGCGCGCGCGGAGCACGCCGAGGTCGAGGCCGATGCCAAGCGCAGTTTTGGCGCGAGTCCGTTTAGCCTCCAAGGCTCGCTCGCCAAGACACCGGTCGCCCAGGTGCTCGGTCGCCTGTGGCGCCAACGCGCGAGCGGCGCCCTACTGCTGCGGCGCGAGGCGGCCAAGAAGATCGTCTACGTGCGCGACGGCACCGTCTATCACGTCAAGTCGAACCTCGTCGGTGAATGTCTCGGGCACATGCTCGTACACGAGCACCTCATTTCTGAGAGCGACTGCGAGGCGTCGATCGCGCAGATGAAGCGCTCGCGCAAGCAGCAAGGTGAAGTGCTCGTCGCCATGGGGGCGCTGACAGAGCGCAATCTTGCGTTCGCCCTCGGGTTGCAGCTCGAGACCAAGCTTTTTGACACCTTCGCCTGGCCCCAGGGCGCGTTCCGCTTCAATAGCTCGGCGCCCTTGCCCAAAGCGGAGCGCGTGCTCGATCTCGAGGGTGCGGCCATCGTCGTCGAAGGCGTGCGGCGCGTCATGGATGAAACGCGCTTGCGTACCCTGATGCGCCCCGTGCTCGACGTACCGCTCGACTGGACACGAGCCGAGGCCAGCGGCGAGGCGCTCGGTCTCGAGGAGACGCAGCGCCAGGCCCTGCGCAGCATGCACTTGCCCGAGAGCACCCGCGTGCTGCTCAGCAAGCTCCCCTTGGCGCCGGCAGAGAGCCTGCGCCTCGTCTATACGCTCATCGCTCTCGAGTCCCTCAAACCGGCAGCGGTTTGAGGCCCGGGGCGATAGGCAACGTCACGCGCACGGCGGCCCCGCCGAGATGACTCGTCGCGATCGTCAAATCGCCGCCTGCCGCACTGACGATACGCTCACAGACCGTGAGCCCGAGGCCCGTGCCGCTCCCTGCGGGCTTGGTGGTGAAGAACGGCTCGAACACCTTGGCGCGCAATGCCTCCGGGATCCCTGGCCCCGAGTCCTCGACGGTGAGCGTCGCGATGAGATCGTTCGTCTCGGCACTCACCTCGATGCGCCCAGTGCCGTCGAGGGCGTCCGCGGCGTTGAGCAACAGGTTGAGCAGCAGCTGGATCATGGCATGCGTCTCGGCGCGCACGGCGATGGGCTCACGCAGCTCCGGCCAGACCATGGCAATGTCGCGCATCTTCTTCTGCGGCGTCACGAGGGCGCGGACGTGCGCGAGCGCATCACCGAGGTCGCCGAAACCGACCTGAGGGGCGGGTGCGCGACTCAGATCGAGCAGACTGCGCACCGTGTCGTGGATGCGCCCGAGCTCGCGGGCCATACGTGCATGCGTCTCCTCGAGCTCGGCACCGGTGAGCGCGCCTTGTTGCAGCAGCTCCACATAGCCGCTGAGGATGGCGAGCGGATTGCCAATCTCGTGGGCGAGCCCGGCTGCGAGCTGACCCGTGACGGCGAGTCGTTCTGAGCGCACGAGCTGACGTTGCGTCGCCGCGAGCTCTTCGTTGGCCGCCTGCAGCTCGGCGAGCTGCCAGGCAATGCGGCGGCGATCGTCTTCGGCACTCTGTACCATCGCCACGATGGCGTGACTGAGACGACCGAGATCGTGCCGTTCATCACGCCCCAGCTCTGCGAGCGCGACGCGATCATGCCGGCCGACGAGCTCGGTGAGACGCGCGAGGGGGCGTTGAATGGTGGTGCGCAGAAAAAACAACGCCACGACCAGCGTCACGACGCCGGCCAGCCCGAGCACCCCAAGTGCTCGACGTTGCAGTGCCAGCGCCCTCTGCGTGGTGTCGACAAGCGGTCGTGAGACGACGAGCCACTGCCACGGCTGTCCCATGCGCGCGCGCACGACGAGATGCTCGTAGCCGCCCTCGATCTGCTGGGCGCCCTCACGCAGGCCCGAGGGAAGCATGATGTCGCGCGTCTGCACGCGCGCCGAAGGTCCCACCAACGACAGCTCGACGTCGTAGCGCGCGGCGACGTTGACGAGAGTCAGCCGCAACCGCTCGGTGGTCTGGCCCATAGCAGCCTCGGCGCCCTCAACGGCCGCAAGACGCATCTCGGTGCGGCGCTCGCGCGTGAGCTGCACGTGCGACGAGAGCAAGTAGGCGGCATCGATGAGTGCGAGACCCATAACAAGAGCCGCCACCAAGCTGACGCCAAGCCGTAGGGTCGTACCGCTCACGGCCCCCACCCTTCGAGTAGCCAGGAGGCGAGACGCATGGGCAGAGCACCGAGCTGCCCGGGGAGCAGCACGACCTCCAGGGTCGCGAGCACCAGAAAGGGGCCAAACGGGATCGCCCGCGGCGGTGGCACCCAATCATCACCAGCCGTGTCGCCACCAACCGTCGTCGCGCCCGCGCCGCGATGGCCACCCGTGACGAGCACCACAGCGCCAAGCACGACGCCCTGCAACGCCGCAAGCAGCAGCACGGAAAGAGCGTCGACCGCGCCCACCGCAAGACCGATGAGCGCCAGCAGCTTGACGTCGCCCAGGCCCATGCCCTCACGTCCCGTGAGGCGCTCAAACCCCCAGGCGACCGCCCACAAGAGCGCGGCTGGAGCAAGACCGATGGCCGCCTGTGCCGGCGTCAAACCGCCGGGGAGTAAGGATGCGGCGGCCGCGAGCGCCATCGCTGGAAAGGTAATGACATCCGGCACCCACCAGTAGTCGATGTCGAGAAAGAGCACGGCGAGCAGTGCCGCAACGAGCAGCAGCCACACGGCGAGCTCGAGACTCCAACCGAAACGCGTCCACAGGCCACCAGCGAGCGCGGCCATGAGTAGCTCGACGAGCAGGTAGCGAATGGCGATGTGCGCCTTGCAGCCACGGCAGCGGCCGCGCAGGAGCAGGTAGCTCACGATGGGAACGTTGTCGTACCAGCGGATGGTGCGCTCGCACGCGGGACAGCGCGAGCGTGGCCGCACGATCGACAGGCCCAAGGGCAGCCGCGCCACG
>CAYHNK010000303.1:0-5844 GCA_964357695.1 uncultured Bdellovibrionales bacterium | reverse complement strand
AAGGCTCCTCAGGGACGCGGAGAAAAGTAGTCGGCACTCAATCGGATCTGCGCCCCACCGTAGGTCGCCGCTTGCCCCGCCACGGGCAAAGTGAGCACACTCGACCGAGTCGTCCAACCTCGCCGCAAGACGGGACTCGAGGGCTCGATGCAAAATCACACTGTCGTAAGATGCGCGCTGACCGTGGCTGCGGTGGTCAGCGCCCCCTTCGCCTGCCAGCAGACTGAGCCTCAACGCGTTGGGCTTCGCCGCGAGACGGAGTTGGGAACACGCCCCGTGGCGGGCATCGCCGTGTCGCCCTCGTTCGATGTGGGCGCTGTCATTCGTCAGGTGCACTTTGCCTTTCGACCCGACGGCACGACGTACCGCGGTGCTCACGCAACCTACGTGACAACAGTCGAATACGGCACGATCGCGGTGACGCCGGTCGCCGACGGTCGTGCCCCGGCCGCGTCCGTTCGATTTACCACCGTGGCGGCCCAGCGCGCGAATGCTTCCGACGAGCTCGCGTCACCATGGGCACGCGCACTTGCGAACGGCAGTGTGACCATCGACCGCGGCCTCGTTGACGAGATCGTGCGCAACACGGACAACGGCGTGGAGCAGAGCTTTTCCTTCACGTCACGGCCGGCAGGCACCGGAGATCTGGTGGTGCGCGTGGCCGCGAGCGGCCTGCGCTATGTGGGCACGACTGCGAGCGGGCTCCATTTCTGGGACGACGCGGCGGGTCTCGGGGTCCGCTACAGTCACGGTCTGTGGGTCGACGATGCCGGCGTTGAAGTCGAGGTACGCGCGCGCTGGGATGAAGAGAACATCGTGCTCACCGTGCCAAGCGACGTGGTCGACGGCACCGCGTATCCCGCCGTGCTCGACCCGCTCATCGGGCCGGAGCTCGGCACGGACCAGCCGGTGAATGCGCCCGCGGGGTTTGACCAGCACGGGCGAGCCGTGGCGTACGGTGGCGCCAACTTCCTCGTGGTATGGGGAGATGATCGCCCTGGGACAGGCGGCGACATTCGCGGCGCGCGCGTGAGAGCGGCAGACGGCGTCGTGCTGGACGCGTCAGGCATCGATATCGACTCGGCCGTGGGATGGCAGGGTGCCCCCGCAGTCGCGTACGATGGTGCCAACTACCTCGTCGTGTGGACGGACACTCGTTCCGGCACGGGCGGCGATATCTACGGCACGAGAGTGAGCGCCGCTGACGGCTCGGTGATCGATGCGTCGGATATTGCCATCAGCACCGCTGCCGATGAGCAGTCGACGCCGGCCGTTGCCTACGATGGCGCCAACTACCTCGTCGTGTGGGGTGACTACCGATCCGGGATGGGCAGCGACGTCTACGGCGCGCGGGTGGGCGCCGTTGACGGCGCAGTGCTCGATGCATCGGGCATCGCCATCAGCACGGCTGCCAACGGACAATTGAAGCCCACAGTCGTGTACGACGGCACCAACTACCTCGTGGTGTGGGAAGACACTCGCGACGGCGTGGGCAACTCGAACATCTACGGCGCGAGGGTGGGCGCCATCGACGGCTCGGTGCTCGATGCCTCGGGCATTGCCATCACGACTGCCGCCAATGAACAGGCAAGGCCGGCTGTAGCCTACGGCGGCGCCAACGGCCTCGTGGTGTGGGAGGACGCTCGCTCCGGGACAGACTACGACATCTATGGTGCGCGCGTGGATGTCACCAACGGCACCGTGCTCGATCTGTCGGGGATCGCCATTTCAAGTGCCGTCGATGGGCAGTACCAGCCCGCCGTGGCGTACGACGGCGCGAGCTATCTCGTGGTGTGGGAGGACGGCCGCTCCGGCATAGATTACGACATCTACGGCACCCGGGTGGATCCGTCGGACGGCTCCGTGCTCGATCCGACGGGCATCGCCGTTT
The DNA here is from genome assembly GCA_964357695.1 of uncultured Bdellovibrionales bacterium. Classification (GTDB taxonomy): domain Bacteria; phylum Myxococcota; class XYA12-FULL-58-9; order XYA12-FULL-58-9; family CAYHNK01; genus CAYHNK01. The sequence continues at coordinate 3,953 of CAYHNK010000303.1, read as the reverse complement.
CCACTGCGCCGAGTAACCAGTACGGCCCCGGTGTCGCCTTTGGCGGTTCCGACTATCTCGTCGTGTGGACCGACACGCGCTCCGGCATGGACTACGACGTCTACGGCGCGCGGGTGAGCGCCACCGCCGGCTCGGTTGTCGACCCCTTGGGCATGGCCATCGCCCGCGCCACGAACCTTCAGCAGTTTCCCGCCGTGGCGTACGGGGGATCGAGCTACCTGATCGTGTGGCAGGACAATCGTTCGGGCGTGGACTACGACATCTACGGTGTGCGGGTGGATGCTACCGACGGTGCCGTGCTCGATAGCTCGGGCATCGCCATATCTACAGCAACGAACGACCAGCAGCATCCCGCCGTGGCCTGTGACGGGACCAACTACTTTGTCGTGTGGGAGGACGCACGCTCCGGTACTCCTTCCGGCATCTACGGTGCACGGGTGAGTATTGCCGACGGGACGGTGCTCGATGCCACGGGAATCCCTATCGCCACAGGCGCGGGGTCGAAATACCAGCCAGCAATTGCGACCGATGAGATCGGCTACCTCGTGGTTTGGGAAGATACCCGCTCGGGGGACATTGATATCTACGGCGCTCGCGTGCAGGCAGCCGACGGAACGGTGCTAGATGCCTCAGGCATCGTTGTCGCCACGGGAGGGAGCGACCAATACGCCCCGGCGGTGGCCTACGACGCCACCAACTACTTCGTCGCGTGGACAGACTACGCGTGGGACGTCTCCGTTCAGGGAGCCAGAGTGCGCGCCTCGGATGGTTCGGTGCTCGATGCTCTAGGTATCGCTATCGCCTCGGGCGTGGATGAACAGGCGGTGCCGACGCTCGCGTGCGACGGCGCGAGCTGCCTCGTCGCATGGACCGAGTACCACACAGGTACGGGCAACGACGTTTTCGGGATTCGGTTGAGCACCGCCGACGGCTCTGCACTCGACAGCACGAAGATCCCCATCGTCGCCGTCTCCAACCATCAAGATCACCCGGCGGTCGTCTACGACGGCACGCGCTACGTGGTCCTGTGGCAGGATGCTCGCTCGGGGACATACCACGTCTACGGTGCCAGGATGGACGGCGCCGACGGCACGGTACTCGATGCCTCGGGCTTCGCCGTGTCGGAGGAAGCGGTCTACGAGGCCAACGTCGCCGTGGCGGCCGGAGCGTCAGGCCATCTGCTTGCGACCTACGAGCGCGCCGATCCCGCGCTCGACGTCTCGATTCGAGCCAAGGCACGATGGGTGGTTACCACCCTGCCTCTCGGCGAGGAATGCTCTCGCGCCGTCGATTGCGCGAGCGGCTTCTGCGCGGATGGGGTCTGCTGCGATGTGGCTTGTGGCGGCTCTGATCCGAGCGACTGCGAGGCGTGTAGCATCGCCGCGGGGGCAGCCACGAGCGGTACGTGCGGCCCGCGGGGCGATGGATTGAGTTGCTCGGACGGCAGCGCCTGCACCGCGGCCGACACCTGCAATACCGGTGTGTGCGAACCAGGCTCGGCGCTCAGCTGCGACGACGGCAACGTCTGCACCGACGATTCCTGCGATGCGGCCTTGGGCTGCGTGCACACCAACAACACCGCCTCGTGTAGCGATGGGGACCTGTGCACGCCGAACGATGTATGCGCGGGCGGCGCCTGTCAGCCCGGCGGGGCCACAGTATGCGCGGCCGTCGATGAGTGCCACGACGCGGGAGCTTGCGACCCGACGACTGGACTGTGCTCGACCCCGCCGAAGACGAGCGACACGGATGAGGACGGCACCCCCGATTGTGCCGACCAGTGCCCGGGCTTTGACGATGGCATCGACACGAACGCGAACGATGTGCCCGATGGCTGCGAAGCGACGTCGCGCGACGCGGGAAACGTTGCGCGCCAGGGAGGCTGTCACTGCAACAGCGGACAGCCGGGCACGGTCACGCTCTGGGTCGCTGGCCTGTGGCTCATGCGGCGCCGACGACGGGATGCTGCGTGTCGAAACGCGTGCTCGAGCCGCGCAATCCACACAACCGGAGCCTGACGAGCTCGAGACCGCGCGGCTTTTGCCGGGGTCCGGCCGGCGACGACGCCCTTTTCTTCGCTGACGGCGCACGCTGACCGGTAGAAACGGAAACTGTACGTCGGTCCGGCACGCATCAGCCGCGCGAGCGACCAGCCCGGTCGTCAGCGGAGCGGTGTCCGGCTCGGGGGAGAAAACATGAAGAATTTCGCGGCATGGGTGTGGATTTTGGCTGTTGTCGTCGGTGGTCAGGTGGCCTGCCACGTGCCGAGCGCGTCGGTCGCGGCTATCGGCAACAACGACCCGCAAGACAGCGTCGCCGCGTGTGGCAACGATCGACGCGAAGATCGCGAGATCTGCGATGGCAGCGATCTGGCGAGCGCCAGCTGCGTTCACCTCGGCTACGACGGAGGAATGCTCGACTGCGCCATCGATTGCGGCGCCTTTGCTACTGCTGCATGCACCAGCACGGCGGTCTGCGGTGACGCGACCATTGCCGGCCCCGAGGTGTGTGATCTTGGCACCCTGGCCGGAGCCACGTGCGTGACGCTGGGGCATGACGGCGGTGTACTCAGGTGTGCGGCGGATTGCCGCTCTTATGACCTCTCGGTGTGTACAAGCAGCTGTGTTCCGACGTCCACGAGCCCGTGCCCGACGCCGGACGAAGTGCTGTTTCAAAACGCGCTTGCGCTCTACAACATCGGGCAATTCGCCGAGGCGCAGACCCTTTTCGACCAGCTTTGGGCGGCGTATCCCGCGTCGGCGCGGCACGACAACGCCGGCTACTTGCGCGGCCGTTGTCGCTACGAGCTCGGTGACCATTCGGGTGCCATCGCAGCCTTCACCGCCCTGCGTATCACGCACCCTGCGGCCTTGCAGCTCGACGAGGCGATGTACTTTAGCGGTCGTGCGCGTCGTACGCTCGGCGACTGCGCCGCCGCCATCCCCGACTTCAGCGCGTCGCTGGGCTACGCCGCCGCCGGGATCTACGCCGACAACGCCCAATACTACGTCGGCCTTTGCCACTATGATCTCGGCAGTCCCACCCTCGACATCGTTGAGCTCGGCGCCGCTGTCACCGCCTTCAATGCTCTCGAGCTCAACTCTCCCCTGAGCACGCTCCTGCCCGCGGCGCGCTACTTTCGCGGACGCGCCGACCGCGATCTCGGCGATCTCAACGCCGCCATCCCTTCGTTCCAGGCGGTGCTCACCACCCCCTTGGACGCGTATGCCGACAACGCGCAGTACTACGTCGGACGCTGCTCCTTCGATCTTGGCGAGCCTACGGCCGACGCCGTCCTTTTGGCCCAGGCGGTGGCGGCGTTCCACGCGCTGGAAGCGGGCTATGCCACGAGCAGCTACCGCGATGATGCGGTGTACTATCGTGGCCGCGCCCAATTGGCGCTCGCGAGCTATGCGGCGGCGGTGCTCGACTTCCAGGCTGTGCTCGGCATGGCGGGCACGCCGTACGCCGACAACGCCCAGTACTACCTGGGACGAAGCTATTACGCGCAGAGCGATCTCGCGTCGGCCCTCAGCGCTTTTCAGACCGTCGTGAGCACCTACGCGACGAGCGTGCTCGTCGACAACGCGCTCGGCTACGAGGTGCGCATCTACGTCGACACGCCGGATTGTGCCCAGGCGGCGACGACCTACAACGACCTCAACAGTCAATTCCCAGGGAGCCTCGCCGGGCAGAGTGCGCTCGTCTACTACCAAGCAAGCGCTTGCCAGGTGAGCACGCCGCTCTGAGCCCGAGCGCCGACGCGTTGGTTGCCCCCGTATGACGTTGCCGTAGGTTGCTGGCACCACTGCGGCCCGCGACGTCTTGGGCGTTGACTGTGCGCGCGCCGTCGCCCAGTATGACCGCATGGGTGAGGGGGCGCGTCAGCTGGGTCGTAGCTCGTATGTCTTCGACAAGTCACACGTACACAAGAAGCGGCGCATCGCGCCCCC
>CAYHNK010000302.1:0-5846 GCA_964357695.1 uncultured Bdellovibrionales bacterium | reverse complement strand
TGCGGTAGTGCGTGCGGTCGGTGTTCGCGAGGGTCTCGAGGTTACGCAGACGACGTGTTTCCCGGGCGCCTGCGGCATCTGCGTCGATGATCGCACCACGAAAACACCCCCTGGCTCCACTTTCCGGAACCAGGGGGTGTCATGTAACTGCTCTACTTCTTGCTAGCCGGCGACTACGGCGTCAGGTTGACAACACGCGGGCTCGTCGGAGTCGCACCCGCGTACTCGTCCGTAGCGAACGTGTGCGTCGCCACGGCGCCAAGCAATGTCGTCCATTCCTTGAGCTCGCCGAGACTGTAGACTTCGGCCCACGGGGCCGTGTCACCAGAAAGCGCGTAGCAGGTACCAATCAGCGCCTGCGGGTTGCCTGGATTGCAGTTGCGCGTGCCAATGCCCGTCCGGCACAGCACCGTTTGCGCCAGAATGCTGTCGAGACCGAGCGCCTCGACAACCGCGTCCTCTTGGATAGGCACGCCATCGCCATCGAGCGGCGCGATGCCGAAGGCGTTGAGAAATCCAGCGAGATACAGGTTCGTCACGATGCGCACCGTAAACTGCGATGGATCGGCAGGATTGGTGATCGCCGCACCCGTCTCATCCTCCCACCTCGGCGTACGCGCCGCGTCAAACAGCACGTGCGCGTAGTCGTCGGCATCGGTGCCGAGCTCCATCTTGACCACGGCGGGCGTGCCGTCGACGACGGCATAGCTGACCCGCATGCCCGCGTACGAGAGGAAGAACGAGTCAGACTCGAGGCCCTTGGTAGCGCCAATCGTGGCACCACCAATGAGCTGCGCCGGCGTGAGACGGAAGGTGACGAGGGGAAAGCCGGGAACTTGGCGCGCCGGGTGTGCGACATCTCCCGGGATCCCGGGATACTGATACGGGCTCGGTCCGAGCGGCACGACGCGGAAGACATCCGCGAGAGTCGTTGAGCCCAGGCCAGCCGCATCGGGCGTGAAGTTAGCCGCGAGCGTCGGATTGCCGAAGAGCAGCGACTCACGCAAGACGCCGTTGGCCTGCACGACGACGATGGGATCGGCGGCGCTCGGCTCGGGGCACATGCCGGCGCTGGCCGTTGCCAACACCGCATCAGTGAACAGATGCGACAAGTTGCTGTCCGCCGACGAGACCTCGCCGACGATGTCGTGATCGCTACGCGCCACCGGATCGAGCATGTGCGCACCGAGGGTCGCAGCGAAGTTGTCATCGACGCCCTCGACCACCGGTGCAATGACCGCAGCCGTGAGCGACAGCGCGCGCGTGAACGCCTCCGTGTCGGCGGCGATCTGCGCATCGAGGTGGTAGTCCACCGCGTGTAGCGTACTGCCCTTTTGCACGAGGTTGGCGCCGGCGGCGTTCTCCGCCTCAAAGCCCACGGTGCCATCCGGGGCCACGGGGATGACCAGCTGACCGAGCTTGCGGCCGTACCAGCCAGCCTGCACGACGCTGCTTTGGCCTGAGGTGAGCGATGGGATCACGGTCGGCGCCGTCTCGGTGTGCGAGTGACCACCGATGATGACGTCGATGCCGTGCGTGAGCTGCGCGAGATACGGATCCTCCACCGCGCCGAGGTGACTGAGCGCCACCACGAGATCCACGCCTTGGTTGTTGCGCAGCTCGTTGACCTGCTCCTGCGCGTCGGCGGCGATGGCCTGAATCGCACCCATCTCGTCGAGGGGATCGACACAGTGGCTCTGCACGCAGCCGAAGCCCGCTTCCTCGCCGGTGCAATCGGCCTTCACGGCACACTCGCTACCAGTGAGCGGCACGGAGAAGGAGATCGGACTCTTGCCCGCGGCAACGAGTGCTGCTTCGTAGCCCATGAGGCCCACGAAGCCGACCTTGAGACCATTCGACAGGGTCTTGGTAGTCCACGGCATCACAGGCGCGCCACTGCCACCCGCACCGTACATCGAAGCGAGCGCGGAGCCGGTACCGCCGTCCGTCACGTCTTCGAAGTTGATGTTGCTGGCCACAAACGGCACGGCCCCACCAAACGTGGTGTCGTTGGCAAGGCGCAGCGCGTTCGCCAAAATATCCGGGCCGAAGTCGAGCTCGTGATTGCCGAGAGTCGCGACGTCGTAGCCCATCATCGCCATCGCCACGAGCTCGGGCGCGCCGGAACCCGACACCATGGCGAAGTGGAACATCGTCCCCATCGTCATGTCGCCGGCCGAGAGCACGAGCACCGGGTCGGCGCTCTCCTCGCGGATCTTGTTGATGAGAAACTGCCGGCGCACGATGCCACCGACGGTCCGGGTATCGACGCCGGTCGCGATACGCGTGGCCACTACTTCCGGCGTCAGGCCGGGCAAGAACGGATACTCACTGTTCGGCCCAAAGCCCAAGAAGTGCGAGTGCTCGTCGTTGGTGTGCAATAGCACCACGCGTCGCGTGGTGGCGGTCGAGCTCGGATCGCTCACTGCCGGTGGAATGTACTCACTCGTCGGCACGGGCGTGTACTCCTCGTGCTCGATCTCCCAGTTCGGCGTGCCATTGATGTAGCAGCCGCCGAGCGTCAGAGCGCCGACGCTGAGAGCGGCCCAGCTGTAGATGGTGTGCATGCGCATGGTGTTACTCCCCCACCGTGCTGGCGATCGGCGCCAACCCGGTCATGTGATGGTCGGCCGTCGCGTTCATCGACGGAAACACGCCGGCGACGTCGAAAGCGGCGCTAAAGCTCAGGCCCGCGACGTAGGCCATAGTGCCAGCCTCGTAGCCACCCTTCCAGCGACCCGGGAACTCCGCGGTGCGGCTCGTGCGCGGCTGGAAAAAGACGTTCTCAAAGTGCGCGTGCACGCCGAAGTCGCCAAAGAAATACGAGGCGCCCACGGTGGCGACGTGCTTGTTGGAATCTGGCGGCGCCGCGTTGACGGTCGCTTCCGGCAGGCTCATCTGGTCGAAGACGTAGCCCGCACGCAAGGCCAGGACATCGCTCACCATGTACTCGGCACCGAGGTGCAACGACACGGTGTCGTGGCTGTCGCGCGCCTTGCTCACGAGCTCCTTGCTGCCATCGGGATTCGTGAAGGTGATGTCCAGCGACTTGTAGACTTCCCACATCTGGTAATTGACGTCCGCCGACAGCATGAGCTTTTGCGGGATGGCCTCGTACGCGATGCCAAAGCGCAGCTCGTAAGGGAGCGGCAGGTCGGCGGTGACGTCGCGGTCGACGGCCGAGGCGTCAAAGGGAGCCGGAAGTGTGATGTCGCTATCGCCCTTGAGCGCGATGGTCGTACCCGAGCGCCAAGTGAGCGCCAGGGACGTGCGGTCGTTCGGATAGATGCCGATGCCAACCGACGCGCCGTAGCCCGTGCCGCCACCGGCAAGCTCGATGTCGCCCTCGCCTTCAGGAAGTACGATCGCTTGCTTCAAGTAGACCTGCGACGGCATGTAACGGAAGGTGGCGCCAATCGACAGCTCTTTCGCCGGCCGCCAAGCGATGGCGGGGGCCACTTCGATGACTTGCAGCGCAATCTTCTGAATATCGCCGCGCCCCGCCCAATCTTCTGGCCACGCAAAGGTGGAGCCGAAGGGCACATAGACGCCCAGGCCGACAGCCATGTCGCCTTGCCCTGGATTACCAATGTTATAGGTGGCCGAGAAGCTCGGCGGCGGCACCATGCCCGTTTCGCTCTTCGTCTTCTCACCGGGCTCGCTGCCGTAGACCGGTGACCACTGCCAGCGCGGCATGATGGCAGTGGCGCCAAGGTCCAGTTGCACACCTTCGAGCCGGCTGATGTTGGCCGGGTTGTAGTAGATTGTCGATGGGTTGTCATAGAGCGCGGCGACGGCGTAGCCGCGACCGGACGCGCGCGAGCCCATCTCGGAAATGGAGAAGGAGGCGGCCGAAGCCAGCCCCGGGAGCAGACCGGCGGTGAGCGCCAGGCCCGCGAGAGTCACACGAAGAACAGGTCTCATAGTTGGCCTCTCTCGTTTCATGGTCTGGTACCGCCGACTACGGCAGCACTCCCGCGTTCAAGAAATAGACGAGGTCGCCGCGCATGGCCGCGAGCTTGTCGTTCGCCGCACCGAAGGCAGGATCCGTGTCTTCGACACACCACTTGAGCATGGCACCGACAACCCCGGTGGGATCGCTGCAGATGGGCACCGTCGCGGTGCCGTTGTCCCAATCCATCACCGTGGTAGTCGCCGTGCGTCCGCCGGCCTCGAAGGCGTCAGCCAGCGCGGTCTGCGCATCGACGCCGTGCAGGCTGGCAGTGAGGCTGCCGTTGAGGGCCGCGCTGCCGCCGTCGATGACCTGCGCCAGCACCGGCAAGCTCGTCGCCTCGGCGGGATAGCTTGGCACCGCGAATAGCGGATCCGCAGGCTCCATGGCCCACACGAAGGCCGCCAGCGTCGCCGGGAAGTCGGCCGCCGGCACCGCCGCCTGTAGGAGCGGACTGAAGATGGCGCCGAGATCGGACGGCGCGGCGCTCAGCACCATGGCATCCACGCTCGAGGCCATCACGGGACCAGCCAGCGTCGCCGCCATGCCGCCCCACGAGTGGCCAACGACGCCGACTCGGGTTACCACCTCGGTGCCCGGGTCAGCGGCGCCGACAAACAGCCACGGCTCGGCCTTGACGAGGTTTGCCACCTGCGCCACCTCGAGTCCCCACTCGCGCACCTGATCGCGCACGGCGAAGGGATTGGGGCTCTCGCCCGTGAGGGCGATGAGCTCGGGCGTCTCGGGTTGATCAGCACAGCCGTCTAGATCTTGATCGCCGAGACCATCGATAACACGCGCGCCAGCGCGCGGGCCGTCGAGGGCCAGCACCGACCATCCTCCATAGGAGGCAGTAGCGAGCGTGTCGGCGAGCGCCAGCATGTCGTTCTTGCAGCGACCAAGGCCGTGCACAAACACAGCCACCCTGGAGTAGTCCCAGCTCGGGTCCGCAGCAGCACCAAACGCCGCGCACGCCGTACCGCCGTTGGGCGTTGTCAGCATGTAGTCGACGGCGACAGTGTCGCTGTATGGCATGCCGGTCGGCAAGACGCCAAAGGTGCCCGTCGACGTCACGAAATTCTTCAGCATGACGCGCCCGGTGTGCACGCTGCAGAGATTGTCGGTGGGAATGCCTGCCGCGACGAGCAGCGGATGATCCGCGGCGCCCGCGACGTTGTCGTGTACCACTTCCGGCGTGCCGCTCAGAGCCGCGAGTCCCTGCATGTTGGTGTAGAGGCTCTGCGTCGTAAACGCCCACGCGAGCGCCACATCGGCCTTCGCGATGCCCATCGCCGCGAGGCCGGCAAAGAGCGGCTGATAGCCCTGGCGCACCTGTTCGAGCCCATGGGCGCTGGCATCATCGAGCACGGCGTAGTTGGAGAAGCCGTAGTCGTCGACCACGGGCTGGTCGCTCTTGACGAAGGTGAAGGCCGCGTCGGCGATGAAGGGCACGCCGTCAACGTCTTCGAGGGCGCTGGTGATAGCGACGAGGTACTTCGTCGCTGGCGCAAGCGGCGCGTTCGGGAACAAGTACAGCTGATAACCACTCGAGCCGGCGGCCAGCGTCGCCGGGACGACTTGCGGCGTGTAAGCCACCGGTACGCCATCCGCACGCACCAACTTCACACCCGCGGCGATGGTCGTCGAGGCCACCGGATGGTTGAGGAAGGCGTAGATGGCGGTGTGCACCGCGTAGCCATCGAGCGTGCGCAGCCCGGTCTTGATGGCGACCTGGTCTGCGGAGTCGGTGGTGCAATACGGCACCTTCAGACGGCCAGTCGTCGGATCCTTGATGAGGTCCGTCGGGAACGGCACGACGCCGAGACACGAGTCTGCGGAGTTGGGCGCAAAGAGCGCCACCGTCGCGGCGCAGCCCTCGGGCCGCGCCTCCTGC
>CAYHNK010000301.1:0-5857 GCA_964357695.1 uncultured Bdellovibrionales bacterium | reverse complement strand
GCCGTGCAGCGCACCCTGCGCGCGCTCGAGGCCGTGAACGAACGCCAGGGTGACGTGCTCGTCTTCTTGCCCGGCAAGAGCGAGATCGAGCGGGCCCTCGCCGCCTGCGAGCCGCTCAAGGAGAACGACGAGCTGGTTCTGTTGCCCCTGCACGGTGGCTTGTCGCTCACCGAGCAGGCGCGGGCGCTCGCACCCGCGACGCAACGCAAGATCATCTTCGCCACCAATGTCGCAGAGACCTCGGTCACGATCGACGGCGTTCGTTGCGTCATCGACAGTGGCTTGGCACGCGTCTCGGGCTTTGACGCGTGGAGCGGCGTGCCGACGCTCGGGTTATCGCCCATCAGCCAGGCGGCCGCCGAGCAGCGACGGGGTCGCGCCGGCCGCACTGCCCCGGGGCACTGCCTCCGACTCTACGGCGAGCACGATCTGCACACGCGCGCGACCTTCGAGCCGCCGGAGATCGCGCGTGCCGATCTTAGCGGCCTCGTGTTGGAGCTTTGGGCATTGGGGTTACCGAGCGCCGAAGTCCCTTGGTTCGAGCCGCCGCCCGCTGCGGCCCTCAGCGCGGCCGAGCAGCTGCTCGTGCGCCTGGGCGCCGCTGACGGACCGGCGCAGCTCAATGACGTTGGGCGAGCGATGTTGCGCTTTCCCGTCCACCCGCGCCAGGCGCGCCTGCTTGTTGCCGCCGAGGCAACCGGCATCGCTGCGCTCGGCGCCGCTGCGGCCGTGCTGCTCGAGCTCGGGCCAGCGCAGGCACCACAATCGCCATCGGTGCGCAGCAGCCCGTGCGATGTGGCGGCGCACATCGAGCACTGGCGCGATTGCGTCCGACGCCAACAGCCCTGGGCGCTGCAAGCCCAGCGTAGCTACGAGCAGCTCTGTCGGCTCACGAGCAGCCCTGGCCGCGGACGCCGCGGCGCCGATGCGCCGCATCGCGACGATGAGACCGCATTGCGCAGGGCTCTCCTTGTGGCCTATCCCGATCGCGTGGCCTACGCCAAGCACGGTGGTGGCAGTCGCCAAGGTCAGCGGGAGCTGCTTCTGTCTGGCGGTGGGCGTCTGACCCAGGCCGAGACGAGCAGCGTGCATGATGCGCCCTGGGTGTTGGTGAGCAGCGCCCGCCAGATCGGTGAGGCCCAGGGGCGCCGCCGCATCGCCGAGTGGGTGAGCGCCATCGAGGCCGATTGGCTGCTCGCTCTGCCCGGCAACGCCGTACGTGAGCGCCGCGAGCTGACGTGGAACGAGGCCCTCGGCCGCGTCGATGCCGTCGGGCAATTGCTCTACGACGGTCTCGTGCTCGACGAGAGCCGTGCTGCGGCAATCGCTTCTCCCGAGGCGAGCGCGATGTTGCGCCGCGCTCTCGGCAAGGCGGGCCTTGCCCTTCTCCAAGCCGAGCCGGTGGTGCGACTGCGCGCGCGTCTTGCGGCCTTGGCGATGCGCGACGGTACCGTGGCGCAAGCGCTCGCCGCCCTCGCCGACGACGAAGCGCTGCTGACCCGAGTCTGTGACGGCTGTACGCGGCTCACCGAGGTGGGGCCTGATGCGGCGGTTACCGCACTGCTGCGCGCGCTGCCCCCCGGAACGTCCGCGCGCTTGGATATCCTGACGCCCAATGCCATCACCCTGCCAAACGGCCGCAAGCTCACGCTCCACTACGCGAGCGATCGCCCGCCGTGGGCGGAGTCGTACTTGCAGGATTTTTTCGGCATGTGTGCGACTCCCACGGTGGCCGATGGCAAGCTGCCGGTGACGTTGCATCTCCTTGCACCCAACCGCCGCGCGGTGCAGGTGACCCAAGATCTCGCGTCGTTCTGGCGGGTGCACTACCCGACGCTGCGCTCGAGCTTGAGCCGACGCTACCCCCGCCACGCGTGGCCCGAGGATCCGCTCACCGCGGCGCCCCCGAAGCCACATGCCGTCGCCCGCCCGCGTCGGCGCTAAGAATCGCGCTCGTCTTCTGTCGTCTCCGGTCGATTGCCCGAGCTCCTGCGCTCAATCTTGGTGGCAGGTACGCCGCCCCAGGTTTCTCCGGCGGGGATTTTCGTCTTGGGCAGCACCACAGAATTCGGCAAGATCCGAGACTGCTCGCCGACGGTGACGTCGCCCATGATGGTGGCGCGCAGGCCGATCGTGGCGCCGTCGCCAATGCGCACGGGTGCGAGGACGAGATAGCCCCCCTGACCGTAGTGTCCAACCACGGTGGCGGAGCCGCCGATGGTAACTCTGTCACCGAGCTCAATCAGTGAGGGGTCCGAAATGTTGGCCGTGTTAATTTGTGCGCCACGACCGATCTTCATGCCCATCTGGCGAAAGAAGAAGTTGTTGAAGGGAGTCGGTGTGATGAACTCCAGAAAGGTGTAGCGCACCAAATACGTGAGGCCGTTGTGGATGTACCAGCGTGCCGTGGCCGCCGAATAGTACGGCCCGCGCCAGGGCTTGAGCTTGCCCACAAATATGCGATTGCAGACCGGCACGATGAGAATGAGCGTGAAACCGTACGTGAAGAAGCACGCAGCCAAGGTCGCGCCCATTACCGGGTACTTGATGAGGACGTTGGTACTCGCAACAAGGCGCCACATCTGGTTGGCGATGGCCACGCTGGGAGTGACAGCCAAGCCCAAGATGAGAGACCCGGCCAGATACATCGGCGCCAAAGTGAGGATGTGCACGAGCCCTTTGTAGCGGCGTAGCAGCCGCTCGAATAGGCCCGTGAGCCCCCGTAGGTCACTGCCGTGGGGACTCGTGCCTTGACGCGAGGCTCGTTTGGCCGTCGGATCGGAAGGCTCGTCGGTTGGCGGTTGCTCGCCGGATGCGGTCATGGGGTGCTTGCCATCGTGGTGCTGAGCGACTGTGAGCAGGGCTCCAGCGTTCATAGCATGCTTGGCGAGCTTTTTCCCAACCGGCCCGCGAGCCGCTACAACTAGCCCATGCTCAATGGCATCTGGGTCGCTCTCATTCTCGGCGCGGTCGTCTTCGGCGCCATCACCGGACATCTCGACGCCGTGGCGCAAGCGATTACGACCAGCGCGGCCGCCGCTGTCACCTTGGCCATCGGCCTCGTCGGCGTGATGGCGTTCTTTCTCGGTCTCATGCAGGTGTTGCAGCAGGCCGGGCTCTTGCGCCTCATGGCGCATGCGCTGCGCGCACCGATGCGTTGGCTCTTTCCCGAAGTCCCCGCCGATCATCCGGCGAGCGGCATGATGATCATGAACATCGTCTCCAACATGTTGGGCCTCGGCAATGCGGCAACGCCCTTCGGACTCAAGGCGATGATGGAGCTCGATCGCCTCAACGAGCACAAGGGCACGGCCTCGGATGCGATGATCACCTTCCTCGCCGTCAACACCACCGGGCTCGCCGTACTGCAGAGTGGCATCATCGGCCTGCGTGCCTCGCTCGGCTCGAATGAGCCGGCATCGATCTTCTTGACTACGTGGCTCAGCTCCATCACCGCGACCGCGGTGGCCTTGGTCATGGTCTTCCTGTTGCGCCGCTTGCCCCGCTATCGCATCGTCGCGTCTGCGAGGGTCATCGAGCGCAGCGCCCCCACGCGCGACGTCGATGCGGAAGTGGAAAAGGCACAGGCCGCGTTGCACATCGCGCCCGAGCCTTTGCCGCGCGGCAAGGCCATCGTCGCCTACACGGTGGTGCTCGCCGTCGTGGGAGCGCTCGGGTACGGCCTCGCGATGATGGCGCTCGGGCTCGGCGGTCGGGTGCCGCTCGGCTGGCCAGGGGCGCTCAAGGTCGCTGGGCGGGATTGGCCGCTCTTGCTCATTGTCGCGACGTTCGTGCTCTTTGGCCTCGTGCGCGGCGTCAAGGTCTACGATGCCGTCGTCGAAGGCGGCAAAGAAGGCTTTCAGGTGGCGATGCGCATCATCCCGTTTCTCGTCGCCATGCTGGTGGCGGTCGGCATGCTGCGCGCTTCGGGGGCCATCGACGCGCTCGCCCTGCTCCTCAATCCGTTGACGAGCGCGGTGGGCCTACCCGCCGAGACATTGCCGATGGCGCTCATGCGGCCGCTGTCGGGCTCCGGGGCATTCGGCATTGCCGCAGAGATCATGAAGACCCACGGCCCCGACTCGCTCATTGGGCAAATCGTCAGCACCATGCAGGGCAGCACCGAGACGACCTTCTACGTGCTGGCGCTCTACTACGGCGTCGTGCGGGTCAAGAACACGCGCTACACCTTGCCCGCCTGCCTCGTGGCCGATCTCATGGGCTTGTTCATGGCTGGCTGGAGCTGTCGGCTCTTGCTCACTTGAGAGCGCGCATGCGGCGCGGCGGCTTGGGATCGACGCGCGCGGCGCGGGCATACGCGTCACGGGCTTTGCGCCCTTCGCCCTGACGCTCGTAAAAGCGTGCAAGCTCGTACAGCGGGTAGGCGTTGGCCGACTGCACTTGCACGATGGTGTGCAGGGCCGACTCCGCCTGGACGAGCTCGCCGCGGAATTCATAGATCTGCGCGAGCGCCGTGAGGGCTCCGAGGTGCTGCGGCTCCGCAGCGAGCACCTCGCCATAGAGCTGCACGGCGCGCGTCTCGTCGCTCGCACGCACGAGGGTAGCGAGGCGAAAGCGTGCGTCCACGAGATCGGGACGCAACTCGAGTGCACGGCCGAAAGCGGCGATCGCCGCGGGTGTATCGCCGAGGTCCTCACAGACGAGCCCAAGCTCGTGTTGCGCGCGAGCGTTGTTCGGCGCCAATTGTACGGCGCGCGAGAGGTGCACGCGCGCTTGCTCGACCCCGCCATTGCCTTGCAGCCGCAGAGCGACGCCGAGTTGCAGATGACCCAGCTCCCAAGCGGGGGCCTGCGCGACCACCTGCTCGAAGACGGTGACGGCCGTGTTGACATCCCCGGCAGTGAGCGCCGCGCGCCCGCTCGCCAGGGCTTCGGCTGGGGACACGCTTTGGGTCCAGCCCGGGGCTGCCGCAAGGGTGACGAAAAGCAGGGTGGCGCGGATCATCGATGCTCGTCTAAGCAAATCACGGACATTGTGCAAGTCGCCGCGTGCACGCCGGCTCACGGCAAGATCTTGCCTTTACGCAAGGCAAGACGCTAAGGACTCCCCATGCTGCTCGCCATCGATGTCGGCAACACGAACACCGTCTTCGGTGTCTACGAAGGCACGCAGCTGGTTCATCGCTTTCGCCTGGCCACCGATCCAGAGCGTACGGGCGACGAGTATGCGGTGCTATTGCGCGCGCTGCTCGTGGCGGAAGGGATCGAGCCTGCGCGTATCGATGCGATCGTGCTCGGCAGCGTCGTGCCACCGCTCAACGATGTCGTCTTGCGCATGTGCAAGCGACTCTTTTCGCTCTCGCCGCTCGTGATTGGTCCGGGCGTCAAGACTGGCATGCCCATTCTCGTCGACAATCCGCGCGAGGTGGGTGCCGACCGCATCGTCAACGCGATCGCGGGCTACGAGCGCCATCGACGCGACGCGGGCGGACCCTTCGGTCTCATCATCGTCGACTTCGGTACCGCGACGACCTTCGATGTGGTCTCGCCGCGCGGCGAGTATCTCGGCGGCGCGATTGCCCCCGGCATGTTGATCGCCCCCGAAGCGCTCTTCACCCACGCTGCCAAGCTGCCGCGCGTCGATTTGAATGTGCCGCTGAACGCCATCGGCAAGAGCACGGTGACGAGCATGCAGTCCGGCATTCTCTACGGCTACGCGGGCCTCGTCGAAGGCCTCGTTGCCCGTATCCGCGCCGAGCTCGACTATGCGCCACGCGTCATTGCCACAGGGGGTCTCGGCGCCATCGTCGCGACGCTGGCGAGCAGTATTTAGCGTGTGGATGAGGACCTCACGCTCCAAGGCCTGCGCCTCGTCTACGAACGCCATCAGGGTGGGG
>CAYHNK010000300.1:4551-5911 GCA_964357695.1 uncultured Bdellovibrionales bacterium | reverse complement strand
CACCATGTGGTCGCACCGCACCGCGCGGAGCCGATCACGCGCGTCTCGACAGAATTCTTTCAACTTGCACAGCACCCTTAGCTGTTTTGTCGCCGCAGATCGTCTGTACTCGCAGAATTCGCAATTCTCTCGAGTTGCTCTCCTTACACATTCTCTCGCTTATAACCACTAAGTCATATCACATCATGTGTGCAATACTCCCCACCTGAGTGTGGAATTCTCCCCACTTGGTGGCGGGGCGCTACCGCTGACGGTGCGCAGCGCCAAGGCACGGGCCGCAAGGCGGCCCTGGCGCGCATGTTGCTTGCGCACGGACCTACTCTTACGTGGCGGTGATGGATGCTACGGGTGACTGCAGTGCTTGCGGATTTTGTCTTTCGCGCGCAGCTCGAGTTGGCGGACGCGCTCGCGCGAGATGCCGAACTTCTTCCCCAGCGCACCGAGCGTCGCGGGGCGCCGCTGCATGTGGCGGGCCTTGATGATCGCTCGCTCGCGCGGGTCGAGCACCTTCAGCCCCTCGAAGAGTTGCTCCCGGCGGCGATCGTCCTCCTCGGCGGCGGCGACGGTGTCTTCGGGCGTCGGGCCCTCCTCGGCGAGGGTGGCGCCCACGGCGCGGCAATCGTCGAAGGAGCGCGGCGCGTCGAGGGAGACGTCGCGGCCGGTGAGACGCGGCGCCATCGACTCGATGTCCTCCCGCAGCACACCCAACTCGTGGGCCAGCGACTCGCAGTCCGCCGTCTTGCCCTCGCGCTCCAGTTTGCGGCGCGCGCGCGAGGCCGAAGAAGATCTTGCGCTGCGAACGCGTGGTGCCGATCCGCACGGGTCCGTGCGATCGCACGACGTGCTCGAGCATGCAGGCGCGAATCCAGTACGCCGCGTAGGCGGAGAGGCGTGCTTGATCTGGATCGAAGCGGCGTGCCGCGATGGTGAGGCCGAGGTTGCCCTCCTGGATGAGTTCGCCTGTTTCCAGACCCGAGCGTCGGAACCCCGCCGCGATGTGGATCACGAGGCCGAGGTGCGCCTGAATGAGACGCCCGAGGGCCTTCTTGTTGCCAGTTGTTTGCCAGGCCACTGCGAGGCGGCGCTCAGTGTCTGCGTCGATTGGGTTGTAAGTCATCGTTGTTCCTGTTATTAGATGAATAGCAAGACAGCGCGTTCGTCAAACACAAAGAACGAAGAGTGAGGAGTGTGTACATGAGAATGAGAACGTTGTTTCTTGTCGTTACGGTGATCTTTCTCGATTCGGCGCGCGCCGAGCGACCAGTGATCGTCGCCGTTGATTCTGGCACGGAGGTGGCGCGTCGTTACTTCGACCGCGGCGCGGCGCTCTACGATGCCGGGCGCTACACCGAGGCGATCG
>CAYHNK010000300.1:0-4541 GCA_964357695.1 uncultured Bdellovibrionales bacterium | reverse complement strand
ATCGTTGAGTTCGAGGCAGCATGGAGGGCGAAGCCGTCCCCTGCGTTCGATTACAACATCGGCCGCTGCTACGACCGCCTGGAGCAGGTGCGCGAGGCGGTCGACGCCTACGAGCGTTTCGTCGCAGGTGCGCTAGGCGACACTGACGAGCCTGAGGTCCGTGCCCGCATCGCCGTGCTGCGGCAGAGGCTCGCTGAGAGCGTGCTTGTGCGTGTCGAGCCGGCGCTCGAGCCGGTGGTAGTCGCGGCGCCCGCGCCCCTACCGGATAGGACATCGCTGTCTGCTCGGCGTCGCCTCTACACATGGATTGTCGGCGGCACGGGCGCGGCGCTCCTCGTCGGCGCTCTCGCCGCGGGCATCGTCGCGCACGGCAGGTACGGCGACCTGCAAAGCAACTGCGCGCCCGACGGCGCGTGTGATGTGGTGAAGGTGCCCGACGCGCAGGGCTTGATCGACGGAGGCAAGGCGTCCAGTCTCGCCTCCGACGTTCTGCTCGGCGTCGGTGTGGCGGCCGTCGCTGCGGGCGTGGTGCTCTACTTCGTCGAGGGGCGTCGCCTAGCGGAGCGCCGGGCGTGGATCACACCGACTGTCAGCGCGACAGGCGCTGGTGTTTCGATTGGCGGTGCGTGGTGAGGGGCGTGCTGGTGGTCGCCGTCGTCGTGGGTTGCGGCTGCGGGGCGATCGACGACTTCAGCCCGTTCCACATCGTCAGCGGCGACGGTGGCGCTGATTTCGTCGCGGCAGATGTAGTGGACGCTCGTGAGATATGTGTGATGACTCTTGCCGGGGTCGCGCAGAGGGATTTCACGGTGCGGTTTCGCATCCGGACCGCAACGAGTGAGCCGTACAACACTGTACTCTACCAGCGTGCCGCGTGCGGCGGTGGCGAGCGCGGCGTCTGGGCCATTCGTCTTGTCGGCGGCGTGCTCCGCGTAACAGTAGGCGAAACAGTGTTTGACACGTCAATATCAGTCGTTGACGGCGTTCTTCACGATGCTGTCGTGCAGCGCCGGTCCGGCGTGGTCGCGGTCACGGTGGATGGGCGTTTTGCGGGGGCGCGGGTTGCCGCCGATTCGATTGCCGACGTTTTGCCGCCGCTTGGAGTTATCTCGGGCGACCCGTGTGAGAAGACAACTCAGCAGCGCGCCCTGGATGGCTCGGTGACGGCGGTCTGTTTGATGATCCCTTAGCGTTCAATTCGGTACAGCCGCCGTAGGTTGCGGTCGGTCGAGTCACCAACGTGTCGCCCGCCGCGAGCCTCGACCTCGGCGCGGAGTTTCCACGGGTTCACGTCGCTGACGGCGTTCGTCTCGATGTACGTGCGGCGCGCGCCGATCGCGTCGATGAGCGCGAACATCGCAGCCTCGCCGAGGTGCTTTTCCATCGAGAGGCAGAGCAGGTGATCGCCCCCTCGCGGTGCGCGCTGTCCGAGCCACTGCAAGAGATTGTCGCGCTGCTTTACCGCGTCCATGAGCCGGATGCAGATGTTCTGCCCGTTGGCGCGCGCAAGGGCTCGGGCGCACTCGACGTAGTCGGGGTTCACTTCGATGCCGAGAATGGGCGTGTACAGCGGCGGGTTGGGGTTTTTCGTGCCGCATCCAATCCACTGACGATCGGCGGCCTCTTGCAGGAATCCGCCGGACTGACACCCGATCTCAAGCACTGTCTCGCCCGGCATCGGCTCAAATCCGAGGAGTCGGGCGCGCTCGACGACGCGCCGCTGTCCGCGCTCCCACCGGCCAGCGAGGTTGAAGTCCTGGTAAGCCTCCGTCCGCTCACCGGGCGGGAATGCGCACCGCTTGACCACGTCGCGACGGAGCGCGTCCACATCGAGCGTGCGCGACGGAAGCGCGGGCAGATCCGCGCCCGTCCACCGCAGCATATCGAAGCGGCTGCGCGCCACGTCGACGAGGTAGCCGTTCACCACGTTGTCGCGCCCGGGAACGGAGATGTCATTCCAGGCGCCCTCGCTGCCGGTGATCGGCAGGCGCCGCATCGCCTCGATGGAGAAGCGCCCCGGCGGGAGCTTCGTCGCGTCGGCCATCTCGTAGCCCCAGGCGCCCATCGGGTCGGCGTGCCAGCCGCCCGGGTGCTCGCTGATCAGGGTCTCGACGAACACGAGGTCGCCAACGGGCGGCGCCATCTCCTTGGCGCCGAGCGCGCGCAGGATCGCGACCTCGTGCGGGATGACGTCGCCGGGATCGTAGCTGGCCTCGGCGGTGTGCTGGTACTTCTGCACGCGCCCGCCGAACTGAAACGGCACCTTCACCTCGCCTGTCCAAATCGAATGCCGCCCGACGGTGACGCCGGGGGCGGTTGCGTCGAGGAGGGGGATCGTGCGCATCGGTTTAGTCCGCGATCAGCGCTGCACGCACATGCCGTGCGCGTAGATGGTTAAGTCTTCGGCGAATGTTTCTGCCGAGACAGGTAGTACCTCGTCGCGATCGCCCTCTTTGTACCGGGCGAAGAACAGGCGCTCCCAGCCAGGGAAGTTGCGCCTCGCGAGCACGATGATCTCTGCGGGTTTGAAGTGCCACGGTTGCGTGTACAGATGATACGAAGGCGTCGTGAACATCACGCTTTCTCGGGCGAGTCGTGCGCATTGATTGAGGAACTCATCTGGGTCGGCGGCGTGTTCGATGACGTCGAAGGTCGTCACCACGTCCCATTTCCCTTCAATGTCTCGGACGTCTTGCACGATGTCGACGTAAGGCATGAGCGATCTATCGATGTCTTGGAGCGTCACGCGGTTCTGGCCGCCGCGCGATAGTCGTTCGCGGCTCCGACCGATCGCCGCGCCGACGTCGAGGATCGTCTTTCCGTCGAAGAACTCACCAGCGAAGACGTGCCAAACCGCTTGCAAATCGCCGCGTCCATCACCCATGTGATCCCTCGCAGACAAGTAAAGGCATTGTTGAGTGCGCGCTCCCCATCTTTGTTGGCGCGGGTACGACGTCGGTGTCGCCGTCCTCACGCCGGACGACAGTCAGGCCAAACCCGAAAGGGAGCGTGGTTGCGGTGTAGATGGCCCGCGCTGTGCGCAGTCCCGCGATGACGCCGGATCGCACTTCTGCTCCGCAATAGCTGTGTTGCGTGTCATGAACGAGTAGAAGGCCGAAGTGTTTTAGGCGCGGCCACATCCAGGCGATGTCGGCGGCGACCACGTCGGCGGCGTGTGAGCCGTCGTGCAGCGCGATGTCGAACCGGAGATCGTCATGGCCATTGAGCATGGCGCGAGCCGTTTCTGACGTCGATTGCTTGTGCGACCAGCCGGCATTCGGGCAGATCCCGTACCGAGCGCGGATCGAACACTCGGTTTCGGTGCTGACCGACCAGTGGTAGGATCGAACAGACGGCAGCGCGTCAAGGATCACGCGGGTTGATCCGCCCGCTCCGAATTCGAACGTGTCGTGTGCGTTCATCCCGACAACGGCTGCGTGCAGCAGCGGGTAGTGAAGCGCGAGGCCGAGGCGCCGTTCTGCGACGGCCTGTCGGATGAACTCGGTCATGCGAGCCTCACCGCGATCACGTGAGTCACGGCATCCACCCGAGTCGCTACCGACCGAGGCCCAGCGCCGCAGCGTCGGCACGCGCTTCCGCGGTGTCTGCGTCGATGCACTCGCCTTCTGCGATGGTCTTGGCGCGCATGTCGCGAACGACCCAGTGGAAGCCGCGGGCGCGCTCCTCGACCATCACGGCGGGGTATCCCATCTCGTCGAGCGTCGGCGTGAGGCGCGCACGGCAGCCACCCCACCGCAGGAGCCACGGTCCGGGGCGCTCGAATAGCACTCGCCGTTCGCCGCGAAACACCCACGCTCGACTGAGAACCTGAATAACAGTCATCGCAGCTCCAACGTCGCGAGCACCTGCTGTACACGCGCAATTGAGTTGTGGTTCTGCTGCACGAACCGGAACGCCCGCTCGCGCAGCGCCCGACGGTCGCGCTCCGGCATCGCGCGCAGACGGTCGAGCGCCTCGCACACGCTGTCGGCGTCGCCGCTGCGATAGGGGGCGAAGTGCTCCCACGGGACAAGGTAGCCGCCGCAGTCGTCGTGCAGCAAGACGCCTCCAGCGCCTGGGTACTGCCATACGCGCACGTCGAGCCAGCCAGGTATCTCTGGTCGCCCGAAGCCAAGGACGGCGTCGGCGCTTGCGGCGATCGTCGGCGTGATCGGAAGCGTGTTGCCGTCGGTAGGCGCTGGCATCCGAAGTGTCACTCCTGCTTTCCGCACTGCTTCGAGGAGTAGCGTGCGCTTTGCGTATATCACATCTGCGCCCAGTGTGCCCGCGAAGAACAAACCGCAAGCCCACGCGGGATCGGCGTCGGCGATTCGCTCTTGATAAGCCGCGAAGTACGGCCAGCGCAGCACTGGCACGCGCCACGCTTTGCGCTCGTGCCCGTGGTTCACGAGAGCGAGCGAGCACCACGAATCGATCGGTTGCGGGTGCCGTGTCGGGACCTTGAAGTCGCCGTCGTGGATCACCATTCGGGCTCCGCGCTTCGCCTCACGCTCACTCAGCGCGAAAACGTCGGCGCCGGG
>CAYHNK010000299.1:0-5912 GCA_964357695.1 uncultured Bdellovibrionales bacterium | reverse complement strand
GCTGACCGCCGACGTCGAGGATAACGTGTCGGGCGTGCGCGTCGTCAAGGCGTTTGCCCAAGAGCAGCGCGAGATCGCCCGTTTTCGTACAAGCAATGACGCCATTGTCGCCGCCAACGACCGGGTCAATCGGCTGTGGACGTTCTTCTGGCCGCTCGTCGCCTTGCTCAACCAGGCGGGGCTGCTCGTGGCCTGGGCCTTCGGCGCCTGGCGCGTCTACGATCAGCGCATCACCGTCGGCATCCTCACGGCGTTTCTCGCCTATATCGCGCGCTTTTACTCACGCCTCGAGTCGATGACGCGCATGGCCGGTAGCACGCAGCGGGCCGCCGCCAGCGCGCAGCGCATCTTCGACATCTTGGATCGTGCCCCGGGTGTGCCCGAGCCGGCGCACCCTATCGCGCCGGGTCGCGTCGCTGGTCACATCGCGCTCGAGCACGTGAGCTTTCGCTTTGGCAATCGCCTGGTCATCGACGACGTCAGCCTGGCCATCGAGCCGGGCGAAATGATCGGGCTCGTCGGCCCCACGGGAGCCGGCAAGAGCACGCTGCTCAATCTCATCTGTCGGTTCTATGACGTCAGCGACGGGGCCATCGCGGTCGACGGCACCGATGTCCGCTCGTTCCCGCTCGCGCACTATCGCCAGAACATCGGCATCGTGCTGCAAGAGCCCTTTCTCTTCTACGGCACGATCGCCGACAACATCGCCTACGGTCGTCCCCAGGCCACGCGTGCCGAGATCATCGCTGCCGCGCGCGCCGCGCGTGCGCACGAGTTCATTTTACAGTTGCCCGACGCTTACGACTCTCTTGTCGGCGAGCGTGGTCAGACGCTTTCAGGTGGCGAGCGCCAGCGCATCTCCATCGCCCGGGCGCTGCTCATCGACCCGCGCATTCTCATCCTCGATGAGGCGACCTCCTCGGTTGACACGCAGACTGAGCGCCAAATTCAAGAAGCGCTCGACAACCTCATCCGCGGTCGCACGACCATTGCCATCGCCCATCGTTTGAGCACGTTGCGCAACGCCCATCGCCTCGTCGTCCTCGCGCGGGGTCGCATCGTCGAGATGGGCTCGCACGATGAGCTCTTCGCCGCGCAGGGGCTGTACCGCAAGCTGCACGACGCACAATCGCGCACCGCTCGCATCGCACCAATCCCATGAGCGACACGGATCCAGAGGAGACGCGCACGATCGTGGACACGCCGCGAATCTCCCTGCGCCACGACACCGCCCGACGCTTGGTGGTGCGCTTGCCTTCGGGCGAGGAGGTCGTCGGTGTGGTGCCGGTGCGCTGCTTTCCATTCTCCGCGCCCAATGAGTGGCTGGTGCTGTGTGACGAGCGCGGCAAGGAGATCGCGAGTCTCGCATCGATCGACGCGCTGTCACCTGACCAGCAGACCTTGCTCGCCCGTGAGCTCGAGCATCGCGAGCTCGTGCCACTCATCTTGCGCATCCATGCCATCTCGCCCGGTCCCGAGCCGACGCGGTGGCACGTCACGACCGATCGCGGCGAAAGGCACTTTGCGCTACCCAACGAAGATCACGTCCGCCGCTTGGTCCCCCACGGCGCGCTGGTCGTCGATGCCCACGGCATTCGTTACCGGGTGCTCGATGCCCGTCGGCTTGATGCCCACAGCCGCAAGCTGCTCAGTCGCTATCTTTAGGACTGCTTGAGAATGCGCAATAGATTCGAGTAGTCGTCGGTCCACGGCCGAAAATCCGGCGTGGGCGCCACCACCTGCTGCGTGGGCAAGGTGAGCGCGCGCTCGGGACTCGAGATGAGCATCCAGTCCGCCGTGCGGCAGAACCAATCATCGTCACTCGGACGGAAGCTGTCGATCGTCGCGGTCTTGCCAAAATGCTCTGCCGCGCTGGCGACGACGGGACGCAGATCGAGCGTGTTGTTGGTGATGTGCATCGCCAAAACACCATCGGGTCGTAGGTGCCGCAGGTACGTTTCAACAGCCTCCAGGGTGAGCAAGTGCACGGGAATGGCATCCCCCGAAAAGGCGTCGATGACGAGCACGTCCAGCCGCTCACTGGGTGCCGCCTCGAGGCTCAACCGGGCGTCGCCAAGCACGGGCACGACGGTCGCCGGGCTATCGCCCAGGTAGGTAAACTCGGAGCGGGCGAGATCGAGCACCTGGTCGTTGATCTCGTAGATCAAGACCGTGTCGCCCTTGCGACCGTAGGCCGCGAGGGTGCCAGCGCCGAGACCGACGACACCGATGCGATGCGGCCGGCCAGCGTCGAGCGACAGCAGCAAACGACCGACGCCGGTCTCGGGGCAGTAATACGCGGTGGCTTTGGTGCGCAGCTCCGGCGCCATGAACTGCTCACCGTGCGTGATACGCCCGTGGTAGAGCTTGCGTCGCGCGCCATAGCCTTCGACTTCGGTTTCCTCGACGCGCAGTTGGGCATAGAAATTTCGCACCACGCGCCGGTAACCCATAAAGTAATCGCGCGCGATCCACCCCAGCCAGATGCCATACGCGCAGGTGCCGACGATGAGTAGACCGCGCACTGCGGGGCGCGCCTTGGCCCACAGGACGAGCGCCACCAAGGCCGCGCACAGGAGCAGGCCGAGGGGGAACTCAACAAAGGAATTGAAGATGAGCGGCGCGACGAGTCCGACCAGCATGCCGCCGAGAGCGCCGCCGAACGACACCGCCAGGTAAAAGAGCGTCAAGTGGCGCGGATGGGGTTTTCGGCGCACGAGCTCGCCATGACAGAACATGCTGAACGTGAAGGTCGACAGCGACAAGACGACGACGGTGGTTAGCGTGTAGAAACCGCCCGCAAGCGCGTAGGCCACGGCAACAAACGAGCTCACGAGCAGCACGAGAAACGTCGGCCGGTGATAGAGACGTGGCAGCTCGAAGCAAATGATAAAGCTCAAGAGGTACAAGCTCAGCGGTACGATCCACAAGAACGGCACCGGTGCGACGTCCTGGGTGATGTGTCGCGTGATGGCGAGCAGCAGGATGGAGGCGCACGCGGGGAGCAGCACCCACAGGGCGATCTCGCGCGGGCGCGGCCGGGGGACCGTGGCTGCCTCGTGGGTGGACGCTGGCGATAGCTCCACGCTGCGCGCCGCGAGCCACGCGGTCGTTGCGGACAGCAGCGCAAAGATCGCGTAGCCCACAGACCAAGCGTTGCGCTGCGCGCCCAGGGTGAGGCGCGGCTCAAAGAAGATGGGGTAGGAGAGCAGCGCCAGCATCGAGGCGACGTTCGACAACGCGTACAGACGGTAGGGCATGCCGCGCGCAAACGAGCGGGCGTACCAGGCCTGGACGAGCGGCCCCGTGGTGGAGACCATGAAGTACGGTAGCCCCACGGTGGCCCCGAGGATGCCGAGCACGCCGAGCGTCGGGTGTCGCGCCGCCACGTCCTTCCAGGGTGGGCTTGCCGCGATGGGCAGCAACGCCAGACTCGCCAACAGGAGCATCGTGTGAATGATGGCCTGCTTGCGTGGCGAGAGCTTCTCGTTGAGCCAGTGCGCGTAGAGGTAGCCAAAGAGCAGCGTCGTTTGGAAAAAGACGAGGCACGCATTCCACACCGAGGCGGAGCCGCCAAACCACGGCAACACCATGCGCCCAGCGATGGGCTGCACCTGAAAGAGCAGAAACGCGGAGAGGAAGATCGTGACGGCGTAGCGGATCATGGGCCGAAGGTCTTACACGACATGTCCGCGCGAGTACACGAGGTGGTCATCCGCCCTTCCCCCGCTAGCGCCGCAGTGCTATGCGTGCCCGCCAAGAAATCCCCCTTTCTCCAGCAGGATGACCCATGAAGCTCGACAGCGTGCTCTCTCTCATCAAGCAGCTCGAAAAGCTCTCCCCCGAGATGTTCGGCACCGACTTTCTCCTCAGCTGGGACAAGAGTCAGGACGAAATTCTCGCCACCGCACTCGTCGCCGAGGCCCTCAGGGCGCTGCACAAAGAAGGCGTCAGCACGCGGGTGTTCGACAGCGGTCTCGCGCTGTCGATCTTTCGCGACAAGTCGACGCGCACGCGCTTTAGCTTCGCCTCCGCGGCCAACTCCTTGGGCCTGACCGTCGCCGATCTCGACGAGGAGAAGTCGCAGATCGCCCACGGAGAAACCGTGCGCGAGACGGCCAACATGATTTCCTTTCTCACCGACGTCATCGGCATCCGCGACGACATGTTCCTCGGCGAAGGCAACAAATACATGCGCGAGGTCGCCGACGCGGTGCAAGAGGGCTTCAACGAAGGCGTGCTGCACCAGCGCCCGACGCTCGTCAACTTGCAGTGCGATCTCGACCACCCGACGCAGTCGATGTCGGATCTCTTGCAGCTCAAGACCATGTTCGGCTCGTTCGAAGCGTTGCGCGGCAAGAAGATCGCGATGAGCTGGGCGTACTCGCCGAGCTACGGCAAGCCGTTGTCGGTGCCCCAGGGGATCATCTCGCTCATGACCCGCTTCGGCATGGACGTCGTGCTCGCCCATCCGCCGGGCTACGATCTCGTGCCCGACGTTCTTGAGGTTTCGGAGAATCACGCCGAGATCTACGACGGCAAGCTCAGCAAGGTGACGAGCATGGAGGAGGCGTTCGCCGACGCGGACATCGTCTATCCCAAGAGCTGGGCCCCCTACCACGTCATGCAGCGCCGCACCGAGCTGCTCAGCACCGGCGACAAGGCGGGACTCGGCGTGCTTGAGAAGGAGTGTCTCGCCAACAACGCCAAGTTCAAGAACTGGGAATGCGACGCGAAGAAGATGAAGGCAACCAAGGGTGGCAAGGCGCTCTACATGCACTGCCTGCCGGCGGACATCACGGGTGTCAGCTGCAAGGAGGGCGAGGTGTCCCAAGACGTGTTCGAGAAGTACCGTCTCGACACCTATCGCGAGGCGGGCTTTAAGCCCTTCGTCATCGCCGCCATGATCCTCATGGCGCGCTTTGATGACCCGGTATTGATGCTGCAAAAGCTCGCCGGCAACGCCGTGCCGCGCCTCGCGTGCTAGACCCCCACGACGCCACCGAGAGGACTTCCCCCATGTCGTACGTCATTCCGAAAATCAATCACGAAGTGCTCGCGCGCACCATCCTGCGCTGCCAAAAGCACAACATCATCATCCCGACCTTCAAGCAGCTGCGCGACCCGTCGCTCATTCCCGAGAGCATCAAGAAACGCCTGCCCAAAGTCGGCCTGTGGGACGTCAATCCACTCAATCTCTTTCGCATCAATTGGCGCAACGACGTCGAGACGGGCCTCTATGGTGACGTCAACTTCATCGAGCTGCCGCCCGAGCTGACCGGCGTGCGGGCGCGCATCATAGGGGTCGTGGGCAAGTACTTTCCGACCGGGGCCCACAAGGTTGGGGCCGCCTTCGGGGTGCTCGCTCCTCGCCTCGTCACCGGCGACTTCGATCCCGAAAATCACAAGGCGGTCTGGCCCTCCACCGGCAACTACTGCCGCGGTGGCGCGTTTGACTGCGCGCTACTCGATTGCACGGCGATCGCCATCTTGCCCGAGGAGATGAGCAAGGAGCGCTTCGAGTGGCTCAAGGAGATCGGCGCCGAGGTCATTGCGACGCCGGGCTGCGAGTCCAACGTCAAAGAGATCTACGACAAGTGCTGGGAGCTAGCGAAGGATCCGAAGAACGTCATCCTCAATCAGTTCGCCGAGTTCGGCAATCCGCTCTTTCATTACAGCGTCACCGGACCAGCGCTCGAGGATGTCTTCACGGGCCATGGCGGCACCGGCGCACGTCTGGCTGCCTTCATCTCGGCCACCGGCTCGGCCGGCACCATCGCCGCCGGCGATTATCTCAAGACGCGCCATCCGCACCTCAAGGTGGTGGCCACCGAGGCGCTCCAGTGCCCGACCCTGCTGCAAAACGGCTTTGGGGGCCACCGCATCGAGGGCATCGGCGACAAGCACATTCC
>CAYHNK010000298.1:0-5977 GCA_964357695.1 uncultured Bdellovibrionales bacterium | reverse complement strand
CCGTCTCCTTCGCCATCGACGCCAGCATCGCACGCAGCACGCGGGCGTCTTGGATGACCGCGATCTGCTGCATGCCTCGCTGACGACACCGTGGGCAGACGGCAATGTCGATCTCGAACACCTTCGCGAGTGCCTGCGCCCAAGAGAGCCGGTAGCGGTGCGAGTGATGGCTGTCGGCCCCCTCGCTGCTCTGCGTCTGCGGCGCCTCGGGCGGAGTAGGCACCACGAGTCGGCGCAGCCTCGAGCGCGGGGCCCAGACGCCGAAGTAGCGAGTCGTATGAACGCGCGGTGGGGGCACGAGGAGCGCGAGACGACCCAAGAGCTCTTCACCGCTGACGACGATCGCGCGCGTGCCGTTCTCCCACGCGCGCTTGCGCGCGCCAAGGGCATGACGCAGGTAGCACGCGACGCACACGTCTCGCGCGAAAGTCTCTACAAGGCGCTCTCGGGCGAGCGCAGCCCCGACTTTGACACCATTCTCAAGGTGCTCGACGCCCTGGGATTGAAGCTGCACGCTGAGCCCGCTCGAGGGTGACCGCGGCGATTCGCGCAGGCGGCGCGCAATAGCTCGATTCGCGCCGTAGCTGCGACGCGTCCTCGGCCGACTACCTCGCTCCACGGGGAGGCTTCGCCGCCGGCCTCACTCGCGTTCCACGGTAGGTACCGTATGAGCTGGGCGTGCCTCTCAGCAAGCGCGCCACGGTCCGCTCGCCAGTTCGGCCTGCGGGCGCTGCGCGCTCCGGGGCGTGCCCGTGGTCGTCGACGGTGCAGGTGACGTGCCAGCGGTCGCGCGTGCTGGACCTGAATGTTGGACCGCGTCCCCGTGGACCAGTCGCAGATTGAGACACGTTTCGAACTCTCACGGCGAGGATCCCGACGGTGTGTGACGCTCGCCTCGGGCGCCTCGTAAACAAGCCTTGGGTAGCAATCCGTACAGACAGCAGGGCGGCGCCGAACCCCGAAAGCTGAACCGCTTGTGGTATACGCGTCCCCGTCTTTGATTCAACGCGGCAACCTACGCCGCACTGCTAGCGCACGAGATGGGCTCTCGGCTTGTGGTTCCTCAGGTCGTTGGCGAACGGCCAGTTGTTGCGCCCGACAGCGTCCGCAATGTGCCGAAGTCGCTCGGGCAAGGCACGCAACCATGTATCTGCGTCCTCGCCGAAGGCGGAAGCGACGCCGGCGCGGTACTCTGGGTCGCCGTAGAAGCGATCCAGCATCGGCACGACGCTGTCGATTTCCTCTCCAAACCCCCACAGCAAGGAACACCCTTGAGGACTGTCGGCGGCTTTCGCCGCGCGCAACGCGAGAAGGAGGCCCGTCTGCTCAAAGGCCGCGTCGACGCGGTCAGCGAGTCCGAGCATACCGGCGACTTCCGGCTCGCGCAGAATATTGCGAAGATGGTTCTGCTGACTCCCCGCGCCTGCCGCCATGTTGTCTGCCGAGAACATCACCGGGATGTCGTAGCCGTACCGACGTAGCGGCCTGCCAGACGCGTGATAGTACTCGAACTCACAGGTCAGCGCCGCGCGCAACACGCCCCAACTTCTCGCGTTGTGAGCGCTGAAGCACAGTCCGAAGAAGAGCAGCCCCGCAAGGCAACCGTAGGGCTGCGGTCGCGGATTCTGGCGACCGTCAGCCAGGAGGTCCTCAATCGTCTGTCTGATGTCGACAAAGAGCTGTGTGCCGTCCGTTTGACCGGCAGCAAGGACGAAGCCGATCAGTGCAGCTCCAGACCACAAGAACGCGCGAACAGGCTCCGGTTTCAGGTCGATCGTACCGGTGCCGGAAAGAAAGTCGCTCCGTGCTTGTCGAATAGCGTGTGCCGCAGCAATGTATCGACCGCTGTCCGCGTCCGCGATGATGCGTTCAAATGCTTGGCGGACAGCGCGGTGTGGCACAGCCACACTTGTCGGCGAGCGCTCCCCGAGTCGTACACGTTCGAGTGCAGTGCGCAGCTCGGCAGCATCCTGGATGCGGTCTTTGGGCTCGTGAATGAGCACACGAGACAGAACCTCATCCTTGATTCTACGCAGTCGTTCGTCACCCAACTCCGTCTCGAGAAATGCTCGATCCAGCTCTTCACGTCTGAGGTCTTGTCTTCCCGTCAGCATGTGGTGAAGTACCTTGCCAAACGAATAGAGATCCGCTGCCGGTGTAATCTCCTCGCGTCCCGGCAATTCTTGCTCGGGAGCTCTGAAGTAGAACGGTCCGACGAACTCGTCGACAGACGTCGGACGGGAATCCTGGTCGTCGATCGCCAGGCAGATGCCGAAGTCGGCGAGACGAGGGTCGTCGAATGAGTCATCCATGAAAAGGATGTTCGCGGGCTTCACATCGCGGTGCACGACCTTGTTCGCGTGTGCTGCGTGCAGCCCCCGGAGTACGGCCTCTCCGACCTTCAGGCACAGCTCAACGTGGCCACGCAGCATTGCCAGGCGTTCCTCAAGGGTGGCGTGTGCTTTCGGCATCACGTAGTAGCCTGTCGTGCTACCGCTCTCCACCTCGTCGAGATTCGCATCAACGATTGGCACGACATGCTCGGCACCCTGGCTCGTCAACTGTTCCATCTGCCGAACCTCGTTGACAAATCGCTGCCGCTTCTTGTCGGTGTCCAGCTTGACCTTCTTGAGCGCGAACTGGTCATTGCTATCTGATCTTGAAGCGGCGTAGACACGTCCCTGACCGGACCGCCGTCCAAGTTGCTCGCCAAGTGTCCAGGCGCCAATCGTACGTCTCTTGCTGCGATCGGCATCCCCGTCCTGTGATTCTCGTGCACTGCTACCACGTGCGCGGCGGGAGGGCTGCTTCGTTGTGCCGCCGAGGACGATGCTGGCCATCGAATCGTCTGGCGTCAGCGCGGCCTCGCGCGCACGAATGAAAGAGTCGAAGTCGCACTCCGTGGGGCAGCGCAGCAGCTGTTCGTAGAGCCGCACCGACTGTCCATCGGGGTCGGGGCGATTGACGCTGACCAGAGACCAGCCATCAGTCGCGAGGACAGCGAGTAGCGGCAGCACGCGCTCTTCATCCAGGTTGCATGCACGCTTGATCGTTTCGACAGAGACTTTGGCCACGTTCGCTTCGGTTCCGCAAAGCGATGCAAGTGCGCCGACGAGCACGGCAAGTTGTTGCTTCTCTTGCTCTGTGGCGATGCGCAGCAGCCCGTCGAATCGTAGTGCTAGCCGGGTCTCGTCGGCGCTTTGGTTCTCTCGGTGGAGCAGATTCTGGTTCTCCGCGGTGCGCAAGACGTCAGGGACGAAACGCTCGCCCACTCCCGCAATCACCGCGTCCAAGTACGCTGGCCCCATCCCGTTCGGCGACGTGTTGTCCCACACCCAACGCAGCAAGCCGCGCACCTCATCGCCTTCTGCGATGCGCTGCGAGTCGGCTTCTTCGTCGAGGCGGCGCGCTAGGTCGTCTACGGATCTGACTGCGAGGAAGCGCAGTACAGCCTCTCCGAACTCCACGTACTGGTCATGCTGTTGGTGCACAGCGCAATCGGGATCTATTGTGTGGCCGCTGGCGATTTGAAGCGCGCAGGTGCCAAGCGCAAGCGACCATGCTTCAGCGTCCGTTGAAACCCCCTCGCGAAAATCAGCGTACACCAGGCGACTCTTTGTGGCGCGCGTCGCCTTGTACTCGGCGACGAAGCGCTCCGCAGCCACTCGTAGCAGTTTCCCGATCGGGGCCAACCAACTGGTCTCGGAGAGGGCCACCCTCATCGCACGACCCGTTAGAAGGAACCGTGCGGCGTTGTCTCCCCACCCAGTCGAGTGGTACTCGCGCCATTTGTCGCATAACTCACTCAGCGACCGACGTTTGTCCTGCCGGTAGCGCTGCTCGAGAGTGACACGTAGCGGCCAGTTGCCGGTCGTTCGAAGCTCACCAAAAACCTCATCAATTAGAACTCGAAGGTCGCTGGGTACCGAAACGTGGCTAGACGTGCTCTGCACAGCCAATGGCTCCTGGGTTTAACCGTACGTGTCGTCGGATAGTACTACGGCGGCCCATCGTCGCGATCAACATCGAGCCGCGCTGGGGTCGCCCACGGCTTTCGTCTGCATACAGCCGCGCGAGTTGTTGTTGTCTTGCGCGACACACTCGGCCAATGTGCACCTGCGGCAGGGCTCATAGGAAAGACTAGCGCCCTCGTCGAGCACTTCTTCATGCGGACGAGCAGCGCAGTGGGCCAATCCCGGTCGCGATCGCGTCGTTTCGACCACGATTCAAGCTCAACAAGCCCGCGGCCGACGGGTGGGCGAGGCGGCACGCGTCGCGACGGCGTCGACGGCGCGCACCGGCGCGGTCGCAAAGACCTTGCACAACGGCGACGACACTGCGCGGGGACAACTCACGCGCCCCAACTACAGCGGCTCGGTCTCCCGCGCCATCGACGCCAGCATCGCACGCAAGACACCGGCATCATGGAACACTGCGATCTGCTGCATCCCGCGCTGACGACACCGCGGGCAAACGGCAATGTCGATCTCGAATACCTTCGTCAGAGCCTGCGCCCATGAGCGCCGGTAGCGGTGCGTGTGGTGATCGTCGGCGCCGTGCTGGCTGCTCAGGGGTCGCGGTGCCTCCGGGAGAGTTGGCACAACGAGTCGGCGCCGCTTCGCGGCTCAACCACGCGGCAGAGACCGCAATCTTCGCACCACACCCGAAGGGGCGTCTTCGGGTGCGTGCTCACTGTGCTGCGTACGTCGGATCCCTACGCCACCGCGCCGCCACTCGGCGACTCGGTCTCCGTCGGCACTTCCACGTCGTTGTTGTCGTCGCCCGCGTCCTCGACGACGCCGCGGCGGCCGCGACGAAAGCCTAGGAGCTGGAGCAGGCGGCCGTCTTGAATAACGGTGCGGGCGATGGTGCTCCACTCGAGATACCAGGCCCACATGGATCCTTCGGCCGCCACGAGGGCGGTCTCGCGCTCGGCGACGCTCTTGGGGGAGAGCTTTTCCACCGTACCGAGCTCGTCGCGCAAGAGCGACTCGGCGGTCGCCAGCATCGCGTCGTCGAGGCCGCGCTGGGCGAGTAGATCGTAGGCGGCCTTGCCGTCGGCGGTGCTCGGCAGCTCACGCACGCGGCCGACAGAAGTGCCGACCGAAATCGCCACCTCGGGCTCGGTGGTCTGGGAGAGGTTGGCAAACAGCCGCTCGCCCACCGCCGGATAGCGGTGCATGAGCGTCGCCTGGGCGATGGGGAACCAGCGGTTCTCGAAAGCGTCCAGCGCCACGATGGTCTCGGGTTTGGGCTGATTCACGACGGTGGCCGGGCTGAGTCGCTCACCGACGGTGGCACGCAAGAGCGCCCAGCCGCGGTCCAGCTCGTCTTGGGTAAAGCCGTGGTGAACGAGAACGCTGGCGATGCGCTGGTGGCGCAGCCCGAGCAGGAGCCGCATGACGCGGTCGACCTTCTGTCCTGTGGTCAGATGTCCCATTTCGTTGTCTCCGTTTGGGTTAGAGTCCTGGCCCCAAGGAACGCCCCCCTCGAGACGCGTGGCGCGCAAACGCAGATCGCTTCTGGATCCCTGAAAAGTGACAAAGTCGCTCAAAGTGTTACAGACGTCGCTCCGAGGATCGCGCTCCCCGTCTCGGCGTGCTCGCGACCCGCCCCCTCCAGGTGTCGTCCCCGGCTCAAAGCGGAGGGTTCCCCCCAACGGCGCGAGCGCGACCCGGGTCCCAAGGATGCAGTTACCCGGGTCGGAGCGTACGCGTACCCGGCAAAAAGTGTGGCCGACCCGGCACAAAGCGTCGTCGAACCGGCTCAAAGTGCCAACGGACCGCAGTACCGGTCCGCCTGCTGCCACGCCCACGACTTCATCGCCGCGGTGCGCCGCGGCGCGTGCAGGACATGGGGCCTCTGGCACCAGCGGGGCCACTGTCTCCCATGACCATTGTTCTCAGGGGGCGGGTTCGGGAGGGCTTGTAGGCGAAACTAGCGCCCTCGTCGAGCACTTCTTCACGCGGACGAGCGG
>CAYHNK010000297.1:0-5987 GCA_964357695.1 uncultured Bdellovibrionales bacterium | reverse complement strand
GGCAGGGGCCTCTGGGTCGGCCGTCTTCTGCGAGCGGTGCGATGGCACGGGTCTGGATCTGACTTCGTCTGTGCGAATCCCGTCGACGCCTGGTGGTGGCGTTTCGAAGGACCGCGACGCGCTCATGGAGTCTGGCGACGAGGTGCTTTCGGCTCTCGGCGACAATGTCGTCGAGAAGGTGCGCGACACGTATCTGCCCTATGTCCGTGGCGGGGTCGATGTGCCGATCACGCTCAGGCCGAACGTTCTTCTCGCGAATGGGCGGTCGTCCTACGACGGGCTGATCCAGCTCTTCATGCGGCAGCCGCTCATGGAGAGCGGCAAGCCAGTCATGTTCCGCGGGCTGCCGCTTGGTGCGCGACAGTGCCTCCGCGCGCGGGACGGCTACTTGTTTCTGTCCGTCGATTTTTCGGCGATCGAGCTGTGTTGCGCGGCGCAGGGGATGTACTGGCTCTTTGGTCATTCGAAGATGATGGACGTCATTAACGATTCGAAGGATCCGGGGTTTCTGCACGCCGTGCTGGCTGCGCGCATGATGGGAGTCACCGACGACGAGATACGCAATCTTCTCAAAGCCAAAGACAAGTTTGCAAAGGGTATGCGGCAGGCGGCTAAATGGGCTGGCTTTGGCGTTCTCGGTGCGATGGGCGGGCTCAAGATTGTGCTCACGTACCGCAAGGCAAACGCCGGCGAAACGATTGCGCCCGATGGCAGGGTCTATCCCGGAACGCGATTCTGCATCTTGGTCGCGGGCGAGCAGCGCTGCGGCGAACGCAAGGTCATGGAGTGGAAACGACGGCCGACGCCGCCGACGTGCGTGCGGTGTCTTGAGGTGGCCGAGTACCAACTGCGGCCGACAATACTTTCAATGTACCCTGAAGTGAGGGAGTTGCTCAACTGGTCGAATCGCGAGACGCAGCGCGACGATGAGTGGTCGTCTCGGACGTATTGCTACGTGCCGCCAGCGGTTCGAGCGAGTGGTTTTTCGCGCATTCGCGGCGGTGTCGATTATGCATCGCGTGCAAATAATCTGTTTTCGGCGCTCAACGCCGACGGTACGAAGGCTGCTGCGCGCGCTGTCGGACGCGAGTGCTACGGCTACGGCCCGATGGGCCGCGAGTCACCCCTCTACGGAACGCGGCCGATCATGGTAATTCACGACGAGATTTTCGCTGAAGTGCCAGAGGAGCGCGCTCACGAGGCCGCATTGCGCATGTCGGAGGTCATGGTGGCCGAGATGCGGCGCTATGTGCCAGACGTTTATGTGAGCGCAGAGCCCGCGGCGGCAAGGTTCTGGTCAAAGGATATGGAGAAGCGCGTCGGCGAGGACGGCCGCATCATTCCATGGGACCTTGAGGCGATGCGCGAAGCAGGCGTGCGATCGATCTACGTATGAGCGCGTCCGACGACAAAAACGGCGCGGTGACACTGACGCGGCGCGAGGCGGCAGCCCTGAACAGCGCCGCGACCGATTCAGCGCTCCTGGCCGCCGATTTGGAGTGGGACGAGATCGTTATGCTGCGTCGTAAACTGCGATCCGAATCAAATGTGCCAGGTGCGGTGCAAAAGGCTTGACGGCCGTAAATCGTTTCGGCTTAATAGTCAACCAGCGGAGGTCGCCGATGGAGAAGGAGAAGTGCAAGAAGTGCAAAGGCAAGGGGAAGCACCGCGACGGCGCCCCATGCAAGTGGCGCAACGGCTCGGGAGTCTATCCTCCGCCGAAGGACGAGAAATGAAGATCATATCAATACTCCGTCGCGCGGCACGCGAGCGCGTCATTTACCCGATCGCCGGTCGGGTGTTCGACCACTATCTTCGATGGCTCCGCGGGCAGGACGGGTGGGATCAGATGGTTCCGGAGCTGGCACATGTACTGATTGAGTCGTCAACTGCTGTTGGTGTGCGCACGACCATCGCGGAGGCGGTCAGGGATGCTGGCCCGTACCTCGGGCCGAACTCGATCGAGGTGCTGCGGATCATTGACGAGATCGCGCAGAAGCACTCGCCGGCGGCGAATTAATGGACCGCCCCTACTTCACGATCGACCTCGTTGACGATCACGTGTCGCACGAGATCCAGACGAGGCGGCTGGTGATCGGCGTCTACGTGATTGCTGGCGCGGTGCCGCGGATCGTCGCTTGCGGGCCTGATCTGCCTGTCGGGCAACACCCACGCGGCGCGTTGTGCCTGAATGAAGTCCAGGTCGAAGGCGGCCTCGACAACCCGCACCGTGGGCATCTGACGAGGTGGTCGGTCACGACGCTGACAGAGAAACAACTCGGGATGCTCTACGACAACGGCTTCCTCGACTTCGAGCGACCTGGCTGCTACGTGGAGTTGCTCGCCGCCAAGCCAGCCTTGGAGGAGATGTGAGCACGACGTACGTCCTCGCGATTGACCCAGGCGTGCGTGGTTGCGGCGCGGCGCTATTCCAGGGCGACGGGTCGGACAGGCTCATCGCCGCAGCGTACGTCGTTTTTTCGCGTCGAGACGACGAGATCTGCTCGGTTCCGTTTGCAGTCCGCGAATGGGTCTCGGCGCGTGCAGACAGCCTCGCGGTCAAGCGTGTCGTGCTCGAGTTTCCGCAAACCTATCGCGGGCGCGCGGCGCGCGGCGACACGAACGATCTCCTCTCGCTCGCTTTCGTCGACGGAGCGATTGCGGCGTTGTTTGCCGTGGCGGACGTCGCGCTCGTTCGGCCCTTCGACTGGAAGGGGTCCGTGCCAAAGCCTGTGAGCGCGACCGGAGACTACATCATACGATCCCGCGTCGAGGCGCGGCTTTCGAGCGATGAGAAGACTGCGGTGGTGTGGCCGAAGAACGGACGCCACTCGTGGGACGTCGCCGACGCGGTCGGGATCGGCCTGCATCACCTCGGTCGCTTCGCACCGCAGCGGGGGGCTCGGTGATCGACACGGCCTCACGCGTAGAGGCAATGCTCCGGCAGGGCGGTGGCGTCACGGCGGCGCAGGTGGCTAGTGCGCTTGGCGTGTCGAGGCCAACTGCCTACAAGTACATCAAGGTATTGCGGGATGCGTACGGCGCAGCGATCGCGGTTCGCCGCGCGCGCGTTTCGGCGCGAGGCCCTAGATCGAAGGTCTATGCGATGGTGGCCGACAGGAGGTCAAAGTGATCGTCTGGGTCGACACGGAAACAACGGGACTCGATCCAGAGCGCGGCGACTTGCTCGAGGTAGCGCTCGTGGTGACGGACGACGATCTCGCCGAGGTCGCGGCCACGGCCAGCGTCGTGCAACCAATCGCGCCAATGTCGGCCGTGGCGTGGATGAAGAGCCTCAGTCCAATCATTCAGGAGATGCACGGGAAGAACGGACTGTTCGACGAGATCATGGACGGACACAGTGCACATCTCCACGTGGTTGAAGACGCTCTTTGTGCCTGGGTTGGTGCTGCCGCCAAAGAGAGGCTGTTCGACCTGAAGAAGACTCCGCTCGCAGGATCGACGGTCGGTTTCGATCGCGCGTGGCTTCGTCGGCACATGCCGCGACTCGAGGCACTGTTCTCCTACCGATCGATCGACGTGTCGAGCTTCACCGAGATTGCCAGGCGCTGGGCGCCGGCGATCTACGACGGGAAGCCGAGGGCGAAGCCCGAGGAGATCGTGCATCGCGCCCTGCCCGATGTGCTGCGGGAGAGTATCGCGATCCTGCGCTACTACCGAGAGAGCGGTTTCGTTGGAGGTGCCAAGTGAGTGACGCAACCATCGACGTGACCAGGCGCGCACGCGTCCGTGCACTCACCGTGCGCATGCACCGCGCCCAGATCGCCGGCGTGTTCTCGATCGGAGGCGGGGCGCCGAGCGTCGACGAGAGCGCACTCACAGACGACCAGCGCGCCGCGGCGGCGAGGATTTTTGAGGAGATGGCCGCGTCTTCCATCGACATCAAGGACGTGGAGACGGCAGCAGGCGTGGCGTCGGTGGTTTCGCGTCATGTCAAACCGTCTTGCTCGGCGTGTCACGGCAGCGGCATCGCGCGTCGTGGTGGCGTCGATGATATCTGCGTCTGTGTCGATCGGCGCTGGCAGGCCGCTCTCAACCACCAGGCGTTCGTCGGAGGTCTTCACGCACCAGGCCGCGCTTCAGGCGTGCGTGTCGAGAGCACGCGTGCGGCCGACGATCAGCAGAGGATCATCGCGGCAAAAGAGGCGCTCACGCAAGCGCATGCCGCAGTGACGACCGCGTGCGCCGACATCGATGCCGAGATCAAGACGCTGGAGGACGCAGGTGTCACCTACTGCACAGAGCGTGCGCAGCTCGACGCCGATGCGCAACTGGCGGGAAATCGTGCGAGGGCCGTCGCGGACGCACAGACCCGAGTGGAGGAGATCGCACTCCAGATCGGGCTGGTGGTCGAGTCCCTCATCGAGGCCCGTCTGACCGAGCCAGCCTCGAAGGTACACGAGGCTGTTGACGCGCTCTACATCGTTGCGCTCGAGGCGGACCGCCGTCGCGTCGACTTGAAGAGCGCGAAGGATGCGGCGATGCGACTCGCAGCGCTCGACGCCGACAACGCTTCACTCGTCGGCGCGCTCGAGAAACTACGATCTGAGCGCGCTCGGATCGCGAGACACCACCAGCCGAAGATCGACCGTGCGGAGAAGCGGCTCCGACGTCTGTCCTACGTGTCTGGTGGCACCTCGGACGGGGGCTCCGTCGAGGCATTGACGGTGCCACAAGGAGAATCCGAATCATGGCCGAGTTGAGAATCGGCGACTGGATGCAGACGGCGCACGGGCGCCTGTTCTGGCCGCTCGATCCGCGTGCTGATGAAGTGCACGTCGACGATATCGCACACGCGCTCGCCAACCAGTGTCGTTTCGCTGGCCACTGCCGAGAGTTTTACAGCGTGGCGCAGCATTCTGTGCTCGTCTCCTACGAGGTGCCAGTCGAAGATGCTCTGTGGGGACTGCTGCACGATGCGTCGGAGGCGTACCTCGTCGACCTCCCTCGCCCGGTCAAGCGTGCCTCCGAGATCGGCGATGCCTACATGCGGGCGGAGACGGCCGTCATGGCGGCGATCTGCGACCGCTTCAGGTTGTCGCGTGAGCAGCCGGCCAGTATCAAGATCGCCGACGACGTGCTCCTGATGACGGAGGCGCGCGACCTCATGGCACCGCCGCCGACTCCGTGGCGCGAGTCAGGCGTCAAGCCACTACCGTCGCCGATCGCGGCCTGGACGCCACAACGCGCGCGCGAGCGGTTCCTCGACCGATTTGAGGAATTACAACGCTTCCGCGAAGTAGTAGCGGGCTGACGCCGATGAAAGGCGTCGTAAGAGAAGGTGTCGCCGGGCCCTGCCCGTTCTGCTTTGGCAGGTTCCAGGCAGGACTGGATCAGGACGGCGAGCCAGTTGCTACACATAGTCTACCGCCGTGCGAGAAGTTCACGGCGCTCGAGATCGACGCCTACGTGATGGCTGTTCGACAAGCTCTCGAGAAGAGCAGTCCATACTGATGCAGTACAACGAAAGGAGCGGAAACATGAACAACGTAACACTCGGGAGGGTGATCGCCGAGCGCCGCGCGGCGCTGGGCCTGAGCCTCAAGGAACTCGGAAGCCTCGTTCATAAGGAGGACGGGCACGGCGTGTCCGCGCAGTACCTCCACGACATCGGGCGCGACCGCCGCACGCCATCGCCCCACGTGCGCGGCGAGTTGGCCAGGGCGCTCGGCGTCGACGTCCACTACCTCGCGGCCGTGGCCGGCCAGTGCCCGCCCGAGGTGACGACCTACCTCCGCGAGCGGCCCGACTGCGGCCCGGCCGTCGCCGCGTTCTTCGCGCGCGCCCGTGCCACCGGCTTCGACGACTGGAACAGCGTCGAGACGGGCTCGAAGCGCGCCGTCGCGCGCTAGGCGGCAGGAGACCACCAGATGGAACCCAAGGCGCGGGGGGGGGGGGCGGGCCCCCCCCCCCCCCCCCCCCCCGCGGGGGCGGGGGGGAGGGGCCGGCCGGGGGGGGGGGGGGGG
>CAYHNK010000296.1:0-5994 GCA_964357695.1 uncultured Bdellovibrionales bacterium | reverse complement strand
AGCCCGCCGTCGTGCAGATGGCACAGCTCGATTTCGAGCGTCGCGTCGCGCGCGCTAAAGGCGTGCACGGCTTGCGCCAAGGGCACCAGGCGCTCCCGACGTTTGCGTCGCACGCGCACCCAGGCGTTGGGACGATCGACGTAGCGCGCAGCAAGCGTCGTGGGCAGCGCGTTGTCACCCAGGGCAAAACGCACACGGTAGGTGCTGCTCGCGAGCTGCTCGTCGACCGACGGCGCATCGAGTGGCAGCTCCTCGCCATCGAGAATGGCGATGCCCGAAGGCAAGGCCACGTTGAGTCGTGTGCGCGCCTCATCGACCGTCAGCGGTGCGCCGAGGATGAGATCGACCAGCTCCGCTTCGCTGGCGATGCCGGTGGGCAGCGCCGGGGAGAAGCTTACTTTGGGGCGTCGCGCGTGTCCCTGCGAGTAGACGACAGGTAGCCCCGCCTGGCGGATGGCGCGCAACAGCTGCTCCATGCTCTCGAGGTGTGAGAGATACACCGCGCGCTCGCGCTTGGCGTAACGCAGGCGCAGGCGATAGGTGGCCGGGCGCACCGTAAGCTGCGGCGTTGCGGAAATCTGCTCGAACGGGACACTCCCGTTGGTCGCCAGACGTGGTACCAGCTCGGGCGCCAGGTGACCCGTGCGCTGCTCGCGCTCGCGACTCGGATAAGCGAGATCGCAGGCGCCGCAGACGTAGCAGCGTGATTCGAGCGCGCAGTCGAGCATCGTCGACTCGCGCATCGCCCGATCATGGTCGGTGCGCAGGTAGTGCTTGTGCACGCCGGCATCGAGATGATCCCAAGGCAACAATGCGGTGACGTCGCGCGCCGCAAGGAAGTCCTCAGCGCAGAGATCCAAGGGCGCGAGCGTCTCGGCCAACGCCTGGCGCCAGTGGGCGAGCACGAACTGCTCGGTCCAGCTGTCAAAGCGACAGCCCAGCTCATAGGCCCGCTCGATGGCGTGCGCCAAGCGACGATCGCCGCGTGCGAGAACGCCTTCGACCCAGCTCTGACCGGCGTCGTGGTAGCGAAATCCCAGCCCCAGCTCACGCGCGCGGCGGCGCAGTCGTTCTTGCTTTGTGCGCGTCGGGGCTTCGCCGAGCTGCGCCTCCCATTGAAACGGGGTGTGCGCTTTGGGGATAAACGTCGAAACACTGATCGTGACCTGCACGTCGGGCCTGATGGTTCGCCCTTCTTGGCGCGCGCGGTGTGCGAGCGCGACGATGGCGTCGACATCCTCATCGGTCTCGGTCGGCAGACCCAACATGAAGTAGAGCTTGAGCTGGCGCCATCCGGCGCTGACCGCTGCGCGCACGGCGGCTAAGAGGTCCTCATCGCGGTTCGTCTTGTTGATGACCCGCCGCAAGCGCTCGCTCGCCGCCTCAGGCGCGAAGGTGAAGCTCGGCTTACCCATGCGCGCGAGCTGCTCGGTAATTTCTGCGCTCACCGTCTCGGTGCGCAGCGACGGGATGCCAAGGCTCACGCCATCGTCCGCGTGACGCCGGAGCAGCTCGGCAAGGAGCGTGGGCATGGGCCCGTAGTCCCCTGCCGAAAGCGACAAGAGACCGACCTCGTCGCCGCCGGTCGCAGCGAGACCCTCGTGCGCGAGACGCAGCACGGTTGCCGGTTCTCGCTGGCGCGTCGGTCGCGTCACCATGCCGGCCTGACAAAAGCGACAGTTCTGCGAGCAGCCGCGCTGTAGCTCGATGGCCACGCGGTTGTGCACCGGCAGGATATTCGGCACGATCAAACGCGTCGGGTACGGCGCGGCATCGAGATCGGCGACGACACGGCGGCGCACCTGCGGCACGCCCTCGCGACTCTCGTGCCGTGGGGCGGGCGCACCGACCGTCGGTCGAATGTCGGTGATGCGCACGCCGTCGTAGTGCACGTCAAAATGTGCGGGGACGTAGATGCCGTCGATTTGGGCACAGCGCGCGAGGATCGTCGCTCGACTCTCGTGCGCCTCGCGACCTGTGGCGATGGCGTCGAGCAGCTCGAGGATCACCTCTTCGCCGTCGCCGAGCACGAGCGCGTCGAAAAACGGTGCCACCGGCTCCGCATTGTAGGCACCGGCACCGCCGCCAATGACCAGCGGGTCATCGTCACGACGCGCGCTCGACCATCGTGGGATGCCGCCGAGCTCGAGCATGGTGAGGATGCTCGTGTAGGAGAGCTCGAATTGCAGCGTGAAGCCGACGACGTCAAAGCTCGAAAGCGGTCGCTGCGTCTCGAGTGACCACAGCGGCACTTGTTCGCGGCGCAAGAGCGCTTCGAGGTCGGGCCAGACGGCGTAAGCGCGCTCGGCAGCGAAGTCCGGGCGCGCGTTGACGACATGGTAGAGGATCTTGAGACCGAGGTGACTCTCGGCGACTTCGTAGACGTCGGGAAAGCAGAGCGCGAGGCGCAGCCGCACGTCGTCTTTGCTGATGGAGTTGAGCTCGCCGCCGCTGTAGCGGCCCGGCTTCTGCACACGTGCAAGCAGGGCCGCTATGATCGCGGGCGTAAGGGGCTCGCCTCTTTCGCTACGGGCCAATGTACTGCACGAGTCCCGCATCGCCGCCAAACCACTTGGTGCCATCGGCAGCGATGAATATCGAGCGAACCCGTGCGTTGTCGAGGCCGAGATCGGTGCCGGAGAAATGGGTCGCCAAATTGAGACTCGGATCGAGCCGCGTGACGCCCTCGTTCGTGGCAATCCACACGATCCCGTTGGCGTCGATAGCGATATCGTTGACGCGATCACCGCCGAAACCCCGTTCCTCGTACTGGACGCTCGCGCCCGTGGCCGGGTAGTAGCGCGCCAGGCCTCCGTCTGTACCCACCCAGATCACGTCGCCGCCGTCGGCGAGGGCCGTGACATCGTTGTTGCCAAGGCCGCCGTTGCTCTCGCGCAATACGGTGTTGCACAACGGATCGATCGCCGTGTTGGCAAGCGCGGCGGCGGCGTTGTCGATGATGCACAGTCCGGCGTCGGTGGCGACATAGAGCACGCCGTCGGCAAAGAGCACGTCGCGCACGGCGTCGGCCGGGAGGTTGGAATTGCCTTCGTCAAAGCGCACGGCGCTGCTCGCGTCCCCAGCCGAGGCAAGGACAAGACCCTTGTCGGATGCGGCCGCCACGACGCCCGCGGCGGTGGCGACGGCGAAATAGTCGTTGGCACCCGCGTCGACGGCCGTGCAGGCCGAGAGCGCCCCCGCAGCGTAGCTGCAGAAGGTCAGGCCCAGGCTCGTCGCGACAGCCGCGCCGTCGGTATAGAAGGCCGCGCCGAGGACCGTCATGTTGCCGCCGCCAAGATCAACCTCAGCACCATCGTAGGTCGCCGGGGGCTCGCCGCTCAGAACGGTTAGCCCGTCGGTGCTGCCGATCCACACGAGACCCGCCGGGTCGGCGCCAATAAAGCGCAGATCGGTGACGCCGTTGGCCAGTGTGTCGGTGATCGCCGTCGTATCGGGGTACAAGGAGCTCGCATCGGTCCCCGGGGCCACCACGTACACGTCACACACGGTATCGTCGTTGGCGCCGTAAGTGTCGGTGACGCTGAAGGTGATCTGATGCAGTCCGAGTGCGGCGTTGGCCGGCAACACAAAGGTCGCGCCCGCGGCGGGGTTGCCCGCGATGCTGTCGATCCAGCTGCCGGCGAGCGCG
Source organism: uncultured Bdellovibrionales bacterium (assembly GCA_964357695.1). Lineage (GTDB taxonomy): Bacteria > Myxococcota > XYA12-FULL-58-9 > XYA12-FULL-58-9 > CAYHNK01 > CAYHNK01. Next base: position 2,345 of record CAYHNK010000296.1, on the reverse strand, counting down.
CTGTCCCAAGCGTCGACATCGGTGATGCTGCCGCTGAACGTGGTCGCGGTGCCCTGCTCCACGACGGCATTGGGACAGTCCACCGGCGCGTCGATGCTCGCCACCGGATCGTGGTTCGGCTCGTGCACGATGAGCGTGAGGCTCGCCGACGCGGTGCGCGGTGCGACGCCCGTGGGAGCATAGGTGACTGTGAGGGTGATGGTGTGCGTGCCGAGACTCAAGCCATCGTAGAATCCGAGAATCGGTGCGAAGGTGCCATCGAGCGAGGAGGTCCAAGCGAAGGTGACGTCGGGATTGGCCTCGGTGAGGGTCAGCGGGTCACCGTTGCCGTCGAGGATGCGGGCCACCGGATCAAAGCGCACCACCTCGCCGATCGTGGCGTCGCCCCCGTCACGCGGGCTGTCGATGCGTACGGCGAAATCGGTGACCTCGATGCCGAGGCTTGCCTGCGCGCTGCGGCCGTCGAAGGTTCCCTGTACGCGCACGGTGTGGCTTCCCTCGGTGAGCGTCGCGTCGAGCGGATTGGTGGTGCCAAGGTCCCCGTCGATGGATGAGCTCCAGCTCAAAGTGTCGGGCGAGACGGCGTAGTCGCCTTCGGAGAAGGCCGCTTGCAAGCGGATGGTCTCGCCGACGAGGTAGCTGCCCGCGGCACGGGGGCGCGTGATCTCGGCAGTGAACGCCGTCAGCGCCGCATTGGGATCGGGGGGCGTGTTGTCATTCGAGTCGCCCGCGGATGTGCGGCCGCCACACGCAGTGGCGACCAGCGACAGGAACAGGATGGATGCGATAGGGTGGCGATGCATGTGTGGACTCCCTCGGCGCGAGCGCCATGCTCGTGCTCCACTGCGTTCTACCGTGTTTCGGTGTCGATGAGCGACTAATTTCTCACACCCGGCGCACAGCTCGTCAAGGACTCGTCAAGGCGTGCTTGGCGCGCCTCGAGCTCGCTGACGGTGACGAGCTCGAAGCCGCGATGACGCAGGCCAGCGATGATGTCCGGTAGCGCATCGGCCGTGTGCCAGCCCCGCAGGTTCATGTGCATGACGACGATCGACCCGTTCTTCGCCATGTCGACGACGTAGTCGATGAGCTTGTGCTTGGGGATACGCGCGTCGGGGTCGCCGGAAGCCAGATCGTAGGTGACGGTGACGAGTCCGAGCTCGGCGGCGACGCGTGCCAGGCGGTCGCTCGACTCCGCGTAGGGTGGACGAAAGAGCAGCGGCGCTTGACCCAGTAAGCGCATGAAGGTCTCTTGGGCCAGCACCAGATCACTCTGCATGGCCTCGTCACTCATGCGTGTGAGGTGGCGATGTGCGTATCCGTGACTTGCGATCTCGATGTTGGGGAGGCTCGCGAGGTGACGTGCCTCGTCGGGCTCGCGCTCGAGCCACTTACCCGACAGAAAGAGGGTCGCGGGCGTGTTGGTGGCGACCAGGACTTCGACGACGCGCGCATCGTAGCCATTGGGTGCCCTCGTCGCGCACGCATCGAAGGTCAAGGCCACGCAAGGCTCGGCGCGTGAGCCATGGACGAGAGGTTGCAGAGGCGTAGGCTCGGGTGGGCTCGCGAGGCTCGGCGCTTGCGTCACGAGCGCCGCGGAGAGACTAGCGAGCGACCAAAGCATATACATGCGTACGTTGAGCTTCACGCTATCACGGGACACACACGGCGCAAGATCTACGCCGCGTCCCGCGCGAGTCGCCTACTGACCGACGGCGCAGCTTGGGCAGCGGGCATAGGCACCGACAGCGACGCTCACGCTGGCGCGCAGTGCAGCTTCGACCTGCGCGGCGGCGGCGCTGTTGTGGGTGGCATCGAGCACGAACCCGCCCAGCGCGTCTTCGACGAGCGTGTCCTCCTCGACCGCGATGAACAGATCGCGCAGCTCGAAACGGATGTCCAGCTCCCTATCGGTACTGCCAAGTGCCGCAGACAACGCCACCGTGAAGGGGTCCATCGACGCGTCGCGGTACTCGAAGGGCTCGCCAAAGAGCAACCCACTCAAGAACACGCTGATGGGCGCGCCGCGTACGACGCCGTCGCCGTTCGGCATGGGGATGGCCAACGACAGCTGTGTTAGCCGCGTGCCGGCGAGCGTGCCCTCCCACACGATGGTGCGCGCAAACAGATCGAGGTTGATGGGCGAGCCAAGTGACGTTGCGTCCTCGTCGCTCGTGACCTCGAGCGCGCCGATGCGCACCAGCGCGCGATCGAGCGTGACGTCGCCTTCGCGCTCCACGGGCCCCCGCCCTACGTGGACGTCGGCGCCGACCACGCCCAGGTCGCCCGCGCCCTCGGGGGCATCGCCGTGGAGCGCCTGCCCCGACGACGCTCCGGCGACCGGG
>CAYHNK010000295.1:0-6083 GCA_964357695.1 uncultured Bdellovibrionales bacterium | reverse complement strand
GCGGCCGGGATCAAGGAATTCATCTTCGTGACCTCGCGCGGCAAGGGCTCGCTGCCCGACGCACGCACGAGCACACGCAGGCGCTGGGCAGCGCGCACGGCCGCCAGATCGCGCACGACCTCTGGTACTGAGTCGGTGAGCGCGACGACGCGGGGGCCAACCGGGCCGGAAGGGGCGTCGGCGATCGTCGGCTCGGGAGGCGCCGGCTCGTTTGCCGTAGGGTGGTCGGTGGCACTCGAGCATGCGACGCTGCCGATCAGAACAAAGGCATGCGCCAAGCGACTCGGGCGGACGACGGCGAGCGGGAGTCGATGCATGATGAGGAAGTCCCTTCAGCGCCGTCGCACGGCCTCGGTGGTGCGATCTGCGGCCCGCAGGGTGAGCACGCCCTGACGCGAGCGCAGATCTTGGATCCCTTGAAATGCCGCGGTCTCTTCGAACAGCTCGCGCGGGATCACGGCGAGAATGATGTCGAACACTTCCCGATCGGCGGCCTGCAAGAGCCACGGCTGCTGATCCGGCGCCCAGCGCGGCGCCATCTCCTCGCGCAAGATGCGCATGGTCTCGAGGGCGAGCGTCGCGAGCTCGTCGACCTCGGCGGGTGTGATCTCGGCCGGCTCGTCCGTCGCGTCGATAGCGTCGGCGTTCTTGACCTCGCGCTTGCGCTTTTTCTTTCTGAGCCTCAGCTGGCGCACGCGCTGGGCCAGAGTCAGCGTCGTGCCGCCCGTCGCAAGAGCATCGCCGTGCGCGTGCCGCGCCGAGAGCACCCGCTCGGCCGCGAGCTTGCTCGCCTCCTGCACCGCATCGTTCACCTGGCGATTGAGGACGTCCGTGCGTACCTTGCCACGCAGTAGCGTCTGGCGCTCGAAGCTGCTCTGCTGCGTGTGAAAAGTCTCCGGGGTGAGCTCGCGCAGGAGTGCCACGTGCTCCGGAGTATCGACGAGCTCGGGCGGCGGCTCGAGCGATTGCGTGAGGCCGCGCATCTGCGCCTTGGCGTTCTCGGCCGCCTGGTGCTGTGCGAAGGCGTTGGCACTCCCTTCGGCCGCAGCCGTCTGCGCATTGACCTCGCGCACGAGGCTCAGCAGTAGCCGATAGTCCGAGGTGGTGAGCTTCCCGGGCTCGGCGCGCAGCATGTCGCGTATCTTGTTGGCGAATCGCGTCATCGGGTCGGCAGGCTCTGCCGTACCGGCCAAACGCTGGAACATGTCGACGAGGCGCTGGGTGCGACTGCGACCCTCGGTGGGCTGGTTGCCTTCGATCTCCTTGACGGCCATGTGGCGCATTCTAGCAGAATGCCCCGCGTAGCAGAATGCGACACGACGGTGTCCAAGTTGCGACACGGTGCCGCGCTATCAGGACGCAGCTGCGATCCGCGTCGTCGCAAAAACGAAATGAAATCAGACGCGTGTGCAGCGCGCGACGATGGCACGCAACGCGCACTGCGTATCGTCCATGACATCACGACGCTGGCAGCCCCCGCCCCTCGAAGTCGCGACTCCTGCGGCCCAACCGACGCCGACGGTGGACGAGCAGGTGGTGCGCAAGATGCTCAAGGTCAATCCCGACATGCGCAAGGGTCGCACGACCCAGCAGGTCAAGCGCGCCCTGGAGCGTGGTGAAGCCATCGGCGGCGCCCCCGCGCAGCCTGCCACCTCCGTTCTTGCCGCCAGCGACCCCGCCCGCGAGCTCGCCGAGACACTCGGCTTCTTCTTGCGCGGCAAGACCGAAGCTCTGCGCCGCGCGCTGGCCGACATCGATGCCCGACGGCGCGAGCTCGTCGCCCAGGAGCAGCGCGAGCGGGCCATGCGCCGCGCCGAAATCGTCGCCTTTGTGCACCTACTCGATCGCGACGCCATCGCGCGGCATGGTGCCACCGCGCTCGGCGGCCACGCCGCGTTGCTCGGCGAGCTCGGCGTCACGCCGCGAGAGCTGCTCGAGGATGTGCGTCGCAGTGGAGGCGCCAAGCGATGAGCGACCTCAAGACACCGCGACCCGTTGCCGCGAGCACGCTGTCTACACACGACGTTGCGCCTTCATCGCGTACTTTCGACGTGCTGACGCTGGGCGTCGACATTGGAGTCGTAGCGCCGGCTGAGTCGCTCATGGCTCCCGCGGCGAAAGAGACCGTGGCCGCCCGAGCGGACAGCTATGAGCTGCGCCCCGACTCGACGCGCAATTCCCGCAAGGAAGACGCGTCACGAGTCGAGAGCCAGGCTGATCCATTCGCCTCGTTGTCGCGGCGCATAGCCAGCGAGGAACCGCGCAAGCTGTCCGAGCGCCAGAGCGCGCTGACCGAAGAGCTGGAGCTGTCCCCCATGGCGTTGGCGCGGCTCGCGGCGCTACAAGTCAAAGACGGTGCGGCCGACTCGGCGCGCCTTGGCAAGCTGCGGCTCGGCGTCATGTTGCTCGTGAGTGACGCCCAGGGCGCCAAAAAGCTCCCGGTCGACGAGGCCGCCCTCACCCGTATCGCCGCGCGCCTCGCACAGGGTCAAACCGTCAGCAAACAGGATGCCGAGGCGTTCTGGCGCAGCCAGGCGCGCTTTGTCGCCAGCTCACGCGCGAGTATCCAGGACTACGTGCAGCGGGTCTTGCGCGAGAGCTATCTCATACAGAACAGCATGCTTTTTGACTACGCCGAGCGCGTCCGTGCGCTCAACGACCGCAAGCAGAAGCTGCGTGAGCTCGCCAAGACCGCCCGGGACACCCGCGCCGCCTGGCTCGCCGAGAAGGGCAACGTCGCAAGCGAGACGTGGGTGGCCGCACAGCCGCTCGACTACGTCGACCTCGACGAGAACAACAAGTTGTTCACCGCACAGATGACCGAGCAGGATGTGGCGGCGGAGCGGGCGATTGACGGGCGCCAGAGCGCGCCCGAGGGCGCATCGGACATCGCCGCCGACTACAACCTCGTTTTCGGCGAGTCGCGACTCAACGCTGACGATCTCGACGTCTTGAAAGCGCTGAAGAAGTACCGCGGCGTCAACTGGCGCCTCGATGGACTCACCGACAACTACATTCGCGACCACATCGACCAACTGCTTGCAGTCATTCCTTCAATGAACGAGCGCGACCTCGAGAAGCACCTTCTGCCGATCCTCAAGCGTCTTACGGACGGCGTTTCCGACGACGCCGAAATTGTCGCGATCTTTGGTGCTCTCAGCTCGGTACAGTTGCTCACACTATGGTCGCACGGCGCGAAGTTGCCAAACAGAGACGGTGATACGCCACCGACTCATGACCCAGTGCGAGATAGAGAGGTTGCGCGACCTCGTGGCACGATCGCCTCATGGGGCCGACATCCGCTGACGGCGATCGGTGGTCTCGCACTGCAAGACATTCAGCTCAAAGCCAACCGCCAAGCGCGCCAAGTGGCGGAGCAGGTGGGTGGCAAAATCTCCGGCGACCTCGACGTTCGCGAGGCGGCAATCCTGCTGTCGGCGCTGCGTGCACAGCAGACGCACCGTGAGGAAGCAGCGGCCCAGACCGAGGGCACACAAGCCGGCCCCGGCGCCCCCAAACGCATCCGCACCCTCGAGCAGCTAGACGCTTATCTCAAGCATCTCGAAGAGCAGATGAACGGCGCTGGCGACGACGCCCAGCTCGCCAATGTCGACCTCCAGAACGCCCTGCAAAAGCAGCAGCAGACGCTGCAAATGATGTCGAACATCTCCAAAATGCTGCACGACACGGCCCTCGCCATCGTGCGCAAGACCGGCCAGTAGCCAAGGAGCCCATCATGTCACGTATCAACGAGACCTCTTCTGACATCGCCCGTGAAGTTGCCCAACGCGAGCTGCTACGTCCCAATGGCAAGCGTGCCGATGACGCGCACGCCCGAGCTCCCGCGGGCAAGGTCCATGACGCCACCGCGACCAAGGGGGGCGATGGCGTCGATGCTCGCACACCCGCGACGCTGCGTCTCGATGCGAGCGTGCAAGCCAAGCTGCGCACCACCGTCGCCGAATCCAGCCAGACGAGTCCCTTTGAGTCGCTCCTGACGGCATCGGCGTCGCAGGCGCTGCCGCTGCGCACGGTTGGCATGCCACTGTCGCTCGGTGACGACGCTTCGGTCGCGCCCGAGCTCATGGCCAAGCTCGCGCAGCTCGAGCAAGGCGCGCTCGTGCGCTCGGCTAAGAACACGGACGCCACGCCGCGACTGTTGTCCGCCACCGACAAGGTCCGGCAGGCGCTGATGCTGACGCTCAGTGATGGCGTCGGTGTCTATGCCAACGACAAGACCAACGTCCCCAAGATGCTCGCCGCCGCCCTCGGTGAAAGCGTCTACTGGGAGACCCGTCAAGCCGCCGCACAGACCAACGCTCAAAGCGTCCTCTTCGCGCATCAGAAGGCGTTCCCCATGGGCATGGACGTGGAAGCACTGGTGCAAGCCGTGCTGCGCGAGTCGTATCTGCTGCAGAACGAGATCCTCAAGGACTACGCCGACAAGGTGAAGTTCTACAATGAGCTGAAGAAGAAAATTCTGGCGAAGCTCCGCGACGCCCGCACGTTGCACGGCACGGCCAAAGATGGCGAGCCACTTCCCGCTGACTTCGAGTTTGAAATGTACAACGAGGAGGTTTGGACCCGCTGGGCACAGCGGCCCGCTGAGGAAGGCTCTGACAACGCAGGCAAGTCCAGCGGTCTGCCCGAGGACGCAAACACCAGCGCGAGCGCCGGAGCTGGTACTGGTGCTGGACAGGCGGGCGCAGACGCCAGCGACAACGTGGGCGAGGACGGCGGCGGGCCTGACGGCGCTGGTGATCAGACAGGAAACGACGAGACGACGCAGTGCCGCGTTGTGCTGGGGCAAACGCAAACCATCGCGAAGAACCTGAGCTACGCAGGGTCGAATAGCTACGACAAGTTCGACGCGCATCGAGACGCATTTCTCGAGGAAGTCCTCGCGCGGCTGCCGACCGAATCGTGGGAGCGCGAGGCGCTTGCCGAACAGTGGCGCATGCAAGGCTTCGAGCTGAAGATGGCGGTGAGGGACACCGACAAGAACAACGACTACTACTTCAGCGACGCCAGTGGTGCTGTGACTCTGAGCCACAAGCGCAATCGCGCGAGCTTCTACAAGGTCGAGACGATGCGCCCCGATGATACCTTGGAAACGTACGTCCAAAGACTTGTTCGCCAGGAGGCGGACGCGTTTCGACTGCAAGTGCGCAGAGTCGAGCACAAGGAAATCAACATCGAGTGGATCGACTACGAGATCAACGTACCGCGGTTTTCGCTCGCGAAGGTGGACGATGCCGACGGTCGCGCGACAAGCGCGCCGGACGACACCACGGCAGAGTCGCAAGGCGGTACTGCTGCTGAAGTGTCGGACGCGGAGTTGCGCTCCGGCGGCGAGGAAGGCCCGCGAGACGAAAATGGCGGGCGGGTGCTCGAGGACCATCGTACGAACGCACCGCTCGTGGCACTCCCGGTGCTCGACGATCTCCCGTACTCGAAGGAGGAAATGGACGCCTACGCGAAATCACTCGAAGGGCAGCTCAGCGACGCCAGCGACGACGCCCAGCTCGCGAACGTCGATTTGCAGAACGCCCTGCAAAAGCAGCAGCAGGTGCTGCAAATGATGTCGAACATTTCGAAAATGCTGCACGACACGGCGATGTCGATCATCCGCAAGATTGGAGCCTAGTCATGTCCGAAATCACCAACCAGCACGTGGATGCCTACGTCGGGGGCAAGATCGAGCTTGTGGACCTGCTGGGGGTCGACGCTGACACGCTCGACAAGCTGCGCGGCCGCGCGCAGTTCTTTCTCGATGGCGGGCATCGCGAGCGTGCCCTCATCATGCTCGAGATGCTCGAAGAGCTCGACCGGCGTGACAAGCTACCGACCTTGCTGGCTATCGAGGTGCTGCTCGAGCTCGGTCGCTCAGACGCCGCGCGTGACAAGATCGACGCGCTCCTCGCCCGCGACGCGCACGACCCCGACGCGCTTGTGGCGTTGGCCGAGCTCAGGCTCGCTACCGGCGAGCTCGTGGCGGCGGCAAACCTCTTGCGCACGGTCATCGAGGTCGATCCGGACGCGAAGACGTCGGCTGGGGCGCGAGCCCAGGCGGTGGCCGCTCG
>CAYHNK010000294.1:0-6091 GCA_964357695.1 uncultured Bdellovibrionales bacterium | reverse complement strand
ACCGCTTGCCGGTCTATGCGTTTACCGACTGCGACCCGTACGGCATCTCGAACATCTATCGCACGCTCAAAGTCGGTTCGGGCAACGCGGCGCATATCAACCGCTTCTTCTCGGTGCCTCAGGCGAGCTTTCTTGGCCTCGCGCCCCAGGATATCATCGACTACGATCTTGGCGACGCGACGCACAAGCTCACGGAGATCGATATCAAGCGCGCCAAAGACGCGCTCAAGAACGACCCGTTCTTCGAGCAGCACAAGCCGTGGGCCAAAGCCATGCAGCAGCTCATCAAGATGGGCGTGCGCGCCGAGCAGCAGGCGCTCTCCAAGCACGGGCTCAACTTCGTCATCGAAGAATACCTGCCGCGCAAGCTCAAGAGTGTGAAGAGCTTCTTGCCGTAGGCGAAGCGGCGGCGTTGCTTTATCGACGCGACTCCAGCAACTGACGCTCAAAGGCGCCGCGACTCACGGTGTACACGTACCAATCAGCGACACTGGGGAGGTAGCGCAGCAGGGTGCCGAGCCAACGGGATTTTGCCGTCGGATAGAGGACCGCACGATCACAGTCGAGCTGGCGCACGATTCCGTGCACCACCCGGTCGAGCGGTTCCTGGCCCGAGCGATGCGAGCCCGCGACGCCGGTGGCGTTGGCACTGAAGGCGGTGCGCACTCCGGCCGGGCATACCGCACTCACCGACACGCCACTGCCGCGCAGATCGAGTCGCAGCGCGCGCACAAAGCCGTTCATCGCGTGCTTAGTCGCCGCATAGGTAGCAGCGTAAGGCACGGCCCCCAGGCCGAGCACCGACGAGATGATGAGAATGCGCCCCCGCCGCGCCGCCAGCAGTGCCGGCAACAATCGCCGCGTCAGATCGACCACGGCAACGACGTTGACTTCGATCTGCTCGGCCACCTCGGCCCAGGTGAGGCGCTCGAGGCGTCCGTAGTGGGCGAGGCCGGCATTGAGGATGACGTAGGCGGGCGTTGCGTGCTCGGCCAGCATCTTGGCCACGAGCTCGGCACGCGCCGCAGCGGAGCACAAGTCCGTCGCGTAGGGCGACACCTGCGGCCACGCGCGGGCCAATGTGGCGAGCGCCTCGGCGCGCCGTGCCACACCCAGCACTCGATGACCCCGCCGTGCCAGGGTTTCGCTGAGCGCCCGCCCGATGCCCGAGCTCGCGCCGGTGACCACTGCAACCGTGTCGGACATGCTCCGGCCATACCCTTCGAGACTGCATGTCGCAAGACCCTCGCGTGACGACGACTTTGCGCACGGCGTCAGATCCGATAGGGTCGCGGCGGTTGTCCAATTCCACCCGGAGGCACGCCATGGCCCGCATCGACCCGCACTCGTACACCGACACCGCGCAGGGCGTCATCGCGTCAGTGCTCATGCGCCTCACCGTGGACTTTGGCGCCAAGAGCTTGAGCGGCGAGGCGACACTGACCTTTAGGCAGCCGGTCGAGGGACCGCTGGATCTCGACACGCGCGACTTGCGCATCGACGGCGCGCGCACCAAGAACGGCGAGGCGGTGCCATTTGACCTCGGCGAGCGGGACCCGGTGCTCGGCTCGCGCCTGCGGCTGACCCTGCCGTCCAAGACACGTGAGGTGACGATCAGCTATGCGACGTCGCCCACGGCGTCGGCGCTACAATGGCTCGAGCCGGCGCACACCGCCGGTGGCAAGCACCCCTACCTCTTTAGCCAGTGTCAGCCGCACCACGCCCGCTCCGTGGTGCCGCTGCAAGATTCGGCCAGCGTGCGCTTTCCCTATCACGCAGAGATCACGGTCCCGTCGGCTCTCGTCGCAGTCATGTCGGCAGCGCCGGGCGAGAAGCGCCCTGGCCCGCGCTCGGGCACGGCGACCTACAGCTTCGAGATGCCGCAGCCCATCCCGAGCTACTTGCTCGCGCTCGCCGTCGGCGACATCGCCTCAAAGGATGTCGGCCCGCGCTCACGCGTGTACGCCGAGCCAGCGACGCTCGAGCGTGCCGCTTGGGAATTTGGCGAGGTCGACTCAATGCTGCGCAAGGCGGAGGCGCTCTTTGGCCCCTACCGCTGGGACCGCTACGATTTTCTCGTCATGCCACCGGCATTTCCCTACGGCGGCATGGAGAATCCACGGCTGACGTTTCTCACGCCGACGTTACTTGCGGGCGATCGCTCGCTCGTCAATGTCCTCGCGCACGAGCTCGCGCACTCGTGGACCGGCAACCTGGTCACCAACGCGACGATGAACGACTTCTGGCTCAACGAGGGCTTTACGGTGTGGGCCGAGCGCCGCATCCTTGAGACGCTCGCTGGTCAAGAGGCGGTGGCACTCGGCTACGCGCTCGGACGTCAGGAGCTGCAAGAAGAAATCGAGCGTTTTGGTGTCACGTCGCCCTATACGCAGCTGCGCACCGATCTCGGTGGCGTCGATCCCGACGAGGTCTACTCACAAGTCCCCTACGAGAAGGGTTGCCTCTTTGTCACACTGCTTGAGCAAAGTGTCGGTCGTGAGCGCTTCGATCGCTTCATCACCAGCTACATGGATCGGTTCGCCTTTCAATCCATTACCACCGAGCAGTTCGTGACCTTCTTGAAGGAGGCGCTCCCGGAAGTCGACGGCAAGGTCGACTTGCAGCGTTGGATCTACGCACCAGGCATCCCCGAAGACGCCCCCGCTTTTCACGCGCCGCAGCTCGACGTGCTGTTGCGTCTCGCGGCCGGCTGGGCGCGTGGTGAGCGACCCAACGTCGAGCAGGCGCGCGGTTGGTCGATTGACGCGTGGCTGGTGTATCTCGGCGCCCTACCGAAAAAGATCGAGCACACGGACTTGCGGTGGCTCGATGAGCATTTCCACATGCTGGCGAGTGGCAACGCCGAGATCCTCTGCAAGTTCCTCGTTCTTGCCGCCTCGTCCGCCTACGAGCCCGCGTACGCGAAGCTCCGCGAGTTTGTCGGCGGCGTCGGGCGTATGAAGTATCTCAAGCCGCTCTACAAGGCGCTGTGGGCGAGCGACGCCACACGCCCGCTCGCACGCAAGCTCTTTGAAGCGTACGCGGACCACTACCATCCTATCGCCCGCGCTGGTCTCGAGTCGATCATGAAGGCGAGCTAATCACAGGCGATGCCCATGTTACACACGATCGCTCACGGATCCATCATCGAGCTGCGTCTCGCGCGACCGCCGGTCAACGCCCTCAATCCCGCCCTCGTACAGGTGCTCGATGAGGCCATTCGCGCGGCGCCCGAGCGCGGCGCGCAAGGTGTGATCTTGAGCGGCTCGCCGGGACTCTTTACCGCCGGCCTCGATCTGCCGGAGCTCTTGCAGCTCGATCGCGACGGCATGCGCGCGGCGTGGCAGGGGCTCTTTGGTGTCATGGCAAGCATCGCACGCTCGCCGGTGCCGCTTGTCGCTGCGATTACCGGTCACAGTCCCGCGGGTGGCGCCGTGCTCGCCCTTTTTGCTGACCTGCGCATCATGGCCGCTGGCGACTTCAAGATCGGCCTCAACGAAGTGGCCGTCGGCATTCCACTGCCGGGCCTCATCTATCGGGCGCTGCGCCGGCTTGTGGGCGCGCGTCATGCCGACCGACTGGGGATGAGCGGCGCGCTCGTCGATGCCCAGGAGGCGCTCGTGGTAGGTCTCGTCGATGAGCTCGCCCCCCCGGACATGGTCGTCGAACGTGCGCTCGAGCGGGTACGTGCACTGCTCGCGCTACCGCGTCATGCCATGCTGCCGACCCGGGCGCTGGCGCGCCGCGATCTCGTAGCCCTCTTTGACGAAGAGGATGGCACGACGCTCGAAGCGACGCTCGACAGCTGGTTTGCCGCACCCACCCAAGCGACGCTGCGCAACGTGGTGGAAGGCTTGCGCAAGCGCTCGTAGCGACCGCCTCTGGCAGTTTGTCCTTCGTTGCGCTAGCTTGCGCCCCGAAAGCGAGGTGAGAGATGGCGACGAATGAACCGTTCGGCAATTTGCGGGTCAAGCGCTCGGTGCTCAAACGGACGCGCTCGCGCGCGGACCTACCTGCTGTAGTGCTCTATCTCGGACCCCTGAGTGGCCAGATGAAGCAGAAAGTGATGACTCCCGAGGGCAGCGAGCAGGACCTCGCCGACGGCGTGATGTCGAGCTACTACAAGCTCGTCACGGGCACGAAGGGCAAAGAGCTGCTCGAATCCCATTGGCCAGCGATTGCCGCTGAGGCCGACAAAGCCAAGGCGTAACCACGCAAGGAGACCTGTGATGACCAACAAGTGGATGGCGGTGCTCGTCGCCGTCGGCATCGTGTGGAGCTGCAAGTCCGAGGCGAAGAACCCGCGCGTGGTCTTTGAAACCACCAAGGGCAAGATCGTCATCGAGCTCGACAAGACGAAGGCGCCGCTGTCGACCGCTAACATGATCGAGTACGTCAAGGCCGGCTTCTACGACGGGACGATCTTTCACCGCGTGATCCCGGGCTTTATGATCCAGGGCGGCGGCTTCAGCGCCGAGCTGCATCAAAAGGCGACCCGTCCACCGATCAAGAACGAGGCCCAGAATGGCCTCAAGAACCTGCGCGGTACGCTCTCAATGGCGCGCACGGGAGTTGTCGACTCGGCCACCAGCCAGTTCTTCATCAACGTCGTCGACAATCCTCGGCTCGACCACACCAGCCCAGACGCGAGGGGCTTTGGCTACGCCGTCTTCGCCAAAGTGGTCGAAGGGATGGAGGTCGTCGACGCCATTCGCGACACGAAGACCCTGTGTCCGAGCACCGTGCCCGTGCCGTGCGACGCGCCGCTGCCGCCGGGTATGAGAGACGTGCCGGCCGAGCCGGTGATCATTACGCACGCGTCGCTGCAATAGGCGCAATTCTCAGGAGCCTCACCATGGCGACCGTCTATCCCCTTCGTGCCCTGCGTCCGCGCGCGGATATCGCGGACAAGGTGGCCTCGGTGCCGTACGATGTGGTCAACTGCGAGGAGGCGCGTCAGCTCGCCAAGGGCAATCCGCTCTCCTTCTTGCATGTCACAAAACCTGAAATCGATCTCGACAACGCCATCGACGCCTACGATGCCGCCGTGTACGCACAGGGCGCGAAGGCCCTCGCCACGATGGTGGCCGAAGGCGTGCTCAGCCAAGATGACGCGCCCTGTTTCTACGCTTACGCGCTGACCATGAACGGGCACACGCAGACCGGCATCGTCCTGGGCGCCTCGGTCGACGAGTACGATCGCAACATCGTGCGCAAGCACGAGCACACCCGACCCGACAAAGAGAACGATCGCGTGCGTCACATCGAGGCGACCGGGGCGCAAACAGGCACCGTCTTCTTGGTGCACAAGCAGTCGAGTCAAATCGCGCGCGTATTGCAGGCACGCACGCAGACGGATCCCGTGGTTGATTTTGTCGCCACCGACGGCGTCCGTCACCGCTTGTGGATCATCGGTGACAAGGCCGACATGCGCGCCATCACGGAGGGCTTTGCGGCTCTCGGGCCCATCTACATCGCCGACGGGCACCATCGCTCGGCTGCCGCCTCTCGTGTGGCGCACGCGCGGCGTCAGGGCAAGCCCGATCCCAAGGCGCCTGCGGAGATGTTCCTCGCTGTCTCCTTTCCTGAGGCTGAGGTGCGCATCCTGCCGTACAATCGCGTCGTGCGCGATCTGGGCGGGCGCTCCGCAGCGTCCTTTATGGGCGAAGTCCGCAAGGTGTTCGACGTTGCGGACGGCAAGCCGCCATCGAGCGCACCGCACCAGCTCGGCATGTACCTCGAGGGCGCCTGGTACACGCTACGGGTGCGACCCGGCTCGTTTGACGCGAGCGACCCGGTAGCGCGGCTCGATGTCAGCATCTTGCAGCAGCTCTTGCTCGCGCCCGTGCTCGGCATTCAAGATCCGCGTCGCGATCAGCGCATCGATTTCGTCGGTGGCATTCGGGGCGAGAACGAGCTCGAGCGACGGGTCAAGGCCGGCTGGGCGGTGGCCTTCAGTCTGCACCCGACCGGCATCGCCGACCTATTCGCCATTGCCGACGCCGAGCGGGTGATGCCGCCCAAGAGCACCTGGTTCGAGCCGAAGCTACGCGACGGCCTGGTCGTGCACCGATTCTGAGATGGCTTTTGT
>CAYHNK010000293.1:0-6123 GCA_964357695.1 uncultured Bdellovibrionales bacterium | reverse complement strand
CTCGACCTCGGTCTCAGCGACGGCGCGATCTAGGGCCTCACGCCCCGGGACGCTCTGCCGCACGAACGCGAGCAGCGTGCGCCCGCCTTCGACCACGAGCTGTTGCGGCAGGTAGCCGACGCGCAGGCCGCGTCGGCGGTGCAATGACCCACTGTCGATTTCCAGCTCGCCCGCGAACAGGCGCAAGAGCGTCGTTTTGCCCGAGCCATTGGGGCCGATGAGCCCGATGCGCTCACCCTCGCCAACGCTGAGGGAGAGCTCGGCAAAGAGCTTGCGTCGCCCGAGGGAGAGCGTCGCGTCTTCTAGTTGTACGAGAGGCACGGCGCTCAGGTCTTGTGGACCGCGAGCGATCGGTAGTGGGCTGCGTCGAGGTTGGTATTCGCGAGGCGACGCGCGAGCCCACGCGCGAGCGACTGGTAGAGCACCGCCGCGAGATCCTTGTCGGCGTCGCAAAGCGCCCGCAGGCGATCGTAGGCGAGCACCAGCAGCGTTGTCGGCTCGGCGGTCTCGACCGATGCAGCGCTCGTAGCGTCCCCAGCCGCAAACTCGAGCTCGCCGAGATAGGAGCCCGTCCCGAGGCGGGCGATCTCTTCGACCTTACCGCGCTGCTCGCGCTTCAAGACGCGCACGGTGCCGAGCACCACCGCGTAGATGGCAGTCACGGGCTTGTCTTCATGGAGGACTTCCGTACCGACCGCGAGCTGTCTTGCCTCGGCGATGGCCGCAAGCTTTGCCAACGACGCCGCCGGCATCTGACGAAACAGCGTGCACTTCCCAAGCTCAGTCGCCAAATCCATCGATGACCTCCCGCGGTGAAGCAGTCGATATAGCAGCACTCGCGCGCTGTCGCCAACCACCTTGCGTTGTGGGACGCATGCCGCGGACTTAACGCTTGCCTGCGGACGCCTGCAAGGTGACAGTCGTGCCGTGAGAGCATCTCTTCGCGTTGCGGCCTGCTGGGATGGCGCGCCCGTGCCGGCGGGCGACCATGTGCGTGTCGCGCTAACGCTCGGCGCCGACATGCTTCAGGTGCAAATCGAGGCCCCGTTCTACAGCGACAAGGCGCCCAGCGCGCCACCGGGGTCTGTACCAGGTCTGTGGGATTACGAAGTCGTGGAGCTCTTTCTCCTCGGCGACAAGGAGCGCTATCTCGAGATCGAGCTTGGACCGCACGGACACCACCTGGTGCTCGACCTACAGGGCCGTCGCAACGTGCTGCGACAGGGCCTACTGCTCGACTACGAGGCCCCGATCATCGGTGGGCGCTGGCGCGGGGTCGCCAACGTGCCTCGCGCCTTGCTGCCGGTCGGCCTGACAAGGTGCAATGCCTACGCGATTCACGGCGAGGGCCCATCGCGCGTCTATCTCGCCATGGCACCCGTGCCCGGTGCGGCGCCGGACTTTCATCGTCTCGAGCATTTTGTGCCACTCGTTTGGCGGTTGTCGGACGCGCCCTGATGGGCTATGGCACGGGCGCATTCTAGCAGCCGGAGGCCAGGGTGGATCTCGAGCTCAACGCCGATCAACAGATGCTCCGCGACACAGTGCGACGCTTTGTCGCTGATCGCGTGACGCCTAACGCGGGTCGCTGGGACCGCGAGCAGTCGTTCCCGCACGAGGTCGTGCGCGAGCTCGCGGACATGGGCCTCTTGGGCGTCACCGTGGCGCCTGAGCTCGACGGCGCGGGACTTGGCTCGACGGAGCTGGCCCTCGTGGTCGAGGAGGTTGCCCGCGGCGACGGGTCGTTGGCGCTGACGGTGGCAAGTCACAACGGTTTGTGCTCCGGACACCTTCGTCTCTTCGGGTCACGAGAGCAGCAGGAAAAATACCTACGACCACTCGCGCGCGGAGACAAGCTCGGCGCCTGGGGCTTGAGTGAGCCCGACAGTGGCTCGGACGCGGCGGCCATGCGCACCATCGCGCGGCGGGACGGGGACTTCTGGGTCCTGTCGGGCTCGAAGATCTTCACCACCCAAGGCAACGTGGCTGGCGTGTACGTCATTCTGGCGCGCACCGGGGAAGCCGCAGGCGCCCGCGGTATTACGGCATTCATCCTCGATCCCGGTGTGCCGGGCTTTACGCATCAACCCATCAAGAACAAGCTAGGCATGCGCTCGTCAGACACGGCCCTGCTCAGCTTCGACGGCGTGCGCGTACCCGACGCCCAGCGCATCGGCGCCGTGGGCGAGGGCTTCTTACAGACGCTGCAGGTGCTCGACCGCGGCCGTATCAGCATCGCGGCGCTAGCGCTTGGCATTGGGCGTGCCGCGCTCACCGCGGCGCGCAACTACGCCCGCGAGCGCAAACAGTTTGGTCGACCCATTGCCGAGTTTCAGGGCATCCAGTGGAAGCTTGCGGATATGGCCACCGAGCTCGATGCCGCGGAGCTACTCGTTTATCGAGCCGCGAGCTTGTGCGACGCAGGCAAGCCGTTTGGCACCGAGGCGGCCATGGCGAAGCTCTTTGCCTCCGAAGCGACCATGCGCGCGACCGATGAGGCGCTGCAAATCCACGGCGGCTACGGCTACACCTCCGAATTCCCGCTCGAGCGCTTCTATCGCGATGCCAAGCTTTGCACGATCGGTGAGGGGACGAGCGAGATCCAGCGTCTCGTCATCTCGCGTGCGCTGCTCAAAGAAGCCCGGGGCTAAGGACGGCCACGTGACGGAGCGCCTGCGATGGTAGATCTCGACGCTCTTGTCAACGCGGTCGTGCGTGGCGAGCGCCGTGCCCTCTCTCGCGCGTTGCGGTGGGTCGACGAGCGGCCTTCGCTTGGTCGCGAGCTGGCGCACCGATTGTTTGTGCATCGACGTGGGGCGCAGGTGATCGGGCTCACCGGCAATCCCGGTGCAGGCAAGTCGACGGTGGTCGATGTGCTCATCGCGCGCCTGCGTGCCGCAGGACAGCGCGTCGCTGTGCTCGCCGTCGACCCCTCGAGTCCATTCTCTGGCGGGGCGATTCTCGGCGATCGCATTCGCATGTCGCGCCACGCCCTCGATGACGGTGTCTTTGTCCGCTCGCTCGCGACCCGCGGCGCCCTCGGCGGCCTGTCGCGCGCCACCTTCGACTCCGTGCGAGTCCTCGACGCCGCCGGCTTCGACGTCGTGCTCGTCGAGACCGTCGGCGTTGGCCAGGACGAGGTGGACGTCGCGCGCCTCGCGGACACCACGGTGGTGGTGCTCGTGCCCGGTCTGGGCGACGATGTGCAGGCCCTCAAGGCGGGCCTGCTGGAAGTGGCGGACATCTTCCTCATCAACAAGGCCGACCGTCCCGGGGTGCTGGAAGTCGAGCGCAGCTTGCACCAAATGCTCGCCCTCTCGTCCGCGACCGATGGCTGGCAGCCGCCCATTCTCAAGAGCATCGCGCTGCGCGAAGAGGGGATTGCCGATCTGGTCGCCGCGTTGCGCTCCCATCGTCAGTTCCTCGGTGGTCCCGAAGGCGCGCGGCGTCGTGGACGCCAGGCCATCGAGGTCTTCGACCGGCTGCTCGATGCTGCCCTCGTCGAGCGCGGACGTCGACAGCTCGGTGACAGCGTCGATGCCGCGCAGGCACGGGTCGAGCAGCCGGGCACCGACCCGTACGGCGAGGTGCTCAAGCTCCTCGCCTCTTTCGAGTCGCCACCGTCATGATGTCCGCGGCGCTCGTTGTGACTCTGGCGCTCGGCGTGTCCGCAGCGCCGTGTGACTCGCGTGTCATCACAGACGCGAAGGTACTGTCCACGCGTCTGGTCACGGCCGCGCCCGCGTGCGCCGAATCGCTCGTGGCCAGTGCCGCTGTGGCCATCGATCCCGCGGTGCGCCTCGTGGCGGCCGACTCCGTGCAGCTGCTCTCCCCCGCGCGTGCGGCCGCCGCACTGTGGTTGCTTGGCGAGGATCCGACGGTCGACGTTCGTGTGGCCGCGCTCGAGGCCAGCGCCGCTCGCTGCCAACGAGGGGAGGGCGCCGAGTGTGTGCGGGTGCTCTCGCGCTTTGTGATCGATGTGGACGATGAGGTGAGCTGGCTCGCGCGCGACCGACTGCTCGCCATCGATGTCGATGCGGCGCTTTTCGGGGCGCCTGTCGCCTACAAGGTCGAGGCCATCGCCACCCTCGGGGTCATGGCCGAGCGCGCCAGCTCGCCGCAAGCCCTGCACGCGCTCGAAGACCTAGCGCTCGATGTCGATCCGGAGGTGAGCGAACGAGCGCACGCGGCCATTGCACGCATACAGCCGTAATGCCCGACGCCTAGTTGTGCGTCAGTCGTCCTCGCCGAGGTCAGCGAGATCGTCCACCTGAAAGGTGGCGACGTGGTGGCATTTCTCGCAGACGAACTTGCGCAGCTCGACGCCGCCGAACGAGCGGTGAAACGTCTCATCCTTCCAGTCGCGCTTGCCGGCACCCGATGGAAACGACGAGAGCGGCTGCATGTACCCGGCGCACTTGGGGCAGATCTGTAGCCGTTTGATGGGGCGCTCGCGGGGATCTGTGGCCATCGGCGCTCTCGCTATGCCTGGCTAGTGGTGGTCGTGGCTTGGCGGCACGTAGTCGGGGGGGAGCTCCGCGCCGTCGCCGAAGAGAAAGCGCTCCATCTGCTCGCGCAAGATGTCCTGCGCCTTCGCCTCGGTGAGGTTGAGCTGGTACTCGTTGATGATCATGGTGGAGTGGCGCACCCACATTTTCCAGGCTTCGGCCGAGATGTTGTCGTAGATGCGCCGGCCCAGCTCGTTGCGCAGCGGCGGAAAGTCGAGTCCGGGCAGGTCGCGATTGAGTTTTTTA
The DNA here is from genome assembly GCA_964357695.1 of uncultured Bdellovibrionales bacterium. Taxonomy (GTDB): domain Bacteria; phylum Myxococcota; class XYA12-FULL-58-9; order XYA12-FULL-58-9; family CAYHNK01; genus CAYHNK01. Next base: position 1,369 of record CAYHNK010000293.1, on the reverse strand, counting down.
CAGTGGACCGTACGTGTCATGTGTTTCTCCGCGGGTAGCACATCCGTGCGCCGCCCTTAGTGACCCTGCTAGCACAGGTTTTCGGATGGGACCATCGTCGAGGGCGGTTGACACCGCCAGGCAAGAACGCATAACAGCGCCCTCGCAATGAACGACACGGGCTCCACGTCGCCATCGACACCCGCCTACGGCACCGAGGTCGCGGCCTTCTACGACCTCGAGGGGACGCTGTGCTCGACCAACATCGTGCACACGTACAGCTACTTCGCGCGCAACCAGCCGACCGTTTTGCGCACGTTGCAGCGTACGGCGTCGCTCGTGGCCTCGGTGCCGCTGTTTCTCGCGGTGGACGCCTACTCGCGCAAGTTCTTTAACGAGCTCTTCTATCGCCGCTATCGCGGGGAGAGCGAAGATCGTCTCACGCTCATGGCCGAGGAGATGTTCGATGAGGTCGTGCGTCCCTCGATCTTCACGCAGGCGTACGCCATGATCCGCCAGTCGCGTGCGGCGGGCGTACGTCAGGTGCTCATCACCGGCGCGCTCGATTTGCTCGCGGCACCGGTTGCGCGTCATCTCGGCATGGATGATTTTGTCGGCAACACGCTCGAAATGGTCGATGGCCACGCCACCGGGCGCATCCGACCGCCGCTTTTGGCCGGCGCCACAAAGGCCAACTGGATGCGTCGTTACGCCGAAGAGCGCGGGCTCGATCTCGAGCGCTGCTTTTCCTACAGCGATTCGATGAGCGACTACCCCATGCTGACCGCGGTGGGACGGCCGACGGTGATCAATCCCGATGCACGCTTGCGCAGTGTCGCGCGCTCGTTCGACTGGCCGATTCTGCGATTTGAAAACTGAGCGCGGCACCGAGCCGCGCGACACGACGAGAGGCGACGAGACGATGCCGCTACACGACCTCGAGCAGGAAGTCGTCATTATCGACAAGGACTCTGCGCCGCGCATTCTGCATTTTGGCGAAGACTTTTTGCTCGAGGACTTGCCGGTGGGGACCCGCGTCGTCTATCCGCGCGCGCCGCTTGCTGGCCTTGCCAACGTGGACGCTGCGATTCGCCACGCCATCACGCACCCGCTCGGGATGGAGCCGTTGCACGCGCTCTTGACGCCCGGGATGCGCGTCACCATCGCGGTCGACGACATCTCGTTGCCGTTGCCTTTTATGAAAGCGCCCGACGTGCGCGAGCGCGTGCTGCGCGTGGTACTCCAGATGCTTGCGGACTACGCAGTCGATGACATCCACATCATCGTCGCCACCGGCTTGCACCGACGCATGACGGCGAGCGAAGTGCGCCACATGGTCGGCGATCACATCTTCGAGGGTTACTGGCCCGACCGCCTCTACAACCACGAC
>CAYHNK010000292.1:0-6224 GCA_964357695.1 uncultured Bdellovibrionales bacterium | reverse complement strand
CTGGCGGAGCGAGAGGGATTCGAACCCTCGGTAGAGTTTCCCCTACGCAGGTTTAGCAAACCTGTGCCTTCAGCCTCTCGGCCATCGCTCCGCACTTGGCACAAGCCTACCAGAGGCGCGTCCATACACGATCCACTTGGTGGAAACAAGGGACCTCGTGTACAGTGCGCCGCACGGAGGAGTGGCCGAGCGGCCGAAGGCGGCGGTCTTGAAAACCGTTGTGGCGAAAGTCACCGGGGGTTCGAATCCCTCCTCCTCCGCCATGCATCAACGCCTCGCCATGCCATCCACTCTCGCGGAGGATGGAGGGTGAGAACCCCCGGCAGCCGCAGGCGCAATCACAGAAGCTCAAAGAGCCTTCAGCATCGCGGCAGCGATGCGACCCGCCCGGCAGCCCGAGGCAAGCAGAGCCCAGTGGTGCCGCCCGCGCCGAGGACCCACCCCCGGTGAGAATCCCTCCTCCTCCGCCAAGAAATCACCGCACCGTCATGCCTCTCACTCTCGCGGAGGACGATTCGCACGACGCGCCCTACTCCCACGCCAATACCGCAGCATCAAAGAGCGCGACGGCGCTCCAGGCCGTCCACATGGCGTTGCGCTGCTGGGGAGCGCAGGCCCAATTGCCAGGTGTCAGTCGAGACGAGCCGGAAGAGGTGCTGTACTCGGGACAAGCGATCGACGCCATGGCGAACATCGGGGCTGCGATGCGCACGAGCGCGCTGACGACGGCGGCGCCGGGGCGATGATGCACCAGATGCACGATATTGGGACCCACCAGGGCGACGACGAAGCCGCTACCCTTGGCGTCCTGCGCGGCAAATCCGACGCCATCGGCGAGCAACGTCTGCCAGCCGTACCACTCGTCGGGACGATGATCGACGGCCGGAGGCCGCGTCGCATGGAGTGCCACACCGAGCATGAGCCAGTGCATCACACCTCTCCTTGCGGGTAGTCAGTGGGAGTGCGAAGCACTCGCCCTTCGACAGTCCGTCTTTACCAGGAGTACGGCCCGGCTGCGGCGGATGAGGGGCCGGCTTGCGACCTCGAATCCCGCCTCGGTCGCGAGCGCCTCACTCGCCGCGAAGGCTTTGGCCGACACGTGGCCACTTGGTTCAGCCACGAGCAGCGCGCCGCCGCGCCGCAACGCCGCGAACACCTCGGCAAACAGCCGTCGTTGATCGGCAACTTCGTGCACCACCGCAAACAGGAGAGCGAAGTCGACGCGGTCGGCGAGATCTTGCACGGCGAGCGAATCCGCACCGACGTGCCGCAAGTCGAAGCGCGCGGCGAGCCCGGCCCGCTCGAGGCGCCGCCTGAGGCCCCGCAACATGCGCGGCTGCAGCTCGGTGCAAGTGACACGACCCTGCGGACCCACGAGGCGACCCAGCTCGAGGCTGAAGTAACCCATGCCGGGCCCGACCTCGAGCACGGTCATGTCGGCACGCACGTGCGGCGAGAGCAGCACGTGTGGGTCTTGGCCGAGACGACGCAGCGGACTGAGGAGCAGGTACCCAAGCCACCAAGGACAAACGTGACATGCCATCGCCGCACCTCCCGCCAGACTTCGTCGCCTATTCCACCGTGTCCTGTGAGCCTTGGAGCAAGTCGGCCTCCGTCGGGGCCGCGCTTTGCTGCTCGTCGACGAACGTCTGCACCAGAGCCTGCCGTGTATCGTCCAAGAGCTGGCGCCATTGCTTGGCAATCATGCGCTCATCAGCGTCAGAGTAGAGCGTCACGGTGCCGGCCTCGCCTCGCTGCTCGGTGTGCAGGTCAGCGTAGAGATAGCCGTTACGTACGTCGATGACATAGGTATCGAGATAACTATCCACATCGATGTCATACATGGGCAGGAGCAGCGCCGGCACGAGTAGAACGCCGAGCACGCTGAGCGCATTGCCGCTGCGTACGACGCGACGCCCGTAGTCAAACAGCACGAGCACGTCGCTGTGTGCCCGAGCGGCCATTAGACGAGCGCGCTTCAAGCTAAAGCCTTCGCCAGGGTCCCCCCACCCGTGCCCAGCGTCATAGCGCCCGCGGCCGGTGAGCAGGAGATTCGGCAAGCGATAGATCGTGTCCACCCCGGGTACCGCCCGCACGAGCGCGCTCAGCTCGCGCTCGTAGTCGTGGGCGAAGGTGAAGTAGGCGACCTTGGGATGTGCCGGGATTTTGGGCGTGGCCTCAAATGCCTTGCGCACGTCGTCGTCATTGATCTCGGCGGCGCCATCGAGCGTCAACGACGCGCCCGCGCCGGGACGATACACGGTGGACGCACAATGGGCGCTGGAAAGAGCCGCAGCACAGCACACCAGGGCGTAAGACCAAGTGATGGACGGGCACGTCATCGCGCGAGCGAGCATAGAGGAAACTGCGCAACGGATCTACCGCTCAGCGGCGTGCGCTCGGAGCGGATGGGCGCAGCGACACACCGGCCCGCTGACGCACACAGTCGGCGACCGGCAAGCCGACCGCTTGGCACACATGCCGCTCCAGGGGCGGCTGCGACATCGTGGCCATGATGCCGCGCGCTGCGTCGGCGGGCAGATCGTTATTCATGAACTTGGCGAACCACTGGAGTCGGGTCTCGCGAGACACCGCGCGGTTGGTCGAGTGCTCGCCAACAACGTCGTATTCGTCACGAAGGCCAAAAGCATGCATGATCTCGTGCGCAAGCTGGCCCTGGGTGCCGACCCAATTCCTTTCGGTGGGCCATTGCCGCGGATCGACCGTGACATCGAGCACGTCAGGGCCGGAGCGCTCGACGAGCTTGAGGTCGGCTGTAAACCCCGGAATGCCAAGTTGCTTCTCGATGCCGTCTTCGAGCTGCTGCACTTTGGCGACCAGCGCAGCGTCGCCGATGAGCCGCACCTGCACTTGGACCACCAGATCTGTCGGGTCATGCCGATCGACTCGCACACTCGCCGGCTTCCCATCCGCACGTCGCACGGTCCACCGCCGCAACGGGCTCGCTGCCTTGTCCTCCTCGCGGCGCTCGATCGCACCCACGCCGGGGGCCTTCGCGCTTCGCCGTGTTTCCCGCACAGCGGAGGCAAGTCGTTCCTGTTGCGCCGCCGTACGCTGCGCCTGCGGCAACGCCGGTGTGGCGATGAGCTGCTCGAGTCGATCGAAGAGGTAGGGTGCGCGCGGGCTGGTGGGAATGTCGGCCAGGATTTGCCGGACCTGGGCCTGACCCGCCGGTGTCAACGTGCGAAATGCGGGACTTTGCAGCAGGCGGTCCGCGCGCGCCGCGAAGGTCTTGCTGACTGGTGTGGCGGGCCCAAACGCGCGTGGCCACGCAGGAGCCGGCGCAGCCGCGTCTTGGCGGCGATGGCGATCGACATGGGCGGCGGTGATACGCTCCGGCACAGCTCGACTCCTCGTCGGACGACGCCCGATGGCAGCGTCTCGCTACGATCGTTATCGTCGCTGTGTCGGCGGCGTTGCCTCGCCCAATCGATCAACTGTCGGTCGTGCCCTCGCGCGCCAAATCGAGCTTGCCGATGGCTTTGGCGAGCTTGAGCGAGGCCACCTGCACGTTCAGCTCCTCGCTGACCGCGGCAACGCCAGCCGCGAATGCGGCGTTGTTCGCGTCGACCACATCGAGATAGGTAGCGGCCCCCGCGGCAAAGAGCTGGCCAGCGAGCACGGCCCCCTCGGTGGCGAGGCGGTTTTGCTCCTGCGCCTTGGTCAGATTCGCACGGGCACTCTCGAGCTCGAGCGTGCTCGCCTTGACGTCTTGGCGCACCGCGCGCTCGACCTTTTGGCGCTGCGTGTCGGCTTCACGCGTACGACTGCGCGCCTCGCGGATCTCGTCGTGACGCAGGCCACCATCGTAGAGCGTCCAGATGGCGTTGACGGTCACCGCCCAGGTGCGGCTCTCCCCGGCAAAGCCGGAGAAATTCATCCAGCGGTAGGCGCCGTTGACCGCAATGATCGGGGCGAATTTCCACCACGTGGCCATCAACAGGCGATCGGCGACATCGGTGCCGAGGCGCGAGGCGACGAGATCGGTACGCGAGGCGAGCGCCTGGTCGATGAGCTTTTGCTCGTCACCCGCGGGAGCAACAACCGCGGCGGGCGCCTCGACACTGAAGGGCGCATCAATGCCCACGAGGGTCGCCAGGGCCAGGGTCGTCGTGGCGTAGGCGTTCTTTGCGCGCTGCAAGTCCTGCTCGGCCCGTGCCCGCTCGACGCCGGCGCGTAGAAAGCCAATGCGCGCGAGCTCGCCCGCCTGGTAGCGACTGCGCGCAACGCGCTCACTTTCACTGGCACCCCCGAGCTGCCGTTCAGCGAGCTCGACCACCCGGGCGGTCGCGACGCTACCGTAGTAGAGCTGGGCGATGCCAAAGAAGAGCTCGTCTTTGGCGTGCGCCACGCTGTTCTCGGTGAGATCGACGGCGCGGCGCGCCGCCGCGATGGCGTAGTAGGCCGGCGCAATAAACAGCGGCATGCTCGCCTGGGCCGTACCCACCCACTGATCTTGCGGCTGCACCTCGATGTTGAGCAGGCTCATGGGATAGACCCGCAGCGAGCCGAGATCGTTGACGTCGGGCGGGGCATTGGGACTCGGACCGAAGCCGGCGCGAAAGTCGGGGAAGGGGATCACACTCGCCACCGAGTTGCGCGTGTAGCTGCCGACGCCCTGAATGGTCGGCAACACCGCGCTCCAGGCCTTGCCGAGCGATGCCTCGGCCTGCACCAGCTTTTCGCGCAGCAGCGTCACATCGAGACACGAGGTCTCGGCGCGCGCAAGGACCTCAGGGAGCGTGAGCACGGCCGGGCGCGGTGGCGTCGTGGTTTCCTCAGCTATCGCAGGAAGGGCGAGTAGCACCGCGGGACCCACAGCGAGAAGGAACACCTTGGCTTTCATCGTTATCTCCGCAAAAGGATCTCAGTCCTGGGCTGGTTGCATGACTCCGGTGGGCACACTCTCGTCGCCCCACAGGCGCTTGCCACGTAGCCGGTCAAGCAGCAGGTACACAGACGGAATGACGACCAGCGTCAGCAGCGTCGAGGTGATGAGGCCGCCGATGATGGTCACGGCCATCGGGACCCGCGTCTCCGCACCGTCACCGCGCGCCAGGGCCACCGGCACCATGCCGGCGATCATCGCAACGGTGGTCATGAGGATGGGGCGCAAGCGCAAGGGACCTGCCTCGAGCAGCGCCTCGTGCGTGCCTTTGCCCTCGTGGCGCAGCTGGTTGGTGAACTCGACCAGCAAGATACCATTTTTGGCGACAAGACCCATGAGCATGATGATACCGATCATGGCGAACATCGACATGAACTGGCCGGTGACAAGCAGCGCCAAGATGGCACCGATGAGCGCGAGCGGCAGCGCCAGCATGATGGTGAACGGATCGACGAGCGACTCGAACTGCGCTGCGAGGATCATGTAGAGCAGCACGACGCCCAACAGCAGCGCCATCATGAACGACTTCATGGCGTTGCCGAGCTCACGCCCCATGCCCTCGAAGTCCGTGGTGATGGTGGGCGGAAGATGGGTCTTGGCGTAGGCCGAGAGCGTGCCGAGGGCCTCGCCCAGACTGTAGTCGCGCAGGTCCGCAAGCAACGTGATCTGGCGCTGCTGCGCCTGGCGCTCGATCATCGCAGGTCCTGTGGAGGGCTCGATACGGCTGACGTTGCGGATCTCGACGAGCTGACCCTGGCCGCCGCGCACGGTGACCGAGCCGATGGCGCCGGGATCCTGAAGCACCTCGTCCGGCAGGGAGACTTTGATGTCGTAGGATTTGCCGCCCTCGCGATACGCCGCGACCTTGTCACCCGAGAGCAGCGTACGCAGCGTCATACCGGCCACCGCGGCTGGTACCCCGAGGCCCGCCGCCCGCTCGCGATCGGGACGGACAGACAGCTGCGGCTTGCCACTGCTGTAGCTCGAATCCACGTCGGCAAGGCCCGGAATGCTCTTCATGTAGGCGAGCGTTTTGTCTGCGGCCGTGCGGATATCGTCCCAGTTGTCGCCACGGATGTTGAATTGCACTTGTTGCTGGTGTGCGCCACCGCCCTGCATGGCGGAGTAGTCGAGCACCGAGAGCTTGCCTTGCACCGGGTGTGCGAGCGTCTCACGCAAATGCTCCTTGAAGCCTTGCTGATTGTAGGTGCGCTCGCCGATGGGGACGAGGTTGACGAGGATCGTGCCCTTGTTAACCGTGTCCTGTACGCCGCCGCCGATGGATTGATCGCCAACGCTCCGACTTCAGCCGCGC
>CAYHNK010000291.1:4912-6231 GCA_964357695.1 uncultured Bdellovibrionales bacterium | reverse complement strand
GGTCGTGCTCGTCATCCCGGCGCTCGGTGCCGTCTACGGGGCTGGCTACTTCGCGCCGACTCACCCGACGGCCCGGCGCACGCGCCTTGCTTACGGTGTCTTGCCCGCGGCCATGATCTTTGTCGTCGTGGCGCGCGACGCCATGGTGCTGCTCGTCGCATGGGAAGTCATGGCGCTCGCTGCCTTCTTTGCCATCAGCGCCGACGATCACGAGCCACATGTGCGCGAATCGGGCTGGGTCTACCTGGTCGCGACCCACATCGGCACGCTCTGTCTCATTGCCGCCTTTGCCATGGTTGCAAGGCACACGGGCGATCTGTCTCTGCGCGTCGTGACGGGGCTTGGTCGTATCGCCACGCCGACGGTGGCAGCACTGTTCTTGGTTGGCTTCGGCATGAAGGCTGGGCTCATGCCGCTGCACGTCTGGCTTCCTGGCGCGCATGCCAATGCGCCCAGCCACGTCTCGGCGGTGATGAGCGGCGTCGTGCTGAAGATGGGTGTCTATGGGCTCTTGCGCATGGCGTCGCTCTTGCCCGAGCTCGATGCGACGGCGGGGGCGGTGCTGCTCGCGCTTGGCGCTACGAGCACGGTGCTCGGGGCCGCCTTTGCCGTCGCCCAATCCGATCTCAAACGGCTGCTCGCCTACAGTAGCATCGACAACATTGGCATTGCCGCGATGGGGATCGGCCTCGCCATCATCGGTCGTGCCCACGGGCGAGCCGACCTCGTCGTCCTCGGTATCGTCGGCGCGACGCTGCACGTCTGGAACCACGCGCTGTTTAAACCGCTACTCTTTTTCGTCGCCGGCAGCGTCATCCACGAGACGGGCACGCGCTCGATGGATCGACTCGGGGGCCTGGCGAAGCGCCTGCCCAAGACCTCCCGGGCGGCGCTCATCGGCGCGGTGGCGCTCGCGGGCTTGCCGCCGCTCAATGGGTTCGCGAGCGAGCTCGTCATCTACACCGGCCTGTTTCGTGCGGCGCTCGTGTCGGAGTGGGCGGCGCTGGCGGCGCCAGCGCTAGCCATGGGCGGGGCGCTCACCCTCGTCGCCATGCTCAAGCTTTACGGCAGCGTATTTCTGGGGTCGCCACGCACGACCCTGGCCGGTGGCGAGCACGGCGAGCGCACGACGATGATCGTACCAATGCAGCTGCTGGCGCTCGGCTGCGGCGCGGTCGCGCTGAGCTTGCCGCTGTTGACCTCGTGGTTGCGCCGCGTCGCGCAGGTGTTTGCAGGCGGGCGGGAGTTGCCTCCCTTGCCGATGGAGACGTCGCGTGTGACCGTGGTGCTGGCTGCGCTCGCTGGCGTGGTGGTGGTTG
>CAYHNK010000291.1:0-4902 GCA_964357695.1 uncultured Bdellovibrionales bacterium | reverse complement strand
CGCACGGCCGCGCCGCAGAGTGGCACGTGGGATTGCGGCTACGCGCGCCCGACGTCACGGATGCAAACCACGTCGACATCGCTCTCCGAGCTGGCCATCGGCCTTTTGTGGCGTGTGTTGCTGCCGGTGCGAAGCCTCCCGCGACTCGTCGGTGTTTTGCCCGGGCCATCGGTATTTGCCGAGAGCGTTCCCGATCCGGTGCTCGATCGCGGTGCGTTGCCGCTGTTTCGCCTCATCGGTCGTATTGTTCCCTGGCTACGCCTAACTCAGCAGGGCAATCTCCAAGCCTACATTCTCTACATTCTCGTCGCGATCGTCGCGCTCATGATGGTGCACTGAGATGGACCCGACGCGCATTCTTCTTCAGACCGTCGACGTGGTGGCGCTGCTTACGCTGCCGCCGTTGCTCATTGGCGTCATCAACCGCACGAAGGCGTTCTTTGGCGGACGACGTGGTCAGCCGCTCTTGCAGGCGTACTGGGATCTCGGGCGGCTCTTGAAGAAGGACATGGTCCTCAGCCGTACGACCACTTGGGTCTTTCGCGCCGCGCCGCTCGTGACGCTCATCGCTACCGGGCTCGCCGGACTCTTTGTGCCGCTCGGGCCAGGGGGCGGGCTCGTGGGCTTCGAGGGTGACCTCGTCCTCTTCGCCTACCTCTTTGCGCTCGGGCGCTTCTTTACCACCGCCGCCGCGCTCGATACGGGCTCGCCGTTCGAGGGTATGGGCGCGACGCGTGAGGTCAGCTACGCCGTGCTCGCCGAGCCGGCGGTCTTCTTCGCGCTCTTGTGCCTCGTGCGATTGTCGGGCTCGCTGTCCCTCGATTTCATGCTCGCGGCACCTGCGGACGGCCACGTTGCGTCGATCGTCCTGTGTGCGCTCGGTCTGTTCGTCGTGCTGTTGCTCGAGTGCTCGCGCGTGCCTTTTGATGACCCGAGCACCCACCTCGAGCTCACCATGATCCACGAGGTGATGGTGCTCGATCACAGCGGACCCTTGTTGGGTGCGATCCTCTACGGCGCGGCGCTCAAGCTCTTCGTACTCGGGACGCTGCTTGTGCGCATCGTCTCGCCGCTCGCCTCCTCACCGTGGCTCAGTCGCGCCGCGGCTGTGGGCGGGTTGCTCGTTCTCGCGGTCGTTGTCGGCGCCGTCGAGTCGCTGACCGCCCGCGTGCGGCTCAACAAGATCCCCAACCTCATTGCCGGTGCGGCGCTGTTGACCGCATTCGGCTTTCTCTTGATGGTGCGCTGATGGCCTCAATACTCGACGCGTTCCTCGTCATTGTCTTTGTGATCAATATCTATCTGCTTGGCACGAGTCGCATCAATGCGGTCATTCGCGCTGTCGCGGTGCAAGGTCTCGTGCTGGCCGTCATGCCGACGCTGGTGCTTGGGCGTTTCGACGTGCATGGGGTGTTGATCGGCGTTGTGGCGGCGCTGCTCAAGGGCGTCGTCATTCCGACGATGGTGACGCGCGCCGTGCGCGAGGTGCGGATCCGACGCGAAGTCGAGCCGTTTGTCAGCTTCGGTGCGTCCATGCTGCTCGGGGCCCTCGGTGCGGGGGCGGCCCTCGCATTCACGCGTAGTCTACCGCTCGTCCCCGGCGAGGAGAGTCGCCTGATTGTACCGGCGGCGCTCGCCACCGTGCTCACCGGATTTATTCTGCTGACGACGCGCCTCAAGGCGGTCAACCAGGTGCTCGGTTACCTGGTGCTCGAAAACGGCATCTTCATCTTCGGCCTGCTGCTCTTGCACGCGATGCCGCTCGTCGTCGAAATTGGCGTGCTGCTCGATCTCGTGGTGGCGATCTTTGCCATGGGCATTTTGCTCAATCACATCCGCCGCGAATTCTCGTCACTCGACACGCGCAATTTCTCGGCGCTCAAGGAGGACTAGACGATGGTGCTCGGTTTGCTCATCGTACCCTTGCTTGGTGCGCTAGTGGCGCTGCTCGTGCGCAGCAATCGGCATCGGCCGCTCGTGCTGGTCGCCGTGGGAGTCTTGCACCTCGGGCTCACCGGCGCGCTTTTTGCGGGCTGGCTGGCGCCACCGGACTCGGCGTGGCTGTGGCTCGATCCGCCCGCGAAGCTCATTCTTGGCTTGGTGTCGTTGCTCTTTGTGAGCTGCGCGGTGTACGCGGTGGGTTACCTGCGCTTTCGCGAGGCGCGCGTCAACAAGGTCTTTGTTTCCTGCTACGCGGCGCTGCTCGGGGCGCTCACACTGACCATGTTGGCGCGCCACCTCGGGCTCATGTGGGTTGGCATGGAGGCCTCCGCGCTCGCCGCGGGACCGCTTATCTACTTCAATCACAATCCGCGCTCCATCGAGGCCACCTGGAAGTACCTGCTCATCGGCTCGGTTGGCGTCGCGATCGCTCTTCTGGGTACGTTCTTTCTCGCCTACGCCGCGATCCATGCGGGGAGCGCGCCGTCCCTGCGGTTTGATGATCTCGTGACGAGTGCCCCCCATCTGTCAAAGCCGTGGCTTCGCGCCGGCTTCGCGCTCATCCTCGTGGGCTACGGTACCAAGATGGGTCTCGCGCCCATGCACACGTGGAAGCCGGATGCCTACGGTGAGGCACCGGGAGTCGCGGGCGCGATTTTTGCCGGTGGGGTTACGAGCGTGGCCTTTCTCGCTATCCTGCGCGTCTTGCGTGTCTGCTATGCCGCGGGGGAGGGCGCCCATGCGACGCGGCTACTCGTCGGCCTCGGGCTCTTCTCGATGGCCATGGCGGGCGCGCTGATGGTGGGGCAGCGCGATTTCAAGCGCATGCTCGCCTACTCGAGCGTTGAGCACATGGGGATCTTGGCCCTCGGCGTCGGCATCGGCAAGCTCGGTACCTTTGGTGCCATGCTGCACCTCGTTGCCAACGGCCTGACCAAGGGAGTCCTCTTTCTGTCGGCCGCTAATCTCCATCGCGGTTACGATAGCAGGCTCACGGACAAGGTGCGCGGCGCTCTGCGTGGCATGCCGCTTTCGGGCGGCCTCTTCCTCGCCGGCTTTCTCGCCATCACCGGCGCGCCTCCATTCGCACCGTTTCTCTCCGAGCTCACCATCGCGCGCGCGGCCTTCGCCGAGGGGCATGCTGTCGCTGGTGGTTTCTTTCTCGCGTTCCTGATGGTGGTCTTTGTGGGGATGGGGGCGACCGTCCTGAAGGTGACTTTGGGCGACGGACCCGCGCCGAGCACGACGTGGAACGACCGTGCCTACACGTCGTTCCCAATTGTGGCCTTGCTCGCCATCGTGCTGTTTTTGGGCGTCGTCATCCCGGCGCCGCTCGGCGCACTCTTGGGTGACATTGTCGCCTACGTGGAGGCTACGCCGTGACGACCCTTGTGACCTACAACGGCGGCGTCTTTGAGCCGCCGACGGAAACGTCGGTGGACGAGTGGCACACTGAGCTGCGTCGCCGGCTCGACTCCGGGGGGCGCCTCGTTGCCATGTTCTCGGATGGTCTCGTACCCAACGTCGGTCTCGTGGCCGTCGTCGCCGATGACCGCGATGCGCAGCTCGGCGTGTTGCGGGCGCGCACGACGGCTAGCACGTGGCGCTCACTTGCGGCGGATCACCCTCAAGTGCAGCTCTTCGAGCGTGAGATCCACGAGCGCAGCGGGCTCGTTCCCGACGGCCACCTTTGGCTCAAGCCCGTGCGCTACACGCGGGCGAGCGACACCATCGGCGTCACGGATTTCTATCGCGTCGAGGGCGAGGGCGTGCACGAAGTGGCGGTCGGCCCGGTTCATGCCGGGGTGATCGAGCCCGGGCATTTTCGCTTCCAGTGCCACGGTGAGAAGGTCTTCCATCTCGAGATTTCGCTCGGCTATCAGCACCGCGGCATCGAGGCCGCCCTGCTTCGAGGGCCGGTGAAACGACGCCTGCATCTATGTGAAACGTTGGCGGGCGACACCACCATCGCGCACACCACCGCGTACTGCGAGGCGCTCGAGGCGCTCTCAGAGACGCGCGTGCCGCCGCGGGCGCTCGCCATCCGTGCCATCGCGCTCGAGCTGGAGAGGCTCGCGAATCACGTGGGCGACCTCGGCGCGCTGGCCGGTGATGTGGCGTTCTTGCCCACCGCTTCGTTCTGCGGCCGCATTCGTGGCGACTTGCTCAATGCCACCGCGACGCTGTGTGGCAACCGCTTCGGACGCAGCCTCGTCGTACCGGGGGGCGTGGCGTTCGATGTTCCTCACCCGGCGGAGCTCGTCTCGCGGCTCACACGCATCGAGCGCGACGCTCGCGGTGCGGCGGACTTGCTCTGGGACACCCCGTCGGTCCTCTCCCGCTTTGAAGGCACAGGCATCGTGACGACCGAGACCGCGAGGACGCTGGGGCTCGTAGGGCCCGCGGCCCGTGCTTCGGGGCTGGCACGTGACGTGCGCCAAGATCATCCATCGGGGCTCTATCGCCTGGCGCAGCTCCCGACCGCGGTGATCGAGACAGGCGACGTCTTCGGACGCGCGCTCGTGCGTTGGATGGAGAGCGTGCGCAGCTTCGCGTTCGTGCAAGAACAGCTCAAAGCCTTGCCGAGTGGCCCGGTGCGAGTCGAGCCGGAGCCGCTTGGGCCCTCAGCGATGGCAGTGTCGCTCGCCGAGGGTTGGCGGGGAGAGGTGGCACACATTCTTGCCACCGATGCCCACGGCGAGGTGGCCACCCACCGGGTGGTCGATCCGTCGTTTCACAATTGGATGGGCTTGGCGTTGGCGCTGCGCAACGAGGCCATCTCCGACTTCCCGTTGTGCAACAAGAGCTTTAACCTTTCTTATTGCGGGCACGACCTGTGAGACGACCATGTTAGACATTCTGCGAGAACGCTGGCGTCAGGGCTATCGCACGACGAAGTGGCCCAAGGGACCGCCCCCGACGCTCGATGCGCGATTTCGCGGTGCGCCGGTCATCGATCGG
>CAYHNK010000290.1:0-6245 GCA_964357695.1 uncultured Bdellovibrionales bacterium | reverse complement strand
CGCCGCCATGATGGAGCCCATGTACGGGTCTTCCCCCGCCCCTTCGGCGATGCGACCCCAACGTGGATCGCGGGCGATGTCGACCATGGGTGCGAACGTCCAGTGCAACCCGGCCGCGGCGGCCTCCACGGCGGCGATGCGCGCCCCCTTCTCCACGGCCTCGGGGTCCCAGCTCGCGACCTCGGCCAGGGGGATCGGAAACGTCGTGCGAAAGCCGTGGATGACGTCAAAGGCGAAGAGCAGCGGGATGCCGAGTCGCGATTCCTCCACCGCCAACCGCTGCCACTCCCGCAGCAGCGTCGCCCCGTGAGCCGAGAGGAAAGAGCCCACCGCCCCGCGGCGCACCATCTCGCGGTACTTGTCGTCGATGCTGCTGGGCCCGTTCTCCCCGATGGAGCCCGCATATTGGCTGAGCTGTCCGATCTTCTCTTCGGGAGTCATCTTCGCCAACAGGTCGTCGATCTTGCCCGCATGAGAGGGTGAACCAATCCCCCCCAAGAGCAGCGGGAGTATCCACGCCAGGGAGGTACCTGTTCTAACGAAGCCGCCATGGAATGTTGTCGTGCTCATGACGGTCAGCGGTAGCAGAATGGCCGATGGCACACCAATGGGCGCGCTGTCAGATGGCGAGGGTCAAGGAGGCGCTGACACGCGTGCGTGAGAATCGCGTGCGCCGTCGTGCCGTTCTGACCACCTGAGGACGCATGGCGACGGCTTGGTCCTGAGCGCGCGTTCGGCTACGCTTCGTGGTGAGTTGCGGAGGTGCGCATGCAGAACGCCTACCTGGCGGGCATTCGAATCGCACTGGCGTTGGTTGGACTCTCGACGGCCGGTTGTGGTGGTCGCTTGCTCTTTCACGAGGACGACTTGCGGTGCGGCCCGGCGAATCTGCACGGTGCCTGCCCCGTGGGCGAGCAGTGCATCGCCGGAGGGTGCGTCCCGGTCGAGCTCATTGGACCGTGTGGTCCGGACTACCCGTTCGGTGAGTGTCCGGAAGGCCAAGCCTGCGACGGTGTCACCTGCGTCGCGTTGACCACGGCCTGCAGTGCCGACAATCCCTGGGGCGATTGTCCGCTCGGACACGACTGCATCGACGGCACGTGCGTGCCCATGACGATTCCGTCCGTTTGTTCTGCTCAGAACGCACAAGGCGCGTGTCCGGGGCTGCGAATCTGCGTCAACGGTGTGTGCGTGGATCCCGTGTGCGGCAACGGCGTGGCCGAGCCTGGTGAGGCCTGCGACTTCGTCGACCTCAACGGCGAGACCTGCGAAAGCCTGGGTCTGGGCGAGGGCTTTCTCTACTGCATGGGCTCGTGCGAGCTCACGACCGCGGCGTGTGCCGACTGCGGTGATGGCATCATCGGCTTTGGCGAGGAGTGCGACGGGACAAATCTCGGCGACGTCACGTGCGCGGCGCTCGGCTACAGTCCCGGCGGGGCCCTGACCTGCACGTCGGGTTGTCTGCTGGACACCAGTGCATGCCTTGGCTGTGGCGATGGTCTCAAGACCAGCCTCGAAGCCTGCGACGGCACCGACTTCGGTACGACAACTTGCGAGAGTCTCGGATTCAGCGGCGGTACTCTCGGGTGCACGGGCGCCTGCACGATCATCACCGAGGCATGCAGCGTCTGCGGCGACGGTGTCGCCAATCCCGGCGAGGACTGCGATGGCACGAGCGGACTCACGGGGGTCACGTGCGAAAGCCTAGGATACGTGGAAGGAGGCACCCTCGATTGCACCGTGTTCTGTAACTATGACACGTCGGCCTGCGGCTCGTGCGGTGACGGCATCCGCAGCAGCGACGAGCAGTGTGACGGCGGCGACCTCGACGACAAGACCTGCGCCAGCTTTGGCTTTGTCGGGGGCACCCTGAGCTGCACCACGAGCTGCGTGCTCGACAAAACCAATTGTGGCGGCGGCTGCGTCGCCTCCGGTGGTCTGTGCTCACAACATGCGGAGTGTTGTGGCCACTTCTGCCGCGAAGATGGGCGCTGCCTCGATCCCAGCGGTTGTCTCGACGACGGTGCGAGCTGCACGTACGCGGGTCAGTGCTGTAGCTTGTTCTGCGGCGACACGGGTACTTGCGCCACCGGCGGAACGTGCGGCTCGGTCACCCAGGCGTGCATCGAGGCGCGCGATTGCTGCAGCAACGTTTGCGGCGCCGGGAACACCTGCGAGACCACCACGGTCGGAGGCTGTCTCGCCGCCGGCGAAACCTGTCAGCAAAACAGCGCCTGCTGCTCGAACACCTGCGCCAGCAACAAGTGCGAGCTGCTCTCGCTCTGTCGGCCGGATGGTGAGACGTGCGCCAGTGACCTCGACTGCTGCACCCGCAACTGCATCGTGCAGGCGAGCGGCGCCTCGATTTGCACCACGTTGTCCGCTGACCCCAAGAGCTGCTTTGTGATCGGTGAGCTGTGCTCGACGAATCCCACCTGCTGCTCGCAGGCGTGTCGACTGCTCGATGGCACGCAAGACCAGAATCGATGCGAGTTTCTCGGCGGCTGTCGTGTGATCGGCGACTTGTGTGCTCGCGACACCGACTGTTGTTCCTACCGCTGTGCCGAGACCACCGACGGCGTTCACCGCTGCGCGGGCTTTCTCGGGTGCCAGGCGGTCGGTGATGCTCTGTGCAGTGAAACCTTTCCCGCGGGATGCAGTCGTCGCGGCGAGCTCTGTCAGAACAACGGCGAGTGTTGCGAGAGCGGCGTTCAAACCTGTCGCGTGGCCGTCGGCGGCGCCAAGCGTTGCCAACGCACCCAAGGCGCTGCCTGTCTTGCCGACGGTGAGATCTGCGCCCTTCCGGGGGAGTGCTGTGGCGGTATCTGTGTTCAGGATGCGCTCGGTATCTTGCGCTGTGGCGTCAGCGGGGACGGGGGCACCTGCGTGCCACTCTATGGCACGTGTAGCTCGACCGCGGACTGCTGTAATGGCGGGGTGTGCTTCGATCTCGGCGGCGGGCCGACGTGCTATCCCCCGATCGAGGGGTAGCGGCGCGATTGTTGGCGGGCCAACGACGACCCCGCTCGCGCTTTCGGCGCTTACCGAAAAGACCCCTGCCATCCTCGATCTGCCGCTGGGGCCGTCGAGCCGGGTCTGATCGAAGTCATGGTGGGCGCGTCTTCGGACGACAACGCCATGCGCTACATCAGTGAGCCCATCGTCAAGGTGAGCAGTCGCTTGCCCATGCCTCAGCGACTCGGAATGCGCGTTGCATTCGATCCTGCGCCATACGAGAGATCCCGTGCCTCGTCGCCACCGAGCGCCACTGGTTCACGGTATGGGTGACCTCTGTGACAATCTCCTGGGCACGCTTCTTCTTCACGCGGAACACTGATGCCACCGACAGGGCGAGGTCGAGGTCCTGGGCATTGTCCGTCTCAGAGATGTTCAGCTTGAGGCCCGCGCCATGCGGGTCTGGGTTCATGTCGTAGGCGGGGGCGAGTGCCCAGCCCGTGGGCCGCAGCATGAAGCCGTGGTTGCGCAAGTGATCGTCCGTGTTCGAGACGTTGATGGAGAACACGATGCGACGCCAGAGCTGCTCGAGGTCCGCCGATGTGTTCGAGCCGAGGCGCATCAACAGGTCCGCGAGCTCCACGTAGCTGACGCCATCGTCGGCGCCTTGACCATCGACACGATCGAGCAGAGTCATCGCCGAAGCGAAGTGTATTCGTCCACCATCGTCGGTGCGGTCGAAGCGGCGGCTCAGGAAGGTGTGGTGACCGTGCCCGCCGCTCTTGCGCGAGCCGAAGCGACGTAGCTGCGCCTCAGGAACGTCGACCCCGACCCGCTTTGCGAGGTCATGCACCACGCGCTCCCACGCACCGATATCGTCCTCGTCGTTGCGGCTCGGGAACTTCGCGATCCAGAGCCGATCGCGTTCGTCTCGAACGCCGGCCTTGGGTCGCGCGCCACCGAGCGAGCCACCGGGAGCGATCAGCATCCGAAGCCAACTGCCGTAGGCTGGGTCGTCTTCGACGCCTTGTCGTTCGAGCTGCAGGCTTGCGTGCTCGAGCTCGCGCAAGGAGGTCCAGGGGGGCGATGCGAGCTCATCGTTGTCGTCGAGGAATCGACCGTCCATTCGGAAGCGCAGAGCTCCCATGCGGTGTCCGTCGTGGACCCCGAGGAGATAGTCCGACTCGAGCAGGCGGTGCTCCGCTCGTCCCTCCGCTCGGGCAAGCTGGGCTTCGCGGCGACCCATAAGCACACGCCCCCAGCGGTCAGGCGAGGAGTCGAGGAACACACCTCCATAGAGGGCCAGGGACGGATCGAGCTGCTGCCGCGAGGCAGTGGACAGCCACTCCTTGGTGTACTCGAAGGCAAAGACCTCCTTGCCACGAGCCGGTGTCGCAGTCAGGTGGCCCATCAGCGTGGGGCCTTGGAGACCGACCCAGTGGGCGACGACGTCGATGACGCGTTGCTTGCTCATCCGCCGTGGTCCTTCTTCGTGGCGCTTTTGGTAGAGCTGGCCGTCTCCGCGTGCTTCGGCGCCCGACGACGCGTCGGGAGCTCGGCGTCTTGTAGCTTGCGTCCAAGCTCATCGTCGCGGGCGATGAGCGCCAGGTCCTCGTGTAGTCCCAGGCTGTGCAGCACGTTGGCGTAGGAGCCCAGCGTGACCCCTGGCTCACCGCTCTCGACCGCCCGCAGGGTGGGGCGCGACATCCCCGCTCGCTCGGCAACCAGCTCCATCGAGAAGCCGCGCCTGAGCCGCGCCAGGCGAATGTGCTCGCCGAGATCCCGTAGGAGTCGCCGGACGGCCGGATGTGGCGCCGTGGTTGTTCTTGGCATAACGGAAACTATTGTGCCCGTAAACGTAGAAAACGGCAAGAATATAGACCCTTACTGACGGTCAGTCGACGGCTGGTCTCCCGACCTCGTGCGGGCCGAGGATCGCGTTACCGCGGCGATGCTCATCCGGCTCTGATTCATGGCGTCCCGCGTAGCGGCAACACAGTGTTCTTCTCGTTCTTGATACTTTCCTTACGCGGGTTGCTCCAGATTTGACCACGCTCTGACCTGGCCGGGGCTAGGATCACACCGCCGATTCAAAGTCGTTGGCTGCCGGCGGCTTGGCTTCTTCGCGCTGGCTTGGGCGTATGTCCACGCCTGCGATCGATTGTGAGGGACGACGATGGTTCTCGAGTATTGGCTCGGCGCCGCCATCTCGGTGCTGCTCGTCTTGTACCTGGCCTACGCGCTCCTGCGCGCCGAGCGATTCTAGGAGCGAGTCATGACGCTCGTTGGTTGGCTTCAGATTCTTGTGTTCTCCGTCGTCATCCTGACGCTGACGAAACCGGTGGGCACGTACCTCCACCGCGTGCTCGAGGGCGCACGGCGGCCACTGCCGCGTGTCCTCGGACGCGCAGAACGACTCATTTATCGACTCTGCGGGGTCGATCCCACGGTTGAGCAAACCTGGAAACAGTATGCGCTGTCACTGCTCGTGTTCAGCGCGATGGGTGTGCTGGTTACCTACGTGATTCTGCGCGCGCAACACGTGCTGCCCTTCAACCCGCAGCACTTTCCGGCCGTACCGCCCGAGCTCGCGTTCAACACCGCCACGAGCTTCACGACGAATACCAACTGGCAGGCGTACGCGGGCGAAGCGACCATGAGCTACCTCTCGCAGATGGCGGGGCTAGCTTGGCACAACTTCGTGTCCGCGGCTGCCGGCATCGGCGTAGCCCTCGCCGTCGCGCGCGGCCTAACACGAAGACCAGGACCCGAGGGGACGAAGACCCTCGGCAACTTCTGGGTCGATCTGATCCGGTCCATCATCTACGTCCTCCTGCCTGCCTCGCTCGTGCTCGCGCTCGTGTTCGTGGCCATGGGGATGCCGCAGAACCTCTCGCCGTACGTCGAGGCGTCGACACTCGAAGGAGGCAAGCAGCTCATCGCCATGGGCCCCGTCGCCTCTCAGGAGGTGATCAAGGAGCTCGGCACCAACGGCGGCGGCTTCTTCAACGCGAACAGTGCCCATCCCTTTGAAAACCCGACGCCGCTCACCAATTTCCTCGAGCTCTTGCTCATCTTCGTTCTGCCCGCGGGGCTGACCTACACGTACGGGAGAATGGCCAGGGACCAGCGTCAGGGGTGGGCAATATTCGCCGCGATGGCGTTCCTGTTCCTCGCGGGCGTGAGCGCGACTTATTGGGCCGAAGCTCGCGGAAACCCGGCCCTGGCGGGGCTGAATACCGCGCAGCCCATCGGCAACATGGAGGGCAAGGAGGCTCGCTTTGGCATCG
>CAYHNK010000289.1:0-6249 GCA_964357695.1 uncultured Bdellovibrionales bacterium | reverse complement strand
CAGGCGGGGGCTACACGGGAAGCGCGGTCTCCAGCGCGACTTACACGATCACGGGGGGTGGCGCTCCAGTCATCCTGTGGACTGATAGTATTCAAGGCTGCGCCGGAAAGTGGGGCTTTGACTATCTCATGACGGAGCATCCGATTAGCACCGCGGTCACGGCGAGCGACGCCAATGGCGTCAACCTTTCGTGCGTGCTTGACCCGCTCGGGGGCGGAGGTGATGCGATCCGCTTCTTTGCCACTTTCGACACCGGCGGCTCGCGCTCGGAAGCGGACATCCTCAGCTTCATGAATGCCGCGTTTGATGCGCAGGCCAAGAGCCCCGAGGGGATCTGGTTGGCGCAAGAGTGGTATTTCCCCGTGGCCGTCAGCACGGGCGGCGACACCTTGCCGTGGATCAACTTGATGGATTGGCACTCGACCGACAGCGGCGGCGGCAACCGGTGGCATACCGATCCTGGGCTCATGTTACGTGAGGACGGGTCCATGCAGGTGCAGTTCGTGTTTGGTGGTACTGCCGGCACGTTCAACACCAACAGTGAGTATTCCACGATCGGCCTGCCGGTAGGCGAATGGTTCGACATCGAGATGCACTACGCGTGGACGACGACCAACACGGCGACCCTATCGCTGTGGATCGATGGCGTGTTGGCCCTGGAGAAGACCGGCGCTCGAACTGCCGCCGCTTCGCACACGGTGGTGGAGGCCACCATGAAGTTCTACGGCTCCACGCAGGGGGGCACGCCCTGGTCTCCGACACCCACCGTCAAGTACATGCGCAACGTCAGGTTCGCCGGCGAGCGGATTTGGCGATGAGAAGCGAAGATGCGGAGACACGCCATGTGGAGGAAACCTGCGATGCGAACCGTCATCACGTCCACCCTGTTTGCCCTGGCGGTTGGCTGCGGCGGCACTGCGACCGGCACAGACCCCAGCTTGCCGGCCGACACGACGGCGCCAATTCTCAGCGGCGCTCAGCCGAGCGGCACCCTTGCCGGGGGAACGACCCAGGAAACCTTGCGCGTCACGACCAACGAAGCGGCTACCTGCAAGTGGAGCGCGACCTCGGGAACCGCGTACGCGGCGATGACGAGCACGTTCACGACCACGGGAACGACCTCGCACAACACGGTGGTGACCGGCCTCACGGACGGACAGACCTACACCTGCTACGTGCGCTGCCAGGATGCTGCCGGCAACGCCACGACCTCGGACTACGTGGTGACCTTTGACATCAGTACGGTCGCGGGACCCATCGCCGTGTCGCTCGTTGCGAGCCGCGCCTCCGGCGTGGCGCCTTTGTCGGTGTTCTTCGATGCGACGGGCACCACGGACACCGCGATGACCTCCCAACCCTTCCATGACCTGGAGTACCGGTGGGACTTTCGCGATCCGGCGGGCGGCGCCACGTGGGCGTATGGTGCCCAGGCGGGCGTGAGCAGCAAGAACCTCGCTACCGGACCCGTAGCGGCGCACGTGTTCGAGACCCCGGGCACATACACGATCGCGCTGAGCGTGTTCGACGGCAGCAACACTGCGACGTCGGAGACAACGGTCACGGTTGACGATCCTGACGTGGTGTTTTCGGGTGCCAACACGATTTGCATCGCGGCAACGAGCACGCCTGTTCAAGGACAAGACGGCTGCCCTGCCGGGGCGAGCACTGCGCAACAAGCCTCCTTTCCTGTGGCCATCGGTAGCTACGCAGGGACGGGCAAGAGAGTGCTGTTCAAGCATGATGATACTTTTGGTGGCACCGCTATCGCCAGCATTGCAGTGCAGGGCCCGGGAACTATTGGAATGTATGGGATAGGTGCAAAGCCGAAAGTTCAATCTACGGCATCTAACGTGATACAGCTGGGTTCGCCTACTGCATACGCTATGCAAGATTGGCGCATCATGGACTTGGAGTTGGACGGACAGTCAAACCCTGGTGTATCAGGCTTTGGCGTGAACGGTAATGCAGACCAGATAACTTTGCTGAGGATGAATATACATGATATTGGCGACGGCGTGTCCCTTGATGGCGCAGTTCTTGAATGGTACATGTCAACGAACGGTTATGCGGAGCATGTATTCGACCAGTTCACTTTAGTGGATAGCACTATTGCCAAAATTGTAGGTGGCGCAAGTCACTATGGCCTATACGTTTTTGCAAATCATCTCGCGCTCTTGGGTAACTACGTAAACGATACATCGGCTGGAAGCCATGTGGCGCGCATCATGCACTCGGCCCCCGGCATGGTGAGCAATAACACATTTGCCAATCCAGCTCTTACTAGACAAGTTTTTACTTTGCGCGCTCCTAGTTATACGGATACTGGCATTTGTTGCGAGTACTATCCTCATCTGCTGCCTGGCGAGGCCGCCCTCACGACACGAACTGTTGTTGTCGAGAACAAGTTCGTCGGCGGCTTGAGTAACCAACCAGTCACAGTTACGCCATCGAACCGTGCCGAATGGGACGGACGATTCAAAGATATTCTGTTTGAGTGCAACTGGTATACCGGGGCATCTTCTGAATGCTGCTGGCCGATGCTGATGATTCAAGCGCAAGACGTAACGGTCAGAAACGAAATCATAGACATGACAGGAGGCGGCAACCACGCGGGCGTGTATGTTCTGGGTGCGGGTGCCAATTCAATCGCATCAAACAATGTCCGTCTCTACAGCAGTACCCTATTCAGCAATGACGCGGGAGATTTCACGGCGCTTGGTGCGGCGACGGGGGCGACAAACACAACAGTGCGCAACAATCTTGCATATTCACCCAATGTCAGTGCGACATTCGATGTCACCAATACGACGGCATCTAACAATTCGACGAGCACCCATACATCACCGTTGATGGCTCATGTGCCGCCAGCAACACCGGCAGACTTCAAGATCACCGCCGGCAGTTACGCTATCGGCACGGGTGCCGTGGTGCCTGTGTGGTCGGACTTCTTCTTGGTTCCCCAAACGAGCACGCGCGATATGGGCGCTGTGATTCACTAATTGTTTCAAAGCGACGGACGCACCATGTGGAGGCTAACTGCGATGCGCACCAACATGACCCTGATCCTGCTCGCCCTGGCCGTCGGCTGCGGTGGCACTGCGACCGGTACAGATCCCAGCTCGCCGGCAGACGCAGACCGAGATGGCTATTCTACCGTGGCGGACTGTGACGACACCGACGCGGCGATCCATCCGGGCGCCACGGAAGTTTGTGGCGACAGCGTCGACCAGGACTGCTCGGGTGGCGATCTAGTATGTCCGACTGACACGACGGCGCCGATTCTCAGCGGCGGTCAGCCCACAGGAACCCTTCCCGGCGGCACGACGCACGTCACCATGCGCGTCGCGACCAACGAGGCGGCCACCTGCAAGTGGGATACGCCATCAGGGACCGCGTATGCCGCGATGGCGAGTACGTTCACAACGACGGGGACCATCTCGCACAATACCGAGCTCACGGGGCTGTCAGACGGACAGAGCTACACCCGCTATGTGCGTTGCCAGGACGGCGCCGGCAATGCCAACGCCTCGGATTATGTTGTGAGCTTCGGCGTTGGTGTCGACGCGGGTCCCCTCGCTGTGTCGGTCGTTGCGAGCCGCGGGTCCGGAGTTGCGCCGCTATCGGTGTTCTTCGATGCGGTGGGCACGACCTCAACCGAGACGACGCGGCCGTTCCACGCGCTCGAGTACCGCTGGGACTTCGGTGATCCGGCCGGCTCCCCCGTGAGCGGCACGACCTGGGGGACGGGCAGCGGGGCTGGCGTCAACAGCCGCAATTTGGCCACCGGCCCAGTGGCGGCGCATGTCTACGAAATCCCAGGTACCTATACCGTCGCGCTTAGCGTCACCGATGGAGCGAATACGGTATCCGGCGATTACGCCACGATCGTGGTCCAGGATCCGGATGTAATCTTCTCCGGCACCAACACCATCTGCGTCGCGGCGATGAGCGTTCCTACGGCGGGCGCTGGCGGCTGTCCTGCGGGCGCGACCACGGCTCAGCAGTCGGACTTCACAACCGCCATCAGCAATTACGCAACGACCGGCAAACGAGTGCTGTTCAAGCGCGGGGACACTTTTGTTTCCGCCGGGGCGGCGCGCGTTGCGGTTACCGGCCCCGGAACGATCGGCGCTTACGGCACCGGCGCGAAGCCCACCATCCAAGCAGGAAGCAACGTATCCGTCATCACGCTGTCTAGCCAGAGTACACCTACCATCAAAGACTGGCGTGTCATGGACCTATACTTAGACGGTATGTCCCGGGGAACAGACACGCAGGGGGTGAATGCTGATGGCGGCATCAACCAGGTGACACTTCTGCGTCTCGACGTGCAACATGTATTCAATGCATTTAACCTGAATTCATCGATACTTATGTATCATAACGGCTCAGGCGCGCCGGGTCACCGGATCTATGACGAGCTGGTCATTGCGGACTCATCTGTCGCAAGCAATACGGGCTATGGAGCGTTCTTGAGCTGTCACTATTGTGCGCTGGCGGGAAATCTCTTTGCGACGAACTTGACGGGAACGCCCACCAGATTTTCACAGCTAGTGAAAGCGGTAGTCAGCAACAATACTCTGGCTGACGCTGCCCCAACGAAAGAGTTGATCAAGCTGCACGCGCCGTTGGGATGTTCTTCGAATCCGAGTGAGACACTATACTATGTTGCGGGATGCACGTACATCAATGACCCCAGATGGCCGATTGCCGACGTGGTAGCGAATGATGGGAGCAAAACGTTCGGCTATTCTGAATATATAATCATAGGGGACAACAAGTTAGTGTCAGGGTCGAGCTCTGACTATATGATGACTGCTGGCGTGCAGAACGGCAGTAGTGACGAGCGAACCCGTAATTGGATCTTTGAGCGAAATTGGCTTGTGGCGTCCGCAAGTACACAGATGGTGATGGGGATCATGTCACGGAATGTCACGGTGAGAAACAATATCTGTGACGTGTCGCTACGTTCTTTGGGTGTCAGATGCTTCAATGTGGGTAATTGGGGAATAGAGCCGCCCCCTGATGACGTGCACATCTACAACAATACTGTGTACTCTAGCTCGTCGGGTACGGTGCAAGGCCTCTTGCTCTTCCCCGTGTCAACCAACGTCACCGCACGCAATAACTTGGGGTACACTCCGGCCGCCGGCAGCTCTATGATGGTTGATGGTACCGCTGGAAGTGGTTTTTCGGCATCAAATAATTCAACCAATGCACAAATGCGGGGTACCGACCCAAAGTTTGTCTCCCCCCTAGGCGGGCCAGATGGTTTCAGGATTGCCTCAGACAGCTACGCCGTTGGCACCGGGGCAGTCGTGCCAGTATGGTCAGATTTCTTCCTGATCCCCCATCCAGCGACGCGCGACATGGGTGCTGTGATCCACTGAGCTCGCTGGCGCCGCCGCGGGCCAGCTCATGCTCTTGGGTGCTGTCTCGGACCGTGATTAGGAAACTACGCTGGCGGGCGCGCGCCCAAAACAGCGCTCGGCGCTCGCCCGGCACGTAGATCCTCCATCATCCCCTCGAGCACGGCCTCCGTGCCAAAGCCTGCGCCAGAGCTGCCGTCGCGACCGATCTTGATCTCACGCCACGCGGCCTCTAGTGCCTCGAGGAGCTCGGGTCGGCGCTCCGCCGGGAAGTCCTCGGCGCGGCCCGTCGGGCTGCTCTGAGCCATCGCGTTCGCCACGATCTCGACGGCTTCTGCGCCGCTCACGAGTTGCTCCACGAGCCACACGCCGCCGCTTGCCCAGACGCTCAGGATGGGAGCCGCGACCATCCCGCCCATACCATTGATTGCCGCACCGACGAGGACTGACGGCCAGGTACCGTTGTACACGTTGGCGGCCCACGGGGTTTCGCGCGCCTTCTCCACTCCCTCGCGTAGCGAAGCACGCAAGGCGCATCCAGCAGCGCCGTTTCGTGGCGGCGTGAGCACACCGCCATAGGCGAAGTCTGCCGTGATGGCACGAAGGGCAGCACGGTCGCGCCGGTTGCGCGCGTTGTCAAAGCTGTTGTCGCGGTCGGCGAGCCGCTCGTCTACGCGACGCCGGTCCGCGCCATCGATCTCGCCGTTGTGGTTGGTGTCGAGCTCATGAGTCTCAATCGCCTCACGAATATCGGGACACAGGGCACCAATGGGAA
Source organism: uncultured Bdellovibrionales bacterium (assembly GCA_964357695.1). Lineage (GTDB taxonomy): Bacteria > Myxococcota > XYA12-FULL-58-9 > XYA12-FULL-58-9 > CAYHNK01 > CAYHNK01. The sequence goes on along the minus strand of CAYHNK010000289.1, from coordinate 105 downwards.
CTCCCATACACATACCTCCACATGGCTTGATGTTGCGTTCTTTATCGGCGTCCTGAGGTCGTCGTTGCCATTTTCGACACCCAATACGGGCGTGTTGCGGGCTCA
>CAYHNK010000288.1:0-6261 GCA_964357695.1 uncultured Bdellovibrionales bacterium | reverse complement strand
TCGGGAGCGCGGGGACCGGAGCCGTTGGGGAGGACCCGCGAAGCGGGGGGGACCCGGGCGGCGAGGACCGGAACAGCGACCGACGGTAGCCTCATCGCGCCGATCGTCATGAGGCGAGAGCAAACTGAGGTCGAGCGTTGATTGCCCCCTTCCCCCTTCGTATCGAGGTCATGGGCCGCGTGCCCTACCGCCCGATGCTCGCGCTTCAAGAGCAACGCCACGCAGAAGTGAAAGCCGGTGTTGCCGAGGACACGCTGTTTCTGCTCGAGCATGAGCCGGTGCTCACGACGGGCAAGAATCGCGGTGCCGAGCATGTGCTTGCCTCGATGTTGACGTTGGCAGCGCGGGGCATCGAAGTCGTCGAGACGAGTCGCGGCGGAGACGTCACCTACCACGGTCCGGGACAGCTCGTTGGCTATCCTATCGTCAAGCTGCGCCCCGGCGAGCAGGATATCCGACGCTACGTCGAGCGCTTGGAAGAGATCCTGATTCGCACGGCGGCGGACTTTGGCGTTCTCGCCACGCGTGTCGAGGGGCTACGCGGCATCTGGGTCGGCGACAGCAAGCTCGCGGCTGTTGGCGTGCGCATCGCCGAGTGGACGACGCTGCACGGTTTTGCGCTCAACGTCGAGCCTCAGCCCGACGGCTTTGCGCTCATCGTGCCCTGCGGCTTGCATGGCCGTGGCGTGACGTCCTTGGCACAACTTCTGGGTACGGCACCGTGCATGGAAGAGGTACGAACGCGCGTCGCGCATCACGCGGGCGCAGTACTTCGGCGCCAGGAGATCTACGTATGACGGATGTGGTCCAGATTGGCGCCAAGCGAGCACCGAGCAGCGAGCGACGACCGCCATGGCTGCGCGTCAAAGTGAGTCGCACCACGACCTACCAGGAAGTGGGCGAGCTTCTCGATGGCCTCAAGCTCAACACCGTCTGTCAGGAAGCGCGCTGTCCCAACATCTGGGAGTGTTGGGGCGAGCATCGCACGGCGACGCTCATGATCCTCGGCGACATTTGTACGCGCAACTGCCGCTATTGCTCTGTGACCAGTGGCCGGCCGCTGCCTCTCGACCCCGAGGAACCCGAGCACGTCGCCGAAGCCGTGCATCGTCTGGCACTGCGTCACGTGGTGCTGACGAGCGTCGATCGCGACGATCTCGCGGACTTTGGTGCCGGGCATTGGATCAGCACCATCGAGGCCGTGCGACGCCAGAACCCGGAGGCGCGCATCGAGCTGTTGACGCCCGATTTTGGCGACGACGCCGCACTGCTGCGCCGCGTGTTTGATGCCAGGCCGAATGTCTTTGGCTACAACACCGAGACAGTGCCACGGCTCTTTGCGCGCATGCGCCCGCGCGGCAGCTATGCGGGCACGATGCAGCTCCTGTCCCGCCTCGATGCCATGAGGCGCGAGACGGGCGCGCCCATGACCACCAAGAGCGGCCTCATGCTTGGGCTTGGCGAAACGCGCGACGAGGTCCTCGCCGTCATGGATGATCTGCGCGAGGTCCACTGCGATGTGCTGACGCTCGGGCAATACCTCAACCCCACCCAAAAGCACGCACCGATCGCGCGTTTTTACGCGCTCGAAGAGTTCGCCGAGCTACGCGCAGAGGGATTGCGACGCGGTTTTCGCCACGTGGAAAGCGGCCCGCTCGTGCGCAGCTCCTATCACGCCCACGAGCACGTCCCGGGAGAAGAGCGATGAGACAGACCCTGCGCAAGATCCTCGTCACCATCGGCGCCCTCACCGTGTTTTTCTGGGCGGTGATGATTGCCACCTGGATCGTCGGCGCCATGGTGCGCGAGCCGCTACCGGGGCACGCAGTGCTCGAAGTCGACCTGACAGGTGACGTCGCCGAAGAGGCAGCCGATGGCCCGTTGTATGAGCTCGCCGTCGGCCACACCCTGACGATGCGCGATGTCGTCGAAGGGCTAGAGCAGGCAGCCCAAGACAAGCACGTCGAGGCGGTCGTGGCCCGTATCGGCGGCGGCTCTCTTGGCTTTGCGCAAGTGCAGGAGCTACGCAGCGCGGTGGCGAAATTCCGCGAGAGCGGCAAGCCCGCCATCGCCTTTGGTGAGTCATACGATACGCGCGGCTACTACCTTGCGACCGCGTTCGAGCAAGTGTGGATGCAACCCTCGGGCGATGTGGCGCTCATCGGCCTCTTGTCGACGGCCATGTTCACCAAGAACCTGCTCGCCAAGATCGGCATCGAGCCGCGTCTCGACCATCGCGCCGAGTACAAGAGCGCCATGAACACCTTCACCGAGGAGCGCTTCACTGCGGCGCACCGTGAGTCTGTCGATGCCATCCTGGGATCGATCTACGACCAGCTCGTCCTCGACATCGCCGCGGCACGCAAGGTGGAGGCCGGCAAAGTGCGCGCGCTCGTCGATGGCGCGCCATACTTTGGCGAGGAGGCCGCGAAAGCCGGGCTCATCGACACCTTGGGCTACGCCCACGCCGTGCACGAAGCACTCGAGAAGCGCGTGGGCCGCGATCTCGAGACGCTGCCCTTGCGTCGCTACCGCGCGCGCGAGAGTGGACCCCATGATCATGGCGATGTGGTCGCGCTCATCTACGCGAGCGGCACCATCGTCTCGGGCAACGGGGACGGCACGCCGCTGTGGGGTGAGACACAGGTGGGCTCGGACAGCATGCGCCGCGCGCTGCGTGCCGCCATCGAGGATGACGACGTCAAGGCCATCGTGTTGCGCATCGATAGCCCGGGCGGCTCCTACGTTGCCTCCGACGCCATCTGGCACGAGACCACCCGCGCCAAGGAGGCACACAAGCCGCTCATCGCCTCGATGGGCAACGTCGCCGGCTCCGGTGGCTATTTTATCGCTTTGGGCGCCGAGCACATCGTCGCCGAGCCCGCCACCATCACCGGATCGATCGGCGTTGTCGGCGGCAAGATGCTGGTGCGTGGCCTCACGCAAAAGCTCGGCATCACCTTCGATTCGGTGCAGCGTGGTCGCCACGCAGACTTCGAATCGGGCGTGCACGATTTTGATGCCGCCGAATGGCAGCGCCTGACCGACTCGCTCGATCGCGTCTACGCGGACTTCAAAGGCAAGGTCGCCGCGGCGCGCAAGCTCACCGCTGCGCAGGTGGAGGCCGCAGCCAAGGGTCGTATCTGGAGCGGCGCGCAAGCCAAAGAGCTGGGTCTCGTCGACGCGCTCGGCGGCATGACCGAAGCACTGGCGCTGGCCAAGGAAGCGGCGGGCATCGACAAGGATGCCGGCATCGAGCTGCGCGTCTATCCGCCGCCCAAGAACCCGCTGCAAATGCTCTTGGACCGCGACACCGATGCCCTCACGCGCAACCCGCTCGGCGAGAGCCTTGCGCGTGAGCTTGAGGCACTGCGTCCGCTCGTGACGATGCTCGGGCTGCGGCCACCGCTCGGGATGCTCGAGATGCCGTTGGTACCCGTCGTGCGCTAGGGACAGGCACTGACGGCAAGGTGCCCGAGGAGCGCATGTGCGCCGTCCGGCAGCACATCGACGCCGACGAGGCACTGACCCTCGGGCACGATGACCTCGACGGGACTGCCCGTGCCGGGCGTGCTCGAAATGCTCAGACTGCCCGAGACCACCTCGATGCCACCGGGGAAGCCTGCGAGCAGGTCTTCACCGCGCGGCAAGATCGAGGCGCTGCCGGCACCCGTGAGCGCGATGCGATACGTCTCGTCGAGCAGAAACGCCTCCGGGGGTGTCGTGAAGTCGGCCGCGATGGCGGCGAGGAAGAAGCCGAGGCGCAGATCGAGCCCCGGGGTGACTTCGAAGAGCGCGCTGTCGTGCAGTGTGTCCGGAGTGACGGCAAGCGCCAGCGTGCGACCGCTGTCGGCATTGAGGCTGCCCGAGAAGAGCGTCGTGTTGTTGAGCTTGACGGTCGAGTCGGTGGCGCCAAAACCGATGTCCGTGATGCTCAGCGACGTCGCGCCTGCTTCGAGCGTGAGCGCGTAGCTCAAACCACCAATGTGCACCGCGAAGGTGCCCGTCGAGAGCATGTCCCCGGTGATCTCGGCGTACGGCAGCGCCACATTCACCTCGCCCGCGTCCACCAGGAAGCTCACGTATTGCGCAATACCGTCGGCGCGCAGCGACCACAGCGGGTTGGCAGCGGCCACCTGGATGTCGATGTCACCGTAGGTACCGGCCGCGACCACATGCACCGCGTGCACGACGCCCGCTTCCACCTCGACGTCCTGCTCGCCATGGACCATCAAGGCCACGCGTAGCCGGCCTTCGAAGACGCTCGGCATGTCGGTCAGCGGCTCACCGTTCAGCTCGGCAATGCGCTCGATGGCTTGCATCACGTCCGCGAGCTCGACCTCGGTGGCAATGCTGTCGGGGCGTAGCTGCAACACCACCGGCTCGAGTTTGGTCGGCCCGATGAGCAGCGCTAGATCGACGCCGTCGCTGCCGACCGCGGTCGCCTTGATGCGCACCTCGATGGTGTCGATCGACTCCGCGCAGGCCGCGTCAACCACGGGTGCACAGTTGCTCTCCACGCAGGAGTATGCGTCGCAGACGAGGTCGCACTGTTGACTCTCGCAGAGCGCCGCGCCGGGTATGAGAAAGACCGCGTAGCCATCGCCCGACTCTTCGACATTGGCATCGATGAAGATCTTGGTCTCGAGAAAGTCTTTGATCTCGGCCGCAGCGGCATCAAAGCCATTCTCGCCACTTGTGGGCTGGGTCTGCAAGGCGCGCAACATGCGCGTCCCTTTGGCCCGGATGCCTTGCGCTGCGGGCGCGGTGCTGGTGACGAGCCCCATGGTTTCCAGCACGCCGCTGACGTTGCTCAGTGCCGAGCCCATCGATGAGAGGGTCTGGTTTTGCGATAGTGAATCGGCCGCCCCCCCGGCATTGCCGAGTAGCGCTTCGATGCTCGTGGTCGTGCGCTGCGAAACGTTGCTTGCCGAGAGGGTCTTGTCGTCACGACACCCCGCGGTAAAGAGCACGATCCCCGTGATGCCGATCAAAAGTCGCTTGGTCATGGTTGCTCGCTCCTTGGCTTTGCTGCGCGTTGATTGATCCCCACTCCCCATGGGTACTGCACGGCTTCTGTAGCATCAATCGCGCCAAAGTGTCAGGTGGTGCAATTTCAATCGACTCGGCCGCACAGGTGACCGTGATGCCGCTCACGGTCGCGACAGCCGTGTCGCGTGGCGTGTGGGCGGTGCGGCCGTGGCCATTGCTTGCGGACGTGCCGGCACACGTGGCGACCTTCCGGGGTTGCGCAACCAGAGCGCGCGTGTCTTGATGTTCCGGATGGTGGGGTACGTGAGCTCCTTGTGCGGTGTTCGGGGACTCGTCGTGCCGTCGATCGCGACACTCGTCACGCTCTCGGCGCTCGCCAATGCGGCGGCGCTGCCGGTTCGTGCGACGACAACGCGTGTCATTGTGCTCATTCCCGATCCGCCCATTGCAGAGGTAGACGTCGAGCGACTACGACAGGCCTTGCATCTCTATGCCGGTGCGCTCGACCCCATGTTCGTTCCCGCCCCGGCCGTTGTCGCACCGGACCCCGATGTGCGAGCGGCGGCGTTGCGGCTGTGCACGGCGCTCGAGGGCCGCGCGGTCGCGTGGTTCTATCGGAGCGATGAGCGCGTGGTCGTGACGCTGGCGGCCCAGAGTCGTGAACCCAGCGACGATGCCACGTTCTTCGTACCGCTCGACCCGGAGGCTCCCAGCAACGTGTACCGCGGCATCGCGCTCAAGCTTGCGAGCTCGGTGTGGTCGCTTACCTCGGAGGCTAGGGCCACCACGGCTGTCGTAGCGACCGCAGGTGCCGATCTGCCTGCTGCGACGGTACCTCCGATATGGACGCCGCAGATCCGCATCGGGGTTCAAGGCGGAGCCTGGGGCAGGTCGCGTACATGGTGGTCAGAGGTCACCCTTGCCGCTGGCGTGTCATGGCAGCGCGTGCACGTCGGAGCGGCCATCGGCTGGGGCCCGGCAGCGCGCACGCGCGTCGCCGCGGGCACTTTGAGTCTACAGGTCGGGGAGACACTTGCGTGGTGTGACGTGGACATGCCGCCTCTCGCGCCGCTCGATCTCTCGTTCAGCGCCCAACTCGGCGCCATCATCGTGCATGCCGAGGCGGAGCGAGCCCTCACGGGTGCGCGGGCTATTCAATGGGCCGCAATACCGACGCTTCGCCTCGGACCACGCGCGGCATGGGGGGGCAGGGGTGCCGGCGGAAAAGACGCGATGTACGGCGTCGATCTACGTTCGCAAGTGACGAGA
>CAYHNK010000287.1:0-6280 GCA_964357695.1 uncultured Bdellovibrionales bacterium | reverse complement strand
TACTTGCTGTAGTGATCGACCGAGTAGCCGTCCTTGGTCGGGTTGTTCATGTAGCGCAGCCCGTCATTCGGATTGCCGTTGGTCGGCGTCCAGCAGTCCTCGCCCATCGTCCATTCCCACTTCACGCCGGGGTTGTGCTGCGAGGCGTACCACTCGACGAGGAAGCCGCCGATGTCGCTCATCGCCTCGTTGAGGCCACCGGACTCACCCGAGTAGATGAGATTGGCGGTATTGGTCGTCAGGCCGTGGGTGATTTCGTGACCCGCGATGTCGAGCGTCGTCAGCGGGCCGGCCGTCTTGCCGTCGCCGTCACCGTAATTCATCTGGGAGCCGTCCCAGAAGGCGTTGACGTAGTTGCGGCCGATGTGGACGTTGGACACGAGGCGATAGCCCTTGAGATCGATGGAGTCGATGCCGAGGATGTTCTTGTAGGTGTCGTACGTCATCTGCGCGCCGTAGTGGGCGTCGACCGCGGACACCTGACGCGCGTTGTCGCCCGTCTCACCCCAGACGTTGTTGTTGTCAGTGACTTCCACCGCCGAGCCGGCGCGCGACTGATTCTTGGCGTCTTTGGTTGCCAGACCCTTGCCGCGGCTGCCATCGTCGAGCACGTAAGTGTTGCCGTTCTGCTTGGCGAAGATCTCCACCATGCCGGAGTACATCGTCTTGTCGTCCGCAGCGCCTTGGGGTCGCTGACTCGTTCCGGCCTTGCCGGCGCCAGCGGGCGTGATGTTGCGGGCGTTGGCGAGCATTCTCTTCGCCGCTTCGGGATTGATGACCCCGCCGATCTGGTTCCACGATTGGATGATCGCACCCTTCTCACCGTCGACGAGATAGCTCATGCGGCGTGGGTTGGGCACCGAGAGATCAACGAGCTGGACATGGTAGCCCGAGTGCACGACACCGTCCGCGCCGAAGAAGATGCAGCGCTCGACCGCCGATTCCTTCGGGCGACCCTCAAACGTTTTGCGCGCGGATGCGACGGCATCCTTGGTCGAAATGGCGGGACTGCCGCCGAGGCCGAGCGGCAACGGCTCGACGCTGCCGGTCATGGAGGCGACGTCGCCGGTGAGGCCGACGCCGAGGTGGGTGACCACCTGCTCACCAAAGACGCGCACGCCTTCGTGAAAGCGCTCAAAACGCACGTGCGTCATGCCAAGGCTGTCCGCATCCACCGAGGTGGGCAGAAAGCTCTTCGGCGCCGCGCCCATGCGATCCAAATACGAAAGACTCTTGTCGATGGCCGCCTTGGCCCCTTCGGCCACGGCATCGAGACGCGCCGTGGTAATACCAATCGCCTTCGCCTGCGACGCGGACTTTTCCGCCGACAACAGCTGGGGCGCGGGGGCTTGGGCCTTGTTGGTGGCAGCGGTGCCCTGAGCGAGCGGGCCCTGAGCGACCTTGGACACGGTAACGTCGTTGGCGATCTTTTCGAGCTTCATAGGGCATCCTTCCTTCATGTGGCTTGGATTCATTGAAACCGTGTTGCAGTATCGCAACGCACAGAGCCTCGTTGCTTGAATCTTCGTGGACTCGATGCGCGACGATCTCGCGCCACGCGTCGGAGCCGCATCGTGGAATTTGCCCGCGTGCAGTTCCTCGCATACAAGAGAAAGCTCCGGCAGGGTGGACTTTGTGCACAAACGGCTGGCTTTCAAAATCGTCGTGCTCGTGAGCCTGGTGCTCGTCGGCGTGCTGCTCGCCGCCGGGGCGAGCGTGTTTGTACTGCAGCGCTCGGCCATGAACCAGACCCTGCGCAACAAGGGCCAAAGCCTCGCGGCGTTTGCCGCCAAGGTGACCCCCTTTGCGATCATCAACCTCGAAGTCGACGCGCTGTTGCGCTATGTGCGCGAGCTGACGAGCGATGACGAGGTTGTCTACGCCGCCATCTTCAACCAGGATGGCGTGCCCATGGCTGCGAGTCTTGATCGCGCGCGCAGCGATGGCACCGACGCCGACCTCGTTGATGCCGCGCGGACGATGGTCGAAATCAATCGCGTCGCGACTACGAAGGACATCATCGAGATCGCTGTGCCGATCCACGTAGGCGACATGCCCGTGGGGCGCTTACGCTTGGGTCTCACGCGTGCCTTGCTGGCGCGCCAGATCGATCGTCAGCTGCTCACGCTGGTCGTGGTTGGACTCTTAGGCTTTGTCGGCGCGAGTCTCGTCATCAACGGCTTTTTTTCACGCGCCGTCGCGTCCCCTCTGCGCCATGACGTGCGCCTCGCGCGGGCGGTGGCAGCCGGCGACATGACCCAGACCATGCACGTGCGTGGTGATGACGAGCTGGCGCAGCTCGGACAAGCGCTCAACGACATGGTGCAGAATCTGCGTACGACAGTGACGCAGATGCACCGTGCTGGACGCGAGGTGACGGCGCTGTCACGTGATCTCGATCAGGCTGCGGGCGAGGTCACCGCGGGGGCCGCCGGACAGATCGCCGCGGTGAAGCAGGCTGCGGACGCAGGCGCGAAGCTCGACACGTCGATCCATGCCCTCGCCCAGGTCGTCGCTGTGGCGGGTGACGTGGCCGAGAGCACCGCGACATCGGTTGAATCGATGAGCAACTCGGCACGGCGCGTGAGCGAGCAGACGCGCGCCCTGGGCACCGCGGTCGATGCCACGACGCGAACGATCGCGAAGTTTTCCGAGGCCATCATGCGCATCGTCAACACCACGGCGACGCTCGACCAATCGGCCCAGCAGACGAGCACCTTTGTGAGCAGCGTGAGTGAGACCTTCGCCGTGGTGCGCAAGGATGCCGTCGACGCCACGCAAGCGACAGCCCGCGTCATCGACGATGTGCGCGGTATCAGCCTGCCGGCCATGACCAAGGTGACCGAGAGTATGGATGCCATTCGCGCGCACGCGGAGGTCTCGACCAGCGTCATCGAACGTCTTGCTGCGGAGTCGGCGGCCATCGGCGACGTCGCGGCGGTCATCGAGGGCGTGACGCGTCAGACGAACCTACTGGCGCTGAACGCCGCGATCATCGCTTCGCAGGCTGGCGAGCACGGTCGGTCGTTCGCGGTGGTGGCCGACGAAATCAAAAAACTTGCCGACGAGACCGCTTCATCCACGAAGTCGATTTTGGACTCGATTCGCTCGATTCAGTCGGGTATCGCCGATGCCGGCTTTGCGATGGTCGATACCAGCGCTGCGGTCCAGACGGGTGCCGAGCGCTCGCAGCTCGCGGCGCAGGCACTTGCGGGAGTGGTCGTGGGCGCCCAGCAGGCTCATACCATGGCGAATCGCATCGAAGCGCTGATGGGACAGCAGTCGAGTGGTATCCAACGCGTCGAGCACGCGGTCTCGTCGGTGATTGGCTCGCTCAAACAGATCACCGGTACAGCGCGCGAGCAGGGCCGCGACGCTGACGCCATCCGAGCTGAAATTGAGCGGATGCGCACGGTGTTCGAACAGGTCAACGCGGCCATCGCCTCGCACGACGAAGCGCGCGCAGGCATTCATGAGCTCGTCGAGCAGCTGCGACGCGAGGTGCGGCAGCTCTCGAGTGCGGCCGCCGAGCAGCAGCATGCGGGCTCAGACATCCGTGAGTCGATGCGACGCGTGCAAACGGTGGCCGAAGGCAATCAGCATCTCGCGACCGCGCTCGCGTCGAGTCTCACCGCGGTGCGAGCCGAGTCACAGACGCTCGCCGACGTGCTGGCGCGCTTTCGTTTGGAAGCCTAACCAAGGAGTCCTCATGCGTTACGTGGTTGCCGGCGTTCTGCTCGTCGCGGGTCTCGGCCTGGGACTGGGAGGGTCATCGTTGCTCATGCCGGTCGCGGCGGCGGCGGACGCACCGCCGGATGATGGCGGCTGCGCTGCTGTGCCGGCCAACATCGATCTCGCGACGCTACAGCTCGTCAAGCGTCAGCTCGCCGCTATGCGCTGGGAGCACAACTGCGTGAGCGTTGTCGGGCCCCTCGGCGCGGAGGCCGTGACCCAGCGCGCCAACGAAGAATCGAAGACGGGCTGGCAGCTAGCGAGTGTGACGGTGGAGGGGCCGCAGAAAACACTGCTGTGCCTCAAGCGTCCTCGTGCTCCAGCGGCTCGCTGACGAGCAGGGCCGTGCCTGTGGCCAGACGCACGGCGCCATCGCTCTCCTGTGCTACGACCACATCGCCGTACTCGAGGACTTCGTCCCCCGCCGCGCCGACGAGCTTGGCCGCGCCAGAATCGGCGACGAACACGCGCAAGGCGCCGGCGGCAATCTCTTGCCCCATGCGCAGGGCGCGTAGGGAGAAGCTCTCGCAGAGCAACTGACCCCGTTGCGCTTTGGGCGCCCCAAAGCGGTCATACTTGACCGCCTCGCAGGCCTCGTCGAGGTGGAGGGTGCGCGGTAGACCTTCGGCATCGAGTCGCCCCCAATCGTATACGCGATACGTCGTGTCGGACGACTGCTGCACCTCCAGGAGGAGAAAGCCGGCGCCCACCGCATGCAACGTACCGGCGGGAACGTAGATCATTTCGCCGACGCGTGGGCGCACCTCGTAGAGCCACTTGTGGATCGTGCCGCCTGTCGCAGCCAGCCGCAACGTCGCGGGATCGAGCCCCGGGTAGTGGCCAACAAAGAGCGAGGCCGTCGGATCGACGTGCGCCACGTACCACGCTTCGGACTTGGCGGCGCCGGCACCCAGGCGCGCAACCGTGGCCTCGTCCGGATGCACCTGCACCGATAGGCGCTCGTCGGTGTCGAGCCACTTGAGAAGAAAGGGGAAGGTTCCCTTGGCCGAGCCACCCAAGACGCCCGCGCGCCACAACTCACCGATTAGCGCACCGTCGTGGGGTCCACCCACCGCGCGACTATGGCGACTGCCGAGCTCGACGAGCTCCCAGGACTCACCTATTTTTCCTTCGGGTAGCTCGCGGCCGAGCTCCTCGACGAGCCGGCTCCCGCCCCAAGGGCGTAGCTCGTAGTACGGCGCGAAACGGATCATGACAACCTTTCGTACGCTATGGCGACGCCCTCTCCTAGTCGACACCCTGCATACTGGCAAGTCCGAGGTGCGCGGCGAGAAAGGCGGCGACGCGACGCATCGCGGGTCGCAGCAGCTGCGCGTCCGAGAAGCGGTGATCGGCGCCCAGCACGATCTCGAGGCTGACGTTTCGCGCGGCGGCGGCGATGTCGTGCGCGTCGCTCGACGGCACGAGCTCGTCACGCTCGCCGTGGATGACGAGTAGCGGCGCGAGCAGTGCCGCGGTCGACGCGATGACGTCGTGCCGGCGCGCGTCATCAAGGTACTCGAGGCCTACTTCGCCCGCTTCGGTTTCGAGCGTGCCGCGTGTGCGCCAGCGGGCAAGCTCTGCCGGATAGCGCTCGAAGATGGCACTCGGATGCGCCACCGCAGCAAGTGTCGCGATGGCCACGACGCGCTCGCTGCGCGCGGCGGTCAAAAGCGCCACGGTGCCACCCATACTCGAGCCAAAGAGCCCCACGCGCTCGACGCCGGAGGCGACAAGATAGTCGAGTGCCGCTTCCAGATCCTCGACCTGATGCGAGTACGAGAGCTCGAGCAGGCTGCCCTCTGACTCCCCGCGACCGGCAAAGTCAAAGCGCAACAGCGGCACACCCCGCGCCTCGAGCTCGCGAGCGAGCAGCCGGTGCTTGGTGCCGTCCTTGGTGGACAGCATGCCGTGACAGGTGATGGCCGCCACCTTGCCGAGCGTGCCGTGCAGCTCACCGCATAAGCGCTGCGAGCGGCGATTATGAAACGAGACTGAGGTAGACATCTAGAGCACGATCCCTGCGTATCCCACAAAGCTATTGGACGGCGTGACGTCAAAGCTCGTGTAGTGGTCGACGAGCTGGGGCGCCTCGTGCGCACCATAGGCGTCAATGGCACGTAGTGTCGCCGCCACCGCCCCCGGACAGCACGCACTGTGCCGCTCTTGCGCGTGGGTGAGCAGCGCGCCGGAGTCGAAGGCCAGGACCGCGTCGACAAAGCCGCGGTCGTTTTCGTTGCGTACCCAGTCGACCGGACCCTCGCCGATGCCGTGCGGCACAAAGCCGTAGCTCGGGCCGTAGTGCGTCAGATCGGTCGACCCCACAAATACCGTGGCGCGGTCCGTACAGGCCGCACCGACTGCTGCGCCGATACGCTCAGACACCGCGCCCGCTGCGACGCCCAGCATGAGCAGCTCGGCCCGCGGGAAAAAATGTCGCACGAACGGTAGGTGCACCTCGGCGGCGTTGTCGGGTCGCGAGGTTTCGACGGGCTCCTCGGCGAGCTCCAGCTCCCGGACAAGGCGCAACGCGAGGGACTGAGCGCAG
>CAYHNK010000286.1:0-6303 GCA_964357695.1 uncultured Bdellovibrionales bacterium | reverse complement strand
GTAGCCGTACTCGGCGATCGCCTTGCCGAAGGACTCGAAGAGCGTGCGCACACGGTGTTGCAGGACGTCCGAGAAGCGCAAAAGGAGCGGCATCTTGTAGCCGCGGCGTTGCAGGTCACCGACGAGATCCATCAAGTCGAGGCGATGCGAGGGCTCGCCCGGGGTCGTCATCTCGACGTTGCCCTTGTCGTTGATTTCAAAGTAGCCCGCGCCCCAGGCGCGCACTTGGTACAGCTCGGCACTGTCGTTGATCGTCCAACTGCGAAGATCGGTCTGCGTCCTCTTCACTTCGTCACTCACCTCCTCGACAGCATGGCTTTGGCCGCTCGTCGACAATCAGGCTGGGCGTGTAGCACTTTCGAGGCCGACCACGCAATCGCGCACGCGGGCGAATCGACAGTCGGTGGTGTTTAGGCCGCGATGAGACCCGCAGCGGCGCCGTACGCGACTTGAAACGCCAGGGTCAGCAGCGACGCCGTGACGAAGAGGGACGTCGTGAGCATGAGGAGGGCGACGCCGGTGGGGGCGCCGATGAGCGTGACAGCGAGCCCAGCAGCAACGAGGATGCCAATGAGGCCCACGCCCGCCGCGCGCAGATCCCGCGTGCTCGGTGCCATGTGCGCGGTGACGGCGACGACGAGGTAGAGCTGCAACGGCAACCACACGCTACGTGCGCGCCAGGCGGCGCCCGTGATGAGCGCGACCCCATTGCCGAGCGTCTGGGCGAGCGCGGCGTTGTTGGCGAGTAGGTCGTGCGTCGGTCGCAGCGCGCTGTCGCGCATGGCGGCGTAGAGGTTGGTGAGGGTTCCCGGGGCACATGTCCAAGCGAGCAGCGCGGTGAGCGCGGCGAGGCCGGCAATGAGCGGCGCGATGGCGATGCACGCCTCTTTGATTGGCTGCCAAACGCTCGGCCGCAAGTACGCATGGCGCACGTAGCCGAGGGTGCCGGTCGCGGGATTGGGTGCGAACAGGCGGTAGTCGACGATGCGCTGCCCGAGCAGGCGGGCAATCGCGAGATGCGACAGCTCGTGCAGGGGTACGCCGAGCCAACCGGTAATGAGCACCGCGCGCCAGCCGAGTTTTTGCGCGACGCGCCGCGAGACTCGGCGCTCAAGAGCGTGGAGCAGGAGACCGATGAGTCCGAGACCCACGACGAGCCCCGTCATGGTGATGGCTTGCGTGACGAGGGTGGCGAGCATCGGGCCGAGCATGACGCCTCGCGTGCGCGGCGGCAACTTCCTCGCGCGGGATCCGCCAGAGCCTGACGACCTTGGCCGTGCCGACCGCCGTGAGGACGCGGAACTCGCCGCTCGTAGGGTCGGGGTCGTAAATGCGTAGCTGCGCGGTGGCGCCTACAGCGACCTTGTCTGAAAGCACGTCGAACTTCAGATCCTCGCCCATGTCGAATTGCACCCAACGCTTCTGGGCCGTTGCGGAGGAGGACCCCAAGACCACGAAGAGCACGGCGATTGTTTTGTCTATACCTCGAGCGCAGCAGACGATGCCTTCAACGGCTCACGCCCAACATGCGTGGCGCGCGCGGCACCGTGTCGCTCTGTGTTAGGCCCACTTCGCTGGCCGCGGTAGCAACGCGCAGCTCGTCGAAGAGCCCGTCCTGCGCCTGCGGTGCACCATCGTGGTAGTACGGCCCGAGCACGAGCTCGCAAAAGCGCATGGTCGGATTCGCACCGGTGCGCCAGACAGTGTCGCGAATGTCGATGACGGGCACGCGGTCAAACCAATAGCGGGCACGCCCATTGCGGGTCGTTGCGCTCGGGGTCACGTCATTTAGTCGGATCTCGACGATCACTTCGTGCCAGCCACCTTGGTAGTATGGCCCGGTGCTCGCCGAGAACACGACGGGCGCGGTCTCGTGCCCGAATGACTTGCCGTTCCGGTAGATGTCGCCACTCGCATAACAATCGCCCACGCCGTGGCTGTCAGCGGCGCCGTTGCAACCATGGGCGCCACGGGCGTCGGTCACCATCGTGAGATCCTGCCCGATGCGCGCTTGGTCGATGTTGAGCGTGTCCTGGCCGGAGATGAGCGGCTTGCCCTCGACGTGCTCGACGTAGGCCGTGAGATGCGTCTGCGCCGGGCCAATCCAGCGGTCATCGAGGTTGGTGAGCAACTGAATTTCGTGCGGACCGTAGCTCGGGCGAAACTGCCACGTGGCGCTGTAGCGCGTGAAGTAGCGCACAAAGACGACGTCCGTTTCTGCGAAGGCGACGCGCAGCGGTCCCATGCCGCTTGGCAAGACTTCACCCGGCTCGTAGTGATAGCGCAGACAGCCGCCGAGATGACAGCCGGAGGTGTCGATGGTGACGCTCGTGACATCGAACCAGCCGCGCTCGACGAGGCTCGCGTCATCGAAGTGCTCGTCAAGAAGCACGGCGCTGCGCGCGACCGAGGTTACCAGAAGCAGGGAGAAGATGGCGTGCGCATGCAGCTGCATCGGACCGGCACTTCCGCGGTCAGTGCGCCTGTAGATTCGCTGGGGCGCTCGGTCGCACGACCGACCAGTCCGTTGGCCCAATCATTGGGTTGCCGGCGGCATCGAGATTCGCGGGCGTATCGTTGGTGTACGTGAGATCGTCGAAATAAATCGTCTGATCTTTGGGGACACCGCCGTTCCACCAACCGAGCAGGTGGTTCGCAACGTTACCGCTGCCGTGAAAGATCGCGCCACCGGCTGGAATGGTGTTCAGCCCCGTCTTCTCCCACGTCAGTACGCCGTTGTGCCAAACGCGGTAGACGCCTGAGCCAGTCGCGCTCGCTTTGACGTGCAGCTCGAGCGCGTGCCACGTGCCGGGCGTAAGAAAGTGGAGCTCCGATGCAACGTTCTGGCAGATGAACTGCGGCGCCGAATTGAGCTCTGCCCCGCCGACGAGGTAGCCAAAGTCGTTCGGAGCGCCGGCGCAGCCATAGCTGCCGGGACGAGTCGCCAGAATCGAAGCAAAACCCGCACCACCACCAGCGGCGTCGACGACCGCTAGGCGAAAGAGCTTGGTGATCGGGTTGCACGTCCAGTCGAAGTCCGCCGGCACGTAGAGATAGAAGCGTGCCCACACCGATTGCCCGTCGACGATATCCGTCGGTAGACGAAATTCGGTTTGCCAGGTGTTCTCGACGCCTGCCGGCAGGAAGACGCTGAGTGCCTTGGATCCCAAGTGTGTGTTGGTCGTGACCACCGAAGTCCTACTATTGCCGCTGTACAGTCCATCGCCCTGGCCGAGGTTCTGGTCGCCGCCGGGATCTCCTTGTGCAAAGGTCTCCCACGTCGCGTTCACAGTCCAGGCGTGGGCGGTGGTATCAACGAGGCTCAGCGCAAGCACCACTGTCGTGCGTATGCGTCTTCGACTAGCGATCTCTGTCATCTTTCGCCTCCATCGCGGGTTCGTTCGTGCCCGCGTTCTCACGCATCAGTACGTCGCCGTTGCTTCGTTTGAGCGCACTCCCTCGATGGTCATTGTCCGGATGGCGAGAAAAGTAAGGGTGGTGGGGATGGCGGCGACCTCGACCGTTTCGCCGCCATCGGCCCCGCACCGACGCGATCTTCTCGCTGACGCGCATCGGAACGTGTGGTATACAAGGGCATTCGTTGACTATGCCCACGACGCACTGGGACTAACCGATGTCTGGACTCAAGATCGACCAGATTTCCCGTGTGGTGTCGCGGGAGTTCAACGTCGAAGTCGAAGACATCGTCGACTCTGCTCGCGCCCAACTCGCGGCGTTGGATACGGTTGATGAGATCGGCGGAAACGCGATCTCACGAAGTGAGCTGGACCGGGGGGCGCCGCTCGCGCAAGCCTTCGCGGTTCACGTCCGACGGGCGGCGATCGCACCGCGGGGGAAGCTCGAGCAACGGCAAGGATTCGAGCCCCGCTTGTTCCATCGCGCGTGGGCCTACCTGATTCGTCCGGAGGCCAGTGCGAGGGAGCTCTTCGGCGATGAGCAAACTCTCCCTGTCGCGTATTTGCAGCGCCACGTTGTGCAACGTGCGTTCGTTGCCCTGTTGGCGGAGACCGCCGGCAATGACGGTACCCTGGACAGGTCGGAGTTGGTGGCGCGCTTTGGCGGGCTTGGCGGAACTATGTACGACGCGCTGGAGCGTGCAGCAAAAGAGAAGCCTCGGTGGCAAGGTCCGGAGCCAAAGCCGCAAGGCGGATACGCATTTGTTCAGCCACTTGCCGACATGGTAGTCATGCACGGAAACCAGGGCGCTGAAACGCTGTACGAGCCCGCGGGTCTAGCCGCGAGAGTGGCCGAGTATGGACTGATCAGCTCGTACAGCTTGGGCGCCATCGGCAACACTCGAAGGTTCCTCGATTTTCGCACCGAGCAGGCACTCGACCGAGCTGGCAAGAGCGAGCAAAAGGCCCTGTATGCTGCCGCCAATCAGCGGATGTACGAGGTGCTCGACCACCAATTCCTATTCACCACCGACACGCGCATTGCGTACGCGTTCTTTGCCAAGCAGCTCGACAAGCTCGTCCAGCGGCGCGATGTTGTGTCGTACCTGAGCGAGTTTCGCCACAAGCTACAAGCAAGCGTAGAGCGCGGCGTTGCGTTTGATTTTTGGCAGCTCACCCGTAGGCGCGCAGGCAGCGACGAGGAAGCGATTCGATGGCTGGCGGTCTTGCTGCAGGACACCATGCTGACCGAGTGCGTGTCATGGGTCGCAGCGAAACGCTTGGCACGACCGTCTGTGGTAGCCGACATTCGCGACATCCACCGCATGCTCAACCACGGCGATCTCCGCGCGGTGCAAGGCTACCCGGACGCTGATATCAAACACCCGCCCTCATCGCCGTATCACTACTACGTTCCCGCTTACTTAGCACAGCGCCTCGAGAGCGAGTTCGGCCGTAGTGCGCCGCGGGTGCTACAAGTCATGATGGGGTACCTCTACGAGTCGGTCATCATGAGCGCGAACCTGGACGGGGTGTGGGAAGGGATGCGCAAGACATTGGGTTTGGACCCAGCGCTGTTTGACCCGCGCGAAAACGAACAGCACGTGGGCGATATGTACGTCGCCTATCGCGCAGCCTATCGAGGCGAGGCGGTACTGAGCTTTGAGGAATTCGGCAACCAGATCGGAAGCCATCCCCAGGAGTTCTTCCAGGCTCTGATTGCTGGCACCAGCAAACCTGTGCTTGCGCCTCAAGGCAACGTTGGTGGCGAAAGGACGCGTCGATAGGACGCGCAGCGAGGCGTCCGCTGACCGGAGAGAAACACTCACGCCACCAAGGCAACGCTCGTGGCCATGACCACGAGCGACGCTCCAACCAAACCCGGTCGGCAGGGGGCCGTCGAGATTACTCCCCGATTCAAAGCCGTCGAGCGTAGGCTCGGTGGCCTGTGCTTTCGCGACGCCTAGGGCAAGCAGCACGGGAACGTCCGACTCATGGGCCGACGCGCAAGCTGGACGGGGCCGAGGGACGGATGACAGCAGTCGTGGGCCGGTCGCGCCCATACAGGCCGAGATAGGGGCTGCCTGCCGGCAGGCTGTAGCTCGCATCGAGCGCGGGATTCTCGGCGATGCTGTTCACGTCGTAGCCACTCGTCTGCCACGCGGTCAGGTTCTTGTTGACGAGACCCCAACTGAAGCCCGCCACGAAGGATCCGGTGGTCCACAGCAGATTGTTGTCGATTTGCGCGCGGGCCGGGTCGCCGACCCAAGATGGGTAGCCGTACCCGCCCGCGCCGTTGGAGACGGGATAGAGGCTGTAGAGCAAACCACTCCCATTGCTGATGATGTTGCCGTAGATGTTGAAGTTCGTGCTTTGCACACCGTCCGTGATCGACCCAAAATCGATGGCGCCGGCAACGATTGTGTTGCGGTGCACGAAGACATCACGGACGTAGCCAGGCTGAGCGCCGATCGCGATGCCCCGCGGACAGTTGTAGATGAGATTGTAGCAGACCTCGATCTGCCCCTGGGTAATCTGGCTAAAGAGCCCGACTCCGACGCCCATGTCGTGCAGCACGTTGTTGCGGAAGGTGTTGTAGTAGCCGTCGTCCTTGTCGCTGACGCCGCGGCCGTCGATCTGATAGGCCTCGTTGTCCTCGTACAGGAGGTTCTTGACGTTGTAGCAGGTGACACTCGCGCCGTGGTCGACATCATTGATGAGATCGTAGAACGTGTTATCCTGAACCACGACGCGATCATACTGCACCAGTCCGTCGATGGGTCTGTAGTTGTAGTCCTCGAAGAAGATGAACGCCGGATTGTTGGCGCCGGTCGAGTTCACGCCGTGCATGACGTTGTTGCGCCAGATGAGGTTGGTGGTTGGCCCG
>CAYHNK010000285.1:0-6320 GCA_964357695.1 uncultured Bdellovibrionales bacterium | reverse complement strand
AACTGCCTCGGAGCTTGATCGCGCAGATCCCATCCGCGTGCGGAGTTGCTGCGTCGCGGTACTTTCTTCTTGACGACATGCGTCGAAGCGTGGCAGCATCAGGCCGGTGTGAGTCCGCAGGCGGGACCCACACAATGTGATGGCGGGGGATTCCCCCACGACTGCATCTGTGAGGAGGCCCATGGCGACCTGAACAGCGTGCAGTACGGCATGTTGACAACAATGTGTTTGCAGGGTACCAAAATACCCTTCAAAATGGGCTAGCATGGCGCGAGCCCAGAGGAATGGAGAACTCAAATGGCAGACATCAAAGCGGCAGCGATTACTGGGTATCAGGCGACTGAGTCAATGTTTCAAGCGGCCTACGACATGGTTCCGGACAAGCTCCAGCTGGCGACGCACTCCGGTGGCGCCATCGTTGGCACGCTGGCCGCGGGCGCTGCTGCGAAGGCGGCAATCCAGAAGGGCATCAATCAGGCAGATTTCAGCAAGGTCGTGAGCGCGGTGAAGGCTGGCGACTACACCACGTCGATCATTGAAGTGGGTAATCGCACGATGGGCCTCGTGACTGCGGCTGGCATCACGGCGGTGGTCGTCGTGGCCGCCGGCGCGAACATCGAGGCGGCCGTGCGCTCGTGGAGCGACAAGGCGCCGCTGCTCCCGTAGCACGGTTCCTTTCCGGCAGTCCGGATTCATATCATAGTCTTCCAAGCTGGGCCCGGGGGGTCGCATGGTAGAAGTGCGCCAAAAGCACATCGCGAGATCGATTGCTGACCAGGAACGCCATGCGATCTCCCTCGCCAAGGCAGCGGAGGTAGCGTCCAAGCCGCTCCCGACCGACGCCAAGGAAGTGTTTGAGGCCAAGGTCATCCTTGAGCAGGCCTTGAGCGACATCGAAAAGGTAGCCCATAACGCTCGTGACCCGTCAGTCAGAGATGCGGCGGCGCGCTTGCGCACGAAGCTGACTACGCAGCGTGACGAGCTGAACGGGCCTGTTTGGTCCGCGTACGTAACGCAGATGGGCGCCCGCGATCGCACGGGGCCGCTCAGTGACACAGAGCTGACGACGTTACTCGCCGTTGCGGGTAAACGTTTCAGTGGCATCGAGAAGCAGGTGTTCGATCAGCTCGAGGAGCAGGGTCTGATCACCAAGGACCAGCGCCAGCGGTTGTACCTGCCGGCTCGCGCCAAGAGTTGGCAGCGGATGCAGGCGGACGAGACGTTCAAGAACATCATCAACGAGCCGCGCACCAACCTGTACTGGCAGGCGATCAAGACCGAGATCGGCCCGACGGCACCTTCACTTGTCTTGGGGCTTTTTGGCGCCAAATTCGGCCTCAGCAAGGTGACGGCCTCGGCTGTAACTTATGCCACCATGGCACTGGGTGCAGAAGCTCGCGGCCATTTGAAGCCAGAGGCCGACGCAAACATTGCCACCCGAGGCATGAACCGGCTGGAGTTGCGCCAGCAGCATCCGCTGGGTGCGGTTGCCGAGCGCGCTGCGGATGACGAGCTCTGGGCCGAGATGAGCGCCAACCCGAAGAATGCGGGGGAGTTGCTCCGACGCGAGATCGCCGTCACTGACGGACTGGTCAAAATCGACAACGCGTCGTTTGGCGCGTCGCGCGCAAACGATGCGTTCCGCAAGCGCGCATTGAATGCAGTGGGGGAATACCGCGCCACTCTGCAACGCGCCGCGGGCGGTCCGCAGGGCAAGTTGCTCGCCGATGTGGCGGCGGCGCGCAAGGCACTTAAAGCGGCGCTCAATAAGTCGCTGCTCGAGCAACTCGAGAAGCAGGCGCTCGTTCAGACAACGGCATGGACGCCGCAGGACACTGCTGACGTTGAGCGCGTCATGACTGTGCAGCTGCGCAGTGCCGTGCTCGCCACCAATCCTTCGTTGGGTCAGCTCGTCCAGACTCTCGCGGTCAAGTACGACGTCGATCGGCGCGTACAGGGCATCAAGGCGGGCAAGCGGGCCGACGTTGGCACGCGTCTCACTCGGGCAGAGGTGGACGCAATTCGGCTGGCAGCCGGTGCGGAGCCGTCGCTGCTCGAGACGATGGGCCTCATCAGTCTGGTGCGTGCTGGCGTTGTGACGATGGGTGAGATTTGGCCCAACGGCATCAAGGTGAACGACGGCCTTGATACAGCGTCTCTCTTTCGTGGTTTGGACGAGTTGCGACCGGGCGGCAACGCCGAGAAGGCTGCCGTGGCCGTGGCGCGCACGTGTCGTTACGTGGGTGCTGCCGGCTCAGTCGCGCTGCAGGTCTTTACTGGCTGGACCGGCGTCGGCGCGCTTGCGTCAGTGATCCCCGCTGTCGCCGGTGAGATAGGTGGCGCGTACTGGGCCGAGCACATTCGCGCACAAGGCGCGCAGGACAAGGCGCTTTCGGGCAACCTTGGAAGTCGTCGACCCCTTCATGACCCATTTGCCTTGATCGTCGAGCGCTGGAGTAGGCCCGACTTCTTGACCGGTTCAGGCGGTCAGTTGCGGGAACGCGCCGCCCGCGAGGCCGAGCTCGTCGAAGCGATGACGGGCCAGGCGAGGGCTATGGTGCGGACACTGGTGGATGCCCCTTGGCTGTCGGACGATCAGCGCAACGCCGTGCGCACGGCGATTCTGCCTCTGGCTGAACGCATCGATGTGTTCGGCAGGGAGCTGCGCAGCGTAGGCAAGGAGCAGTCCCTGGGTGACGCCGCGCTGCGAGAGCGTCTCGCAGTGATCCGTGCCGAGCTCCTTGCGGATCCACGGGTGGTGCCGACCATCACGGAAGGCGTCTTGGCCACCGGCGCGACAGAGCTCTCCAGCCCGATTATGCCGGCCGCAGCGGCGCGAGGGGTCCTTCTCGGGCGAATCGCGCGCCTCATCCAACGCGCAGAGGCCGGGGAGAAGATCGAGCCCCTGTACTGTGACTTGTACGGTGAGGCCTGGGATCTCGAGCATCGCGGCTACGGCGCGGCGCCAAAAGCCCTGCGCAAGAAATTTCAACGTGACGCGCTCGATCAGTTCGCGGCACGCGTCTTGGAGGTTGGCAAGGCGCAACCGCTCAAGCCGCTGTCGTTGGCTGAGCTCAAGTCGCTCGTCGCGAATGCGCCCAAGATGATTGCGAGCTGGGAAGGCGCGAACGCGTCCCTTGCGCTGATCGGGCGCGAGCAGGCCGGGCCGGTGGCGGAGGAGCTCGTCGACACGTACTGGCATTTCGCTGTCCCCGTCTTCGCTGGCAGTGTTGACAAGATCCAGAAACCATCCTTTCGGGTCGTCACGATTGCGCCGCAAAAGGCCAATGCGCCTGCGGGTGCACCTGGAGGCGGGTTCACGGTGACGGGCGTTGTGGGGAGCAACGGCGTGCAGCTTTCGTCCGCAAAACCGGGGTCATTCGAAGTTCGTATCGGGGCGCACGGCGAGGTCGAGTCGGTGCGTGTAAGCTGGGACGGTCGCACGATGGACCAGCTGGCCCTTGCGCATCTGCGCCAGCACCTGCAGGTGTTGGGTATTAGCCCACAGGGCGCAAAGATTGAGAGCCGTACGGGCAACGCAGAGGGAACCTCGTTCGGGGTGGCGGTAGGTGGTCATAGGTATGAGGTGCGTCTGCATCCTGGTGGCCAGCTCCACTCTCCTGTGCGACCGCTTGGCAGCGGCGCGAAGCCATGACGGAGGTTACGCTTCCCGACGGCTGGAGGGTGGCGCACATCGCGCTCTACCGCGAGGCGGTCAGTAGCCCTGAGTTCGCCTCGAATATTCTCGTCCAGTTGCGCACTGACGCAACAGATCCGGAGCCGGAGCGGCTCGCCCACCAGGATATTGAGCAACTGCGCGATTCTGGTCGGCCACTTCACTCGCTGGAGAGGAACGAGCAGAACGGCGTCTTTGTTCAAGAATGTGTGTACGATGGCGCCGGAGGTGAGCGACTATGGCAGCGCGTTTCCTACCTTCGTGCCGCCAACGGTATCTATTCCGTTGCCGTGACTGACGTCGACGGCGCAGACAAAGTGGCGGCGAAGGCCGCCGTCGAGGCGCTGGTGGCGGTCTTGAGACGGGCGTAGGCTCATCAGCCCGGCGCAGGTCCGACATGAGCGTGTCAGATTGACTTCTTCTTCACGGGTCCGGAACGCAAGCTGAAAGCCTGCGACGGCTTGGCCATCCCCTTCGCTCCCGCCCGTTGGATTTCAACCTTCAATTGCGAAGAATCTTGAATTTCAGGCTCAGTTAGGGAGGTGAATGCCTCCACTCCACATTCGGCCAATAGGCCCAAGAGCAACAAATCCGCTTCGGCAGCGGCTTCCTTGCTGAGCGGAACGAAGCGACGAGACATGCACGGCATCCTTTCTTGTGGGCGCTCACTGCCCTCAGGCGTACAGTCCAGGGACCGCGCCGAGTGCGTCGGCGGGCAGTTTGCCTTCAAGAACCTTGATTGCATCATTGAGGAGGGCGCCCGGTCCAGCGCAGCCGCTTCGCGAGAGATCGAGCGTGCCAGCGGTGACCATCTCACCCAGGCGCGCAAGCACCAAGGCGGCCTTGTCCGGTTGCGCTGACGCCATGCGCACGAGACGGCGCTTCATGATGGCACACGTACGGCGATCCAGGCAGAAGCCCTTCAATCGTATCGAACCGCCTCCCAACTGCTCGATCAGCTGTTGTGCAGCGTGCTTTTCTTCAGGCGCAGGCATGTCGCGGCCCTCCCTCCGTGGCCCAGACTCTATTGTCGCCCAGAATCGCAGTCAAGTAGCTAGAAAGCCAGGCGTAGCGTCACGTCGCCCTCAACGCAGCTCTCGCACCATCGCCACCCGCACCAAGTACCCCGCATCCCCCTCGATCCCGACGCGCGACTGTAGCCACGGCAGCAGGCGACCCCCTTCGCGCAGAAGAGCCCATAGCTCGCGATCCTCCATGCGGAGACGCACCCTCGGCCCTCGGCCTCCGGCGATTTCCACGACATACGCCACGTGGTCACCGGCGTCGTCGGCATAGTCGATCTCGATGCGCCCGGCCAAGGGGCGCAGGCGCTCCGCTGTGATGGCAGGTCCGAGCTCGCGCCAGTGCGCCCCGGCTCGCTCACGCAGGGCCCCGTGATCGCGATCGAGCAGGCGTAGGAGGCGGGGCCAGACATCGCGCACCCCCGTCGTCCAAGCGCGCGCATCGCAGTGCAACGTGACGAGCGGGTCCGTGCAGGGACGCTCGGCCGAGGCGAACAGCGTGTTTGGGCCAAGCACCACCGCAAAGACACGCTCGGTGACGGCGTCGACCTGGATGTGACACGCGATCTCGAGGGCGCGCGTGAGGCTCGGCATCTCCGAGATCACGGCGCCGAACAGCTCGGGCAGATAGCGCAGATAGAAGGTTTCGAGGTCGATGCCGCGTGGCGGACGCGGCAACGCGGGGAGAGGCTGCACGTCGCTCAGTCGCCGTTCCACAGGCTGACACCCTCGGCCTCGAAATGCGTCAGGTTCTTGAACTCGGCAAAGCGCAGCTTGATCTCGTCGTCGGTGAGTGTGCGCAGTCGATCGAGGCTGTAGTCCTCGACGACGAACGAAGCGAGGACGCTGCCCATGACGACAGCCTGTCGCAAGGCCGCCGAGTCCTGGCGGCCGTTCTGACGGGCGAGAAAGCCCATCATGCCGCCGGCAAACGCATCGCCAGCGCCCGTGGGGTCCACGATCACCTCGAGGGGGAAGGCCGGCGCCGCAAAGATGCCGTCGCCCGTAAACAAGATGGCCCCGTATTCTCCCCGCTTAATAATGACATTCTTGGGACCCATCGCCTGAATAGCGCGCGCCGCGTGCACGAGATTGTATTCGCCCGAGAGCTGACGCGCTTCGCTGTCATTGACCGACAAGAGGTCGACGCGCGCGAGGGTCCTGCGCAGGGCGGCCGGCTGGCTCTCGATCCAGAAGTTCATGGTGTCGCAAGCAACGAACTTGGGCGCGCGCACCTGCTCGAGCACCGCCAGCTGGATCGCCGGGTCGAAGTTGCCGAGCACCACGTGCTTGGCATCGCGGTAGGCCGGGGGCAACGTCGGGTCGAAACCATCGAGCACGTTGAGCTGTGTCTCGAGGGTGTGGCGGACATTGAGGTCGTAGTCGTAGCGCCCGCGCCAACGAAAGGTGCGACCTTTAGCGCGCAGAACGCCCTGCGTATCGATGCCGCGCTGACGAAAGAACCCGAGGTGCTGTTCTGGGAAATCCTCGCCGACGACACCCACCATGCTGACGGGATGAAAATAGGAGGCCGCGGTCGCCAAAAAGCTCGCCGAGCCGCCGAGTGTGCTGTCGCGGTGCCCGAACGGCGTCTCGACGGAATCGAAGGCGAGGGTTCCTAC
>CAYHNK010000284.1:0-6327 GCA_964357695.1 uncultured Bdellovibrionales bacterium | reverse complement strand
ACCGACGCATCCAGATCTTTCTCGGCCGGGAGGGCCACCCCATGAGCGCAGAGCGTGCCTATCGTCTGTGGCGTCAAGCTGGGCTGCAGGTGCCACGTCGCCGTCCGCGTCGTCGCGTGGCAACGTCTCGGCCGCGTCCGCTGCCGCCCACGGGCGCCAATCAAGTCTGGGCGTACGATTTCGTGTTCGACACCTGCGCCAACGGTCAGCAGCTCAAGTGCCTCACCGTGGTCGACGAGTGGACGCGCGAGGCGCTGGCGATCGACGTCGGCGGCAGCATTCGCTCGGCGCGCGTCATCGAGGTGCTCGCGCAGCTCGTGAGCACGCACGGGGCGCCGCGCTACCTGCGCTCGGACAACGGCCCAGAGTTCGTCTGCCGCGCCGTGCTGCGCTGGCTCGCCGCGGAGGGCATCAACACAGCGCACATCGATCCGGGCAAGCCCTGGCAGAACGGCTTGGACGAGAGTTTCAACGGCAAGTTTCGCGACGAGTGCCTGAACATGGAGTGGTTCCGCAACCGCCGTGAGGCAGTCGTGATCATCGAGGGCTGGAGGCAACACGACAACGAGGTGAGGCCACATTCGAGCTTGGGCTACTTGACGCCCGTTGAACTCAAGAGGAAACAGCAACCTTCAACCGGGGAGGTAGCTCTCCACTAATCGATGGTTCGAAGAATCCCGGCAGGTCACTGGGAGTTTCACCCACCTCTCGCTCGGTCGCCACCCAACAAGGACGGCTTATGCTCTGGCCTACGTCCTCACCGGCAATAGACAACTCGGACAGCCAGCGCGGACGCCGACCCAAGACCCGAGATATGTAGCTGATTTGAGCGGCGACGACGAGGTTGCAGTGCCGGCCGTGCCAGGCCGATGTGCACCCGGGGCTCCGAGAATACGCTTGACCCCTGCGGACTGGCGGGGGAGTCTGTTCGGAGCCACTTACACCACGGGACGGACATGACGCCACGCCCGAGCAGCCCCCACTTCCTGGTCCACGCCAGGTGCCGGGGCGTGGCAATGCTCGCAGGGATCGCTGTGTTGATCGCCTCCGCGTGCGCCTCGTCTCAGGATCTTCGCGGCCGGGCGCAACGCGACCTCGCCTGCCGGCGAGACATGGTACACATCAACAACCTCGGTGGCGGTGACTACAAGGCCACCGGCTGCGAGCGCATCGCCTACTACCGATACGCTGCGCACGAATACCGGCTGGTCTGTAGAGCGGGCGAAGGCGAGCTTGCCACGTCAGAGTGTGACAGCGGATCGGCGTCGTCCCCATCCACGCCGGCTCAGCGAGAACGCCCTCCTGGTTCTGCGAGCACCGCGCCGTTCGTCCTCCGAAAGCACCACCTCCGTGCGCGCCCTGGCTATCAGCGGCACGACGGTCTCTTCTTGCGCCTGCAACTCGGGTTAGGCACCGCCTCCATGAAGGCCAACTCAGACCCGAGCATCGCCATCGGCGGAATGGGCAGCACCTTTCGGCTAGCCCTCGGTGGCGCCGTCAATCAGCAGCTCGTCCTGTTTGGCGAGCTGTTTTCCGATGCTGTGGCCAATCCCACGGTGGAGATCGGCGACGCCACGACCTCCACCCAAGACATGACCGTCGGCACCCGCGCGCTCGGGGTAGGTGTGGCCTACTACCTTCCCAACAACTTCTATCTCGGCGGCACCCTCGCACTCGTCAGCCTGGCAATTCAGACCAACAGTGAGACCGTCGGTTCGAGCGACGGCGGCCACGGCGTCACCTTGTCACTCGGCAAGGAATGGTGGGTTTCGCCTCAATGGGGCCTAGGCCTAGCCGGGAACGTCTTTCTCGGTCGTGTACGAGACACCCCTGCGCCCGACGCTGCCACTTGGATGATCACCGCCGCCATGCTCGCCCTCTCCGCGTCCTACAACTAGACAAGAAGCGCCGAGTGGCCACGCGCTGCATCTTGCAGCGACGATCTGGAATCATCCGAGTGCGGTCGCTGGCGCCAACGTGGCCTCGTGCTCGGGTGTCGCAGCGCTTCTTAGGCGCGCGCGCGGTGCGTTCGCCTCGATGGAGGCGAGATGCCCCGAGATTGAATCAGTCATGGGTTGGAGACATGATCTTCCCGCGCCGCTTCTGACCGCGTACTGCGCGGGCCGCAAGGATTGGTAGATCACGACCGTGAAAGGGGGCCGGGATTGCGAAACGAGGCGAGGAGATCACCTGCGCCAGCTTTCGGTGGGGCAGAGATCCGGATCCCGGCGGACGCGACGTGGGGCGTGAGCGGCGGGAAAAGACGCGCAACAGAACGCGGACCCAACAGCGGCTCTCGGTGAAGATGGCCGCGATGCGCGCGGGCTAAGCCGCGTCGCCGTCAATATCGACTTTCGCGCGGTGACACGACTGCAAGCAAGTGGGTGACCCCTCGTACGGCCCCCCGAAGACCTCGTAGGTGTCGCAGCGAAGGCGACGAAGAGATCGAGGCGCGGCAACAACCCGTTCTTCGTCACCACGGTTTGCAGACGACGCTCGTCGAGGCGCAAGCGGGCCTCGGCGAGATCGGGGCGGCCGACGTCGGCGAGCCGATGAGCTCGGCTTTCGCCTCCAGGCTGCCGCTGAAGGCGCGGCGCGTGGCGATAAGGAGCGCGAGGCTGACGTGATGGACGCGCATTCGGCCGATGCGTCAGTGGGCGCGATAGATCACCGTGACGCGCAACAGTGCCCCCTCGGTGTTGGTGACCGTAAACGATCCCCAGTACTCGATACCCGCCTGGCCTTGCGCGACCACCGACACGGTCAACTCCGCCGGCACGCCCGTCCCCGCGGTGGGCTCCACGGCCAACCAGCCGAGCTCCGGCAAGCCGTCGATGGAGCCCGAGTCGGTCACCACGCTCCAGGCGTAGTCGGCGTCGCCGCCGAGGCCGTCGCTGATGACGACGGCGCTTGGCGCCGGCAGTGAACCGGACGTCTGATTGAACACCACCGGGCTCGCCGATGCCGCCATGCCCGCGACGTTGTACGTGACGGGCACGGTCTTGGGACTCCCGTGCACCTCGCTGCCGGCGAACGGCTCCTCGTAGCCGCGGATCGTCACGCTGCCGGTGTGCACACCCGCGCCGGCGATGGCGGGCGCCGGCACGCGCACGGTGGCGATCGCGGTGGCTCCATCGATCACCAGCGGCGTGGCCTCGTAAGCGATGCCGCCGTAGGCGAGCTCGAGATAGACCGTGCCCGAGCCGCTCTCGATGGTCAGCTGCTGCGTTGCAGGCTCTGTCGTGACGCCCGCCTCGCCGCCAAAACCCAAGCTCGCCGGGCTCACGCTGAAGCCGTCGTCTTCGGTCGCGGCCTCCGAGCCGCACGCCGCGGACAGCACCATGAGCGCAAGCACAACGACGCGGTAATTCATGAGACACCTCCCGAGAATGTCGCGCTACGATAGACATCCGGCCCCGCGAGCGTCAATGCCCATGCCACAGACGCGCGAAAGCGAGCACCGCGTGGGTCGTCGTCACCGACCCCCGGCCTTCACGTCGGCGAGGTCTCCCCGCGCGTGCGCGGCGTTACAGCGATGCCAGAAGGCCGAGTCCTCGACGAGCTCGTGGGTCTCGGTCTCGCGTCGAAGGTGGCGCGCGGACAGGCGCGTGGGGCGCCGCGGGCGAGATGACCGCCTGTTTGTCGAGGCCGTGATGTGGTGGCGTCGAACTTGGAAGATCAAGCTGATCGAGCAGTCGAACCCAGAGTGGATCGACCTCTGGTCGTCTGTGCTTGAGTGACGCGCGAGCCACCGCGGGCCCTGGATGCCCGCCTTCGCGGGAATGACGTCGCGGCGAGCACCGGGCACTTGGCGACTCAGGGACAGGCCCTAGTCGACGCGTCGGGGGTCGTCGCGGT
Organism: uncultured Bdellovibrionales bacterium; assembly: GCA_964357695.1. Taxonomy (GTDB): domain Bacteria; phylum Myxococcota; class XYA12-FULL-58-9; order XYA12-FULL-58-9; family CAYHNK01; genus CAYHNK01. Next base: position 2,469 of record CAYHNK010000284.1, on the reverse strand, counting down.
CGGTTCGGCAAGTGCCGCCGGCCGTCGAGGACGCGCCGCTGATGGCGCACAGGGCGACTTCACCGGCCTTGTAGACGAGGTAGCCGGCCACCATGACCTCGAGGACGGCCGCGATCGTGAGATTGACAGGATAGTACAGCGCAGCAACCAGCGGACCGCCGGGCAGCTCCGTCACGCGGGCTTTGCTGTCGGGGACGTAGGGCACGCCGCCTCTGGCAGCAAGCGCAATGCTCTTGTCCATGGCGTGCAGCGCGTCCTCCCAATCGCGCTTTGCGTAGTCACAGGCTTCCGGCGTACGGGGGGGCAGGTGGACACTCGACACAGTGACTCTCCGTTCTAGGCGAGACGCGCGGCGTGGCGCCGTATCGGATCAGATTGCCGCTGATTCGCGCACGAAGTTGCGTCAGCAGGACATGATTCTTCGCAGGCTGGGCCCGATCCGCTACCGAGCGGGTCCGGCGGTTGGCGACGCTCATCACCCTCGTCACGACGCCGTCGCACTGCACCCGCGCGAGTGATCGGCGACGCTCCGCCTCGTGCCACCGCAGCGCTCCGGAGACGCCGACGGCAATGCCATCAGCTATCGCTACACCCCGATGACGCTGACGACGGTACCGCGGGCGAGTCACTGGACGTGGTGGTGGCGGTCAGCCCGCCGAGCGGGTGAGTGCTCGGCCAAACGCGTTGATGGTCGCTTCGATGTGGCCCGGCTCGTGTGCCGCGGACACGAAGCCAACCTCGAACGCACTCGGCGCCACGGCCACGCCTTCGTCGAGCAGCGCGCGAAAAAAACGCGTGAATCGTGCCGTATCGGCGCTCTTGATCTCATCGTAGTTGCGTGGCCCGGCGCTCGCCCCTTGCTTGAACCACAAGTAGAAGATCGAGCCAATGCGATCGATGCGCGCGGGATGGCCTTGCTGTGCGAGCACCTTCTCCACGCCTTGCTCAAGCTGGCGCGCGTTTTGCTCGAGCCGCTCGTAGAACCCTGGCTGTGCGAGCTGATCGAGGGTGGCGATACCGGCGGCCATGGCGAGCGGATTGCCCGAGAGGGTGCCTGCCTGGTAGACCGGCCCGAGCGGTGCAACGCGCTGCATGAGATCCCGCCTGCCGCCGTAGGCGCCGACCGGGAGACCGCCGCCAATGATCTTGCCGAAGGTGGTGAGATCGGGCCGCACACCATAGTGCGCTTGGGCGCCGCCGAGGCCCAGCCGAAAGCCGGTGATCACCTCGTCGAAGATGAGCAACGCGCCGTTGGCGTCACATGTCTCGCGCAAGCCCGCAAGAAAGCCAGGCAGCGGCTGCACGAGGCCCATGTTGCAGGCGACCGGCTCCAAGATGATGGCGGCGATGTGGCCCGCGTGGCGCACAAAGGCTTCGCGGACCGCGTCGAGATCGTTGTAGGGCACGCTGATGGTGTCCTTGACCGTGTCCGCAGGGACGCCAGCGCTCCCAGGAATGCCCAGCGTGGCGATGCCAGAGCCAGCGTCGGCGAGGAATGCGTCCGCGTGTCCGTGGTAGCAGCCGCTGAGCTTGAGCAGACGGTCGCGGCCGGTGGCGGCGCGCGCGAGACGCACGGCGCTCATCGTGGCCTCGGTGCCCGAGCTGACAAAGCGCACCATCTCGACCGAAGGCACGGCCCGCGTCACCCGCTCGGCGAGCTCGACTTCACGCGGCGTGGCGGCGCCAAAGCTCGTGCCCTCTTGCGCGGCGCGGGTGATCTCCGCAATGACCGCCTCGGGAGCGTGCCCGAGAATGAGCGGCCCCCACGAGCCTACATAGTCGAGGTACCGCTGTCCGTCGGCGTCGTAGATATAGGGCCCCTGGCCGCGTGTGACGACGAGCGGCTCGCCGCCGACCGAGCGAAAGGCGCGCACCGGTGAGCTCACGCCGCCCGGCATGACCTTGAGACCGCGCTCGAAGATGGCCTTGGAACGATCGTAGCGCATCGACAGACTCCCCTAGCCCAGCCAGCCGTTTCGCACGGCGTCGGCGGCGTGGTACGTGAGAATGATGTTGGCGCCAGCGCGACGGAACGCCGTCCACAGCTCGCGCGTGACCTTCGCCTCGTCGATGGCTCCGGCCAGCGCCGCGAAGCGGATCATCGCGTACTCACCGGAGACCTGATACGCGGCCAGCGGCAGCTCGGTGAGCTCGCGCAAATCGCTCAAGATGTCGAGATAGGCGAGGCCCGGCTTGACCATGAGCAGATCGGCGCCCTCTTCGGCGTCGAGCATGGCCTCACGGATGGCCTCCCCGCGGTTGCGAAAGTCCATCTGGTAGCCGCGGCGGTCGCCAAACTGCGGCGTGCTGTCGGCCGCGTCACGGAAGGGGCCGTACAAGCTCGAGGCGTACTTGATGGCGTAGCTCATGATGGGCAGGTGCTCGAACCCGTGATCATCGAGCTCTTCGCGGATGGCGCGCACACGCCCGTCCATCATGTCTGCCGGTGCCCCCATGTTGGCGCCCGCG
>CAYHNK010000283.1:0-6328 GCA_964357695.1 uncultured Bdellovibrionales bacterium | reverse complement strand
AGTGGGTCTGAACTACGCCTCTTTCGACCGGGCTATGTCAGGAGGTCTGGATTCAGCACCGCGGTCGACTGGCACTCCGTCGGATCTGCGCCCGTCAGGGTGGATCATCGAATGCCGTGCGAAGTACACAATTTCTGCCAAGTTGAGGAACTCAGCGGCGAACGGCGGCGGCACCCGAATCGAATTGAGGGTTGTCACCGCAGGCACGTAAGCGTGCGTCGGGGTTGCTCTCCAGGCGTGGTAGGATGAACCACTCTACGACCATGAGATTGGGCACCCACGACAGCCACCCGAGCACTGGGTAGAAGGCGTCGAAGGCGACGCCCGCAGCGAAGAACAGGCCCAGGTAGACGCGCAGCGTCACGGCTGCGAAGGTGAGCGCGAACGAGCGCATCGCCCATACGCGATGTCCGCGAAAGTCGCGACGCTTGACTGCGCGTAGCGCGGCCAACGCGGTCAGTAGCCAGGCGATGGCGAGCAGAGCGAAGCCGACGCGGGAAGCGATGCCTCCCGTGGCAACAAGCGCGGTCAAAAGACCGCTGGTCCCGCCAACCAACACGGAGCCAAAGTAGACGTAGCCTAGCACCCGGTGGACCTTCGTGCGGCGTCGCCCGCCCGTGACTAGCTGCACCGGCCCCACGACAAGCGCCAGGATCGAGCCAAAGATGTGTACGAGGACGCGCACGCGATGGGCTTCAAACGCTGTGCGCATCGGTGGGGCCACAGTGGCGCCGAGCGGCAAGAAGCCGTACGCGTACAACGCGTAGCCGGCGACCACGAGACTCAGCAGTACCACGAGAGCGAGCCAGATTTTGGATGTTGATGAGCGCACGGCGTCCTCAGAGCGGCAAGCTGCAGCCAAGCGTGAGAAAGGTGAGCGGGGCAATTGGCTGCGCGTGGATCACGGCCGCGTCATTTCCGAGCGAATCGTCCCACAGGCGCATTGCAGCACCGAGTGAGGGCTCGAAGAAGAACCACTCGCCACCGAGCGGGATCCTCAGTCCCACACGCGGCGCAATGTACAGGGCATGCACGTTGTGCTTTGTGTCGGTGGCTTGGTCCTTGAGGCCGAAGCCGTCGAGGCTCACGAGCCCACCGGCAAACCACCCCCTCCTAGACGGTGACGCGTACCATTGGCCGTAAATCTCAGCGCCCCAGTTGAGGGTCACCTGGTGGCCGGCCGCACCGGTCAGGAACGTATCTCGGAACTGACCGGGCAATGGCGTCGCAAAGCCCATGAGTCCGACTTCGAACCGGCCAAATTGCATCCCCAATGCGCCACCTGCGCCACCGGTGGTGCTCAGCGTCCAGTCATATTTGACGACCAGGCGCGCATTCGCAGCCTGTGGGGATATGCCGACCTCAGGCGGCGGCGAATCGTCGGCCCGACTCAGCGCGGGTCGTGACACAATTGTGAGCGCCGTTGCGCCGATGACGAGTGCGGCAAACAAGTTGTTCATGATGTCTCCAGTCTATCCAGTGGAAACATTAATCTTACCATCGGAATGTTGGTTGTCAAGGGCAACTTGCCATTGGAAAGCAGGTGTGGCAAATGCTGGAGTATGGCACGATCGCGGCGGCCCTCCAGAGGCACCTACCACCACGGCGACTTGCGCCGCGCAGCGGTGGCTAGGGCCAGTGAGGTCGCGGCGTCGCAGGGCATTGACGCTGTGGGTCTTCGCTCGCTCGCGCGTGACCTAGGCGTCACACATGCTGCACTGACGCACCACTTCGGCGAGCGTCGCGCTCTGCTGCAGGCGGTTGCGCGTGATGGCTTTGACGCTTTGGCTGAGGCGATGGAAGGTGCCGCCCGTGGCGCCGCGACGCCACCGGACCGGGCGCGAGCCATCGGGGCGGCCTATCTCGGCGTTGCTCGGCGCCTTCCTGGCCACTTCAGAGTCATGTTCGGCAGAGAGATCATTCCGCAGGGCGAGGCCCTACCGGATGAGTTGGAGCGGTCGTCGTCGCGTGCGTTCGCCGCACTGATTGGCACGTTCGGAGTCGAACACCTCGACGCACGCACGCTCGCAGCATGGGCGGGCGCGCACGGGTTGGCGATACTGTCCGCGCAAGGGCCGTTGCTCGAGCACGCAGGCTCTGCGGCTGCGCTCGAAGCCTTGATCCTCGAGACGCTCGAAGTGATCGCCACGCGTCTCTCCGCCACGCCCCCACCGTAGGGGTGCAGTAGCGCGGTGGAGGGCCTCTTCCTGATTTGCTTGTAGGCTTGTAGGCGGAATTGAACTTCTCATCAGAAACTGACCTCCGCGGGGGTCAGTTTCTGATGAGAACGACCCGCAGGGCGCGCTGTCTGTCATGGTGCTGCGGCGCGTGGCGTACACGCTGCTGACGCTCTTTCGCTCGGTGACGCAGCGCTCGGACGAGAATCGCTCGATGCCGTGGGCGGCGTTGTTGCGTTGGGTCTACCGCGCTGTCGTCGGCGCCAGCGACGAGACCATTTCGGGTCTGCGTCAACGAGAGGCCACCGCCGCCACACTTTGATCTCGCCGGGCTCCCACCCAGGCGGCGGTTTCTCGACAGGACGAAATGCAGTGGCAGTGACGCACCGTTGGCGCCGGCCGACGATGCCGACGCGTGTGCTGTGCTCCCGAAAAATCACTGCCCATGCCCACTACGAGGCAGGATCGCCGGCGTCCAAAAGAGAAGCGATCGAAAGTGGTACGCGCAACAAGATTGGATTCCTGACGACAACTCAGTTGTATCGCTGACTAGATGACTTCGAGGTGCATGGTGCGCCGCCTGATCGCAGCGAGCTGAAGGGGTTAGTCATGGCAAATACAATCGGCAAGAGCGATGCGAGCAGCCTGGTCGCGCAGCTCGAGGGGCTTTTTCCGCAGGGTCGTCCGTGGGCATTTGATGACAAATACGCCGCAAATTCGCCGGCTATCTTTCTTGGGCTTGGAAAGAAGCCGCTCGGCCCAAAGGAGGTCGTCGCACGGCTGCAAAGTGGCAAGGCCGTGGAGCTGGTCGAAACGCGCCAGGGGAGTGCCACGGGCGATAGGCGGTGGCCGACGCCACGGCGCACGTCGGTGACCTCACTGAACTCCACGCAGGATCTGGCGGACTGGCTCACGATTGAAACGGGGAAGCGCGGCACGAGCGATGTGCAGAAGCTCGGCGCCGTGCTGCAACAGGCGGAGAACATCGACTACCACGCCGTGCGGATCCTCGCGCGCGACTACCAGGACCTCTCGCCGCTGCAGGCCGCGCGGTTACTTCTCGACAACCCGCGACGGTCGCGTGAGGGCCTCGCGGAAAACGCCCTCATCCTCGAGTATTGCGAGAATGGCTATTTCACGGCCGTGGACAGGATGGTGCGCTCGGCCCACGACGTGTACGAGTTTTTGGACGCCGTCGACAAGCGGCGGCACCCGCGAGCGTACGGCGGTATCTAGCGATACATCCTCGAAAACCACGTCAGGAGAGACATCATGTTTTGGCGAGCACATGGTCTTGGCGAGCGGGCCGCCGCGCTATTTCAGAGCCGCAGGCCCCAGGGTGAAACACCATGGAAGCCGGAGCGTTGTTTGGGGACGGGTAGCGTCTTTGCGGTGCCAAACGGCGAGATGATGCCAATGCTTCCTGCCGGATTGGTGGCCATTCGCGATGGCCGCACGGCGCTTGGCGATCCAATATACAAGGTCGTCGGCAACAATAGTGCTCCAAACGCTTGAATACGGCGCGGCGCGCGCTCATCGCAACGAGTCGAGCGTTTTTGGATAGAACACGTCGCGCCAGGCCTGTAACACCTCAGTGCGGCGAGGCTCTGCGTTGGCGGGGTAGTAGCCCCAGACGACGAGACCATCGAACGAGCGAGCACGCGCCACGTCGATTGGCAGCTGCCAATCGAGTGCGCTGACGATGCCCACGTGGGTCGGGTTGCTTTCGTACTCGAACCACAGATACGCAAGCACCTCGCCGCCGCCGCCGAGTGCGATGGCAGCCTGGGTTACGTCCGCTCGCTGGTGGAGGAAGGCGAGCGTTTGCGCCGGCGTCCAGTCGTCATCGTTCTGCGGCGCCTCCGTAGAGAACTTGCGCGCGTAGAATGACGGGTAGTAGGCGCCTTGCAGTTGCCACAGCCAGTCCATGCTTTCAATTTCGCGCGCAAAGTAGCGTTCGTACGGATCGCGCGCGAAACCCTCAAACCACCATCGCACCGGCGCGTCCCAGTATCCCCACTTGATCTGCGGCCGCTCCTCGATGGCTGCGCGGATCGTCGCTTCCATGAGCGTGCGTGCGGCATCGTTGTAGGCGTCTTCAGTCCTGCCAAGCGTCACCTGCCAACAGTTGCTCGCCGGATACCAGCTGTCAAAGCGGGGTTGCCAGGCTTCCAAATCAATGACGCCGTAACCCGTGGCGTCGGCTGGGATCTTGGCGCGCACGTCGGCTCGCCACTGCGTGAGGTGGCTCGCGAGCATCTCGGCAGTGTAGTCCGGACCGCAACGCGGCACGCCAATGCCCGGAAACTGACCCGACTGGTGTTCATAGAAGATGAAGATATCGTCGCGGAACGCGAGACCGTCGTGCGGCAGCTCGGCTTGTGCCACGTCGTGCACGTTCCAGTGGAGCGCACAATCGACACCGCAGGTTTGACCACTTTCGCTGGCATCGCAGCTGCCGTTGCCGCAGAGATCCGCTTCGCATTCGAGGCCGACGGGCAAAAAGCCGTCATCGCAGCTACACACTGCCACCGGAGGCACACCGGTCGACAGGCAGACGCCGTGCCCAGAGCAGTGGACGCCGTCGCAGGGACCGACAACGGTGAACACGACGTCGGCCGCGGCGCTGCGAACGTTACCGTCACCGCATGCCACCAGGGCCAGCGCAGCCACCGACGTCCAGCTCGAACGACGATATGTCACGGCAACATGTTCCCGGGGACTCGATGCATCAGTGCACCGTCAAGATTGTCGGCGCACGCGGCCAGTGCGACGCGTTGCCGAGAAGCCCGATCGGCGCACGGCTAACGACCAGGTTGTCGAGCCACAGGCGATGGGTCGTCGTCGCTTCGGGGTAGTAATTCCACATTTCGAGGTGATTGAGCAGCAGCTCTGGAATGTTGCGCCAGGCCTGGCCGGTGTGGTGGGCCACCAGCACGCCATGGACCCATAGCGCCAGCTCTCCGTCGGCCACGGCGCCACCGGCATCGAGTGAGTTGGCTTTGACCATTGCTTCCATGGCGTACCATTGGTCCTGGTGCATCGTCACGGCCGTGCCCTGGTTGAGGCTGAAGAGATTGCCCCAGCAACACTCGAGGCCGTTGCGGCACGGCAGGCCCAACGTCGCGCAACCGTCGCAGATCCCTTGCGCGTAGGAGCCGCTGCAGTAGCCACCGGCATCGCAGTGCATGGTGGGCGAGTACGAGTAAAATGTTGGCACGCCGGGGGCGGCACCGGTCGCAGGACTGGGCAGGACGTGGTCGATTCCCGCGCCGTTCAGACAGCGCTCACCGTCGGGTCGACATCCGGCGCTCGCGTGACACGAGTAGGCGTTGTCGGCTCGGTCGCCGTGGATCGCATAGAAGTGGTGCATCGGCGCCGTCCAGGTGGCGTCAAAACGGACGTAGAAGCGCACGTAAATCTGCTCGGTACCCGCAAAGCGCACGCCGAGCTCCGGCTGGCGCGCGCCCCCTGGATTGAAAATGGCCTGCAACGCGCCCGCGCCGGAAAATACCTTCACCCCCGACTGCCCCTGTGTGACCAGCGTTGCGTCGCCTGCGTGCTCCATGCCGTCCCACGATCCCGTCTCGAAGTCGTTGCAGTAGACCACGGACGGGTTGGCCTGACAGTAGGGCTCGCCCGCATGGGCACGCCCGTGCAGCAAGAACGGCGCCAGCCACAGTGCGCCGAGGACCAGCAATCGGCGTCGACTAGCGGTACTGTGGGCACAGGAAAAACTCGCGGACATTTCGACCCTCCTCATGGAATACGCTCTGCCGAATGCTCTGTATTGTCCGCACCGCGGCGATCCTAAAGGCCGGCAAGATAGCGGAATGACGGTAAATCCTCGCCCATCCCCGTCGCGTGCGAGCTGACAGCGTGAGGTATGCAGGCTATTGCTGGGGAGTGTCGACTTCATCAACGGTGACGCGCGCCGCCACTTCATGGGGCGCGGGCGGCGTCTCGCCCCGCAACGCCGCGTGTACGGCCTGCCGCAGGTAGGCCTTCGGCTCGAGGCCGCACAGCTTGGCGCTCTCGATGAGCGTGTAGCACAACGCCGCCACCTCGGTCCCGCGCTTCGACTTCGAGCCGTAGTGATTCCAGACCTCCTGACATAGCCCCCCACAAACTGTCCGCTTTGCGCGTCACCG
>CAYHNK010000282.1:0-6352 GCA_964357695.1 uncultured Bdellovibrionales bacterium | reverse complement strand
CTCGGCCTCAAACGCACGCTCGGCACGTGGGAGCTCATCGCGCTCGGCATTGGTGCCATCATCGGCGCTGGTATCTTTGCCACGGTCGGCACCGCGGCGGCTGGCAATGGCGCTCGTCCCGGCGCCGGTCCGGGTCTCATCCTTTCGTTCGTGCTGACCGCGGCCGTCTGCGCTCTTGCGGCACTGTGTTACGCCGAGCTTGCAGCGCTCGTACCCATCGCGGGCTCGGCCTACACGTATGCGTACGCCACGCTGGGTGAGCTCGTCGCCTGGATCATCGGCTGGGACCTCATCATCGAGTACGCCGTCGGCAACGTCGCGGTGGCCATCTCGTGGTCGGGCTACTTTCGCGAGCTTCTGATGGGAGTCGGGCTCGAGATCCCGATGTGGCTTGCGACCGACGTGCGCACGGCGCTCGCGAGCCCCGAGATCATGGCGGTCGCACCGCGCATTGCGGGCATTCCCATCGTCATGAATCTGCCGGCAGCATTCATCGTGCTCGCGATCACCTGGGTGCTCGTCATCGGCGTCAAAGAGTCCTCGCGCCTGAACGTGCTGATGGTCATCATCAAGCTCGCGGTGCTCGCCTTCTTTGTCATCGTCGGCACGTTCTATGTCGCGCCCGAGAACTATCACCCGTTCCTGCCCAACGGTTGGCCCGGTGTGTGGGCCGGGGCTGCCATCGTGTTTTTTGCCTACATCGGCTTCGATGCGGTCTCGACGGCCGCGGAGGAGACCAAGGATCCCGGGCGTAATCTGCCGCGCGGTATTCTCGGCTCGCTCATCATCTCGACGATCGTCTACGTGCTGGTTGCGGCCGTGGTGGTCGGCATGGTGCCGACCAGTGAGCTCCACACGGCGGAGCCGCTCGCCTTGGCGATGAATCGTCATGGGCTCGGTTGGGCGGCGGGGATCGTGGCCGTGGGCTCGGTTGCGGCCAACACCGCGGTGCTGCTCGTCTTCCAGCTCGGGCAACCGCGTATCTTTTTCTCCATGGCCCGCGATGGTCTCTTGCCGCCGGCGTTTGCGCGCGTGCATCCGCGCTACAAGACACCGCACATGACGACCATCCTCACCGGTGTGCTCGTGGCGGTGTTCGCGAGCTTTGCCAACATCGAGGAGATGGTGGAGCTGACCAACATCGGTACGCTGTTTGCCTTCGCCATCGTCGCCGCTGGCGTCATCGTGTTGCGGCGCACGAATCCTGACGCCAAGCGCCCGTTTCGTGTGCCGTTCTCGCCCTGGGTGCCGCTCGCGGCGCTGCTTGCCTGCCTGTTTCTCGCCGCCGGCCTGCCGCTCGTGACGTGGTGGCGCTTTGGCATCTGGCTGGCGATTGGCCTGGCCATCTACTTCCTCTACGGTCAGCGCCGCTCGACCCTCGGCAGCTCGTCGAATCACGCGCCCCATGCCTAGCGACGGGACGCCGCCAGTCGATCGCACACTCGTTGGCGCGGCGCTCGCGCGTCTTGGCAAAAAGCGTCTCGTGCTCGCCATTCATGACGCGAGCTTTCCGAGTCTTGCCGACGAAGATGTGGGACGAGGCTCGCCCTACAGCCGCGGCGCAGCCACGTTCGTGCGCTTTGCGCGCGAGCTCGGCTTTACGGGCCTCTTGCTCGGTCCGCAGGGACAGACCTCCGAGGTGAATGCTTCGCCTTATGATGGCACGGTGTTCTCAAAGAGCCTGCTGTCACTATCGCTCGGGTCGCTGGCCACGCCCGATTGGGGGCAGCTTTACGGTCAAGAACAGCTCGCCGCCCTCGTGCGCGGACGGCCGCCCGGACCTCCCGAGCGCGTGGCCTACGACTACGTCTGGCGCGCGCAGGCGCGAGCACTCGATGAAGTCTACGACCTGTGGCGCGCCCGACGAGCGACCGCAGACCCGACGCTCGACAATTTGGCGCGCGAGCTCGAGGACTTTCGTTGCGAGAGCTACGACTGGCTGGCCGCGGATGCCCTTTACAGCGGGCTCAGTCACCTGCATCGCTCGGACTACTTTCCGCAGTGGCGCGCGCGCGGCAACGCGTATCTCGATCGGCAGCTCTGCTGCCCGCCGTCTGGCAAAGAGCAGGCGGCTCAAGAGCGCCGGGCGCAAATCGAGCGCCTGCAGCGCGGCGTCATCGAGCGCTACGAGCTCGGGCATTTCCTGCTTCATCGCCAACACGCCGAGCTACGGCGTACGCTCGCTACGAACGGGCTCAAGCTCTACGGCGACCTGCAGGTTGGCCTGTCCGCTGTCGATCGCTGGGCGTGGGGCAAGCTGTTTCTGCGCGAGTACTCCATGGGCGCGCCGCCGAGCCGCACGAACCCGGAAGGCCAGCCGTGGAGCTACCCGGTGCTCGACCCACGGCTGTATCGGCGTGCCGATGGCTCACCGGGGCCGGCGCTCGCGTTCGTGGCGCTGCGCATGCGCAAGATGCTCGCCGAGCTGGATGGTGTGCGCATCGATCACCCGCACGGCCTCGTCTGCCCTTGGGTGTACAGGGCCGATGTCGCCGACGCCTTGTGGGCGGTGCAGCACGGCGCGCGCCTGTTCGAGTCGCCGGATCTCGAAGATCATCCCGGGCTGGCCGATCTCAGCATCGCGCGGCGGGCGCAGCTCGCGAGCGACGCGACGACCCCCCGCTACGCCGACGAGTGGGTGCGCACGCTCGATGACGCACAGGTCGCCCGCTACAGCGAGGTCATTGAAGTGATCATGCAGATCGCCGCCAACGGTGGTCGCGAGCGCAGCGACATCATCGCCGAGGTCTTGAGCACGTTGCCCTATCCGTTGCGTCGCGTGCTCGAGCGCTACGGCCTCGGGCGGTTTCGTGTGACGCAGAAAGCCAATCTCAACGACCCGACGGACGTCTACCGCAGCGAGAATGCCGAGCCGCCCGACTGGATCATGCTCGGCAACCATGACACCAAACCCATGTGGCTGCGCGCCGACGAGTGGCGCCAAAGTGGCGCCCTTGCCGCGCAGGCTGCGTACCTCGCCCGGCGCTTGGGGCAGGGACCGCGCGTCACTGCGCTCGAGCACCAGCTCGTTGCCGATCGCGGCGCCTTCGTGCACGCCAAATTCGCCGACCTGCTCCTTTCGCGCGCCGAGAACGTCATGGTGTTCTTCGCCGATCTCTTTGGCCTGCGTGAGATCTACAACGCTCCCGGCACCGTGAGCCCGGACAACTGGAGCTTGCGCCTCACCAGTGATTTCGCGGCGCGTTACGGCGAGCTTGCTCCACGCCTTGGGGCACTCAATCTGCCCTACGCGTTGGCGATGGCGTTGCGGGCGCTTCCTGGAGTGGGTGAGCACGGCGACGTGTCCGACCTTGCCGACCAGCTCGTGCCCACACGTCTCTAGTGAGTGCCTGCGGCGATGGCCACCTGCACCAAGGGCTCGGTGACTTGCTGGTTGGGCAGCGGTCCGATGCCGCCGGCCATCGAGCCGAGCATGGCCTTGGCCTCATTGGCGTTGGCGACGGTGACGAACTGCATCTGGCCGCGGTACATCTTCTCCTTGATGTAGCGCATGTAAGTCGCCTCCGGCATCTTCAGCTGGCTGCACAGCCACTGTAGCTCCGGCGATCCGGCGGGTGGCAAGACCAGCATGATGGGCAGGCCGTTCTGCCAGGTGCGTTTCTGGCCCGAGACCACGTTACGCAGCTCCAGGGCCGTCAGGCTTTGCACGTTGGCCTTGCTGTTGACCGCCAACACGCCGGCTTCCTCGGCAGCCGCCGGGTACGGCAGTTGCGCGACCAGCACGCTGGCGGCGACCATGAGGAATGTCGTCAGCCTCTTTGCTTTTGTGATTCGGTTTGTCATGTGGCCACCTCAGAACATGTACTTGAGAGTGTTCGCCATGCCGAAGCTCTGCGCCTCGTCGTTGAGGCCGAGGATCGCTTCCCAGCCGAAGTAGACGTGCTCGCCGATAAATGCGCCGAGAAAGAGACTCGCGGTCGCGGCGCTGTCGATGTACTCGGTGCCCACGCCCAAGATGCCCGAGAGGCCTAGACGATAGAATGCGCCGAGGTGCGCGCCGCCGGTCAAGCGCGTCTCGGTGCCACCCTCGCGCACGAACGTCGCTTTGGGGTGCACGACGATCATGGCATCGCCGAGGTTGATGGTGCCGATGAGGGCGAAGTCGGTCTCGCTGTCCTTGGCGTCAAAGGTGCTCGCATGCTCGATGGCGGGCGTGAGGCCGAACAACGGCGTGCGATAGGCGCCGTACCAGAGGCCGACGTGCGCCTGATCGACCTCGAAGTCTTGGCGTAGCTTGTCGCCGGAAATGAGGCCACCGCTAACCGTGAGCTTGTCGGTGACGCCATAGTCGACGTCCAGCGCCGTCTCCAAGGAGTCGGCCTCACCATGCTTCCAGCGATTGAAAGAGTACTCGGGGTTCAACAAGATGACCCCCTCTCCCTCTGGATAGGTGATAGGTCTGCCCAATAGGATGAGGTGAGTGTCGAAACAGGCCTTCGCGGGCTGCGGTACCACCATCGTCGACGCGGTCATTGCTCCAAGAACAATAAGAAGGCGCTTCGTCATAGATTTCTCCTCTGCCGCGCATCTCGCTCGGCTTAGTTCAATCGAGAGACGACACGGAGGATGTATTTGTAAAGGATAGAAACTTATTATAGTTTCATATGAGTTCGTTATATATAAACCCTATGCTGGCCATTGCGCTGCCCAGGCCCACGGGCGCAGTTTTGGCGCTGGCGGTGGGCACGACGGGTCGTGCCATCGTCCGAGATCGCGGCGTGGACGCGGAGCATGATTTTTCTCGCCCGGCGCCTGTTTGCGCGGCGCGCGCAACGCGCTAGATTGGCGCCCAAACTTTCAGGAGGACCTCAGCCATGCCCCTCGTCCCCATGCGCATCTTGCTCGATCACGCCGCCGAGCACGGCTACGGCGTCGCGGCGCTCAACGTCAACAACATGGAGCAGATCCAGTCGATCATGATGGCCGCGCAAGAGACCGACTCGCCGGTCATCGTGCAGGCTTCGCGCGGCGCGCGCTCCTACAGCAACGACAACTATCTGCGCCACTTGATGCTCGCCGCGGCCGAGCTGCACCCGCACATCCCCATCGCCATGCACCAGGACCACGGCAATGGTCCTGCGACCTGCTTCTCGGCCATCGAGCAGGGCTTTACCTCGGTGATGATGGACGGCTCACTCACCGAGGACGGCAAGACGCCCTCGACGTACGCGTACAACGTCGCGGTGACGAAGAAGGTGGTCGAAGTGGCGCACGCCTTTGGGGTCACGGTCGAAGGCGAGCTCGGCACGCTCGGCGGCGTCGAGGACGGCCACGGCGCGGGCATCAGCGGCGACGCGGTCAAAGAGCACCTCACCAACCCCGCACAGGCCGAAGAGTTTGTCGCCGAAACGGGCGTCGACGCTTTGGCGGTCGCCATCGGCACGAGCCACGGCGCCTACAAGTTCTCGAAGAAACCGACCGGTGACGTGCTCGTCATGAGCGTCATCGAGGAGATCCACAAGCGGCTGCCGAACACGCATCTCGTCATGCACGGCTCGTCGTCGGTGCCCGAGGAGCTGCAACAGATCATCAACAAGTACGGCGGCAAGCTCAAGCCCACCTTCGGCGTGCCCATCGAGCAGATCCAGCGCGGCATCAAGCACGGCGTGCGCAAGATCAACGTCGACACCGACAATCGTCTCGCTATCACCGGCGCCATTCGCAAGGTGTTCGCCGAGTCGCCCGAGAAGTTCGATCCGCGCGACTACATGAAGCCGGCACGCGATGCGATGATGCAAGTGTGCAAAGAGCGCATGATCGCCTTTGGCCAGGCGGGCAACGCCAGCAAGATCAAGCCCGTGACCACACGCCACATGGTCGATTTCTATTTGCGCAGCACGCAGCGCTAAACGCGCGGCGCGCGGGAGCCTGTCATGCGCGCCTCCGCTCTTCCTCGTCTGGCCGGCTTCTATGTGGCCATGCTGGCCATCGCTCTCGTAGCCATGGCTGCGACGGGCAGCCTCGCGTCATTCACTCCAGCGGCGGACCCGCGCGCCTGGCTCGTCGCCGTGTCGATGGGTGTGGGCGTCGGCGGTGCCACGGTGCTGCTCTCACGCGTGCTCTCGCACGTGTTTCGCTGGGCGCGCCTGCTCGAGGAGGAGCTTCGTGCGGTGCTCGGCGATCTCAGCCCGCGGCAGGCATTCGTCGTCGCGGCGCTGAGCTCGGTCGGTGAGGAGGCGCTCTTTCGCGGGCTGTTGCAGCCCTTGCTCGGTCTGTGGATTGCCGCTGCCATCTTCGGGGTGCTGCACGTCGGCCCGAACGTACGCTTTGCCCCTTGGACCGTGATGGCGTTTGCGGCGGGTCTTGCGTTTGGCGGCATGTTCGCGTGGAC
>CAYHNK010000281.1:0-6370 GCA_964357695.1 uncultured Bdellovibrionales bacterium | reverse complement strand
GATCGACTCCCAGGATGCGACCCTTGGGTCCAATTTTTCTGGAAGAAAACTGCGACCAGGATCCGGGCCATGCGCCGAGATCGAGAATTTTGTCGCCCGAGCGAAGAATTCTGTAACGCTGGTCGATTTCTTCGAGCTTGTAAACCGAGCGAGCCGGTCGGCCTTCGCGCTTGGCGCGGCGGGTGAAGTGGTCGGGCTGGCGGCGGTCGCGACTCATGACGGGCCATTATCCTCGGCGGCAGTGTCGGGTGCAAAAGACGGGCGTTGTCAAAGCAGCGCGAGGATCCGGTGAATTCGTGGCATGCTCCTGTGGACGTTGTACTATGAGTGCGATGACCTCCCCCGGCCACGTGCTCCTGATCGGTGGCGCTCTAGCTCTCGCCGGCTGTGGTCGAGCAGGCTATACGCCGGGATGGGCGATCGACGACGACACCCGACTGCCGCCGCCGTGCATGCTACCGGAGGACTGCCCGCCCGATCGTTGGTGTCAAAGCGGCGCGTGCAGGGCTTGCTCGGGCACCGAGGATTGCACCGACGGCGCGGATGATGACTGCGATGAGCTCGTCGATTGTGCTGACCCGGACTGTGGCGCAGGTACGGTATGCCGGCCGGCCGCAGGATTGTGCGACGTGCCCGAGGCGTGTGATGGCGTGACCGTCGAGTGCCCGCCAGACTTGAAGCAAGAGCTCGGCGCTGTGTGCCGTTCGGGCGTGGGGGCCTGTGATCTCGGCGAGACCTGCGACGGCGTGGCCGTCGACTGCCCGGCGGATGGCATGCAGCTGGCTGGGTTTTCGTGCCGAGCCGCGACGGCGGATTGCGATGCGGCGGAGGTCTGCACGGGTACGACCGCGGATTGTCCGACCGATGTGCGGCACGACCTGGGAGCTGTCTGTCGCTCTGCGGCGGGGCCGTGCGACGAGCAAGAGTCGTGCGATGGCGTGAGCTCGAGCTGTCCGTCCGACGGGCGTGTGGCGGCGGGCCAGTTGTGCCGGCCCGCGGCGGGGATCTGCGGGCTCGATGCGCAGTGTGACGGCAACGACGTGCTGTGTCCGGCCAATGCCGCCGTCGGCGCCGGTGTCGTGTGTCGCTCGGCGGTCGATGCCTGTGACGTGACCGAAGTGTGCGACGGCGCCAGTGCCGCCTGTCCGACCGATGAATACGTCGCCGCGGGGATCGAATGTGCGACAGGTCTCTACTGCACTGGTTTGGCCACCGACTGCCCCGGGGCAAACTTCCCGACGGCGCCGATTTTTGGGGGCATCACGCCGAGCTCGCCTTCTAACAGCTCGACGACACCGCTCGTGCGTGGCACGGCGTCCGCCGACACGGTCACGCTGACGCTCTTTAGCGACGCGAGCTGCACGGTGAGCCTCGGTGCCGGCGACAAGGCGGCATTCGAAGGTCCGGGTATCGCGGCGACGGTGCTCGCGAATGCCACGACGCCGATCTATGCGCTGGCGGTCAATGGCGCCGCCAACGCCTCACCGTGCACCTACATGACGACCTATGTGCATGACAACGTCGGCCCGACGGCGCCGACGTTCGTGGCCACCAACCCGTCGCCACCGCAAGGAACGGCGTTCACCGTTACGGGACTGGCTTCCGCCGACAGCCTTGCGGTCTCGCTATTTGCGAGCGCATCGTGCAGCACGTTGGTGGGTACGGGGAGCAAGGCCGCGTTCGAAGGTGCCGGCATTGCCGTTGTGCTGCCCGTCAACGTCGACACCGAGGTGTACGCGCGCGCGACCGACGCCGCGGCGAACGTGAGCGCCTGCACGTTCTTGGTCACCTACCAAGCCGTCGTCGCCTGGACGTGGATGTCCGGCAGCATGCTCGCAAACCAGGTCGGCGTCTACGGCACCAAGGGCGTCGCCTCGACCGCGAACCACCCAGGGGGTCGGCAATGGCCGCTCATGTGGCAGCAGAGCGGCAACTTGATGTTGTTTGGGGGCCTCGGCTGCTCGCGCACGTTATGCAAGACGCAGGACCTCAATGACCTATGGATGTTCGACGGCACAGCGTGGACGTGGGTGGCCGGGGCAAGCTCGGGCGACCAGAAAGGTGTCTATGGCACCCGGGGCGTGCCCGCGTCGACCAACACCCCAGGTGCGCGCCGTCAGGCGCAAGGTGCCATGGACGCGGCGGGCAACTTCTGGCTGTTTGGCGGCTGGGGCCTCGACGCTATGCACAACCAGACAGGTGAGCTCAACGACCTCTGGCGGTTCGACGGCGCCAACTGGACTTGGATTGCCGGCAGCTCGGCCATCGATCAGACGGGTGTTTATGGCACCAAGGGCGTGGCCAACGCCGCCAACGTCCCCGGTGGTCGCGACGGCGCCTCGTTGTGGATCGATGCGTCCGACCGCGTGTGGCTGTACGGTGGCACCGGTTGCGACGCGACGTCGTGTGCGTCCAATACAAAGCTCCTGCAGGACGTGTGGCGTTTCGATGGCTCCATGTGGACCTGGATGGCCGGGCCGAATGCTGCCAATACGCCAGCGGTGTACGGCACCCAGGGCGTGGCGGCGCCGGCCAACGTGCCCGGAGGGCGGCACCTGCACGCGAGCTGGCTCAGTGCGTCCGGGGAGCTGATGGTGTTTGGCGGTTATGGCTTCGATGGCGTGGCCACCAAGGGGGAGCTTGGCGATCTATGGCGGTTCGACGGCGCCTCGTGGACGTGGCTCGACGGACCGAATATCGCCAATCAGCTGTCGGTTCCTGGGACGCGCGGCCTTGCCGCCGCGACGAACTGGCCGGGTGGGCGGGATGCCTGCGCGGCGGGAGACTCGGCGTCGAGTGCGGCGTGGCTTTATGGTGGTGCGGGGTGCGATGCGACCGCGTGTGTCGCGGTGGGCAATGATCTCTCCGATCTCTGGCGTTGGGATGGCAGCACCTGGACCTGGATGACGGGCAGCAGTCAAGCGCTCGAGGCTCCGGTCTACGGCACCCTGGGAGTGCCGGACGCCAACAACACGCCGGGTGGACGCTACAGTGCCCCAGGCATGGTGGACGCGAGCGGCGCCTTTTGGCTCTTCGGCGGCTACGGCCTCGATAGCACGGCGACCCGTGGGTATCGCAACGACCTGTGGCGTATTCAGTAGCGCGGTCGTCTACACTGGCACGCCATCGCCCGTGACGATGCCGGCCGTGTGCAGTGCCACGCCGAGGCGCTCGAGCTCGTCGATGCCCAGCACCTCCGCCCGCAGACCCGGATCGAAATCGTGTGCTCGCAGGGCTGCCTCGATGGCCGGTGCGGGCGTGCCGAGCGCTCCCGCGAGGGCATTGCGCAGCGTCTTGCGTCGACTGGCAAAGGCCGCTCGGGCGGTTGCGACCAAGAGGTCGTCGCGCTCGCGGGATCTCCTCGTGGTGTGCCGCTCGAGCTGCACGACGCTGGAGGTGACCTTGGGGGCCGGAAAGAACGCTCCCGGAGACACGTGGCGTAGGATGCGCACAGCGAAGCTGCGGCCGACGAGCACTGAGAGGAGCCCGTACGTTCGTGAGCCGGGCGGCGCAACGAGGCGCTGCGCCACCTCGCGTTGAATGAGCACGGTGGCGGCGACGATGTGGGCGGCATGGTTTGCGAGCTCGACGAGGAGGCGGCTCGCGATCTGATAGGGCAGGTTGCCGGCGACGATCAGCTCCGCACCCAGCTCGTTATGTAGGGCCGGGTAGTCGAGGGTCGCTGCGTCGGCTTCGCGCACTTGCAGTGCCGGTGCCCAGGCCAGACTCTCGCGCAGGAGCGGTGCAATGTCCCGGTCACGCTCGATGGCGATGACGAGCGGATGTCGCTGCACGAGGTAGTAGGTGAGCGCCCCCAGCCCGGCGCCAAGCTCCAACACGGGATGACGCTCTGGCCGCACGGTGGCATCGGCAATACCCGCGAGCACGCGCTGATCGCAGAGAAAGTTCTGTCCCCACGATTTCTTCGCGCCCAGACCCGCCTCGCGCAACAGCGCCCGTGGGTTGGGCGGCGGCGGCAGCTCTGTCGTTGGCAGCGTCATGCGTTGACGGCGAGGGGGATCCGTCCGAGGGGCCAGCGCGAGCGCGCGCTCTCGTCCCAGGCCGACCGCTCACCCCGCCTCAGGCGTACCCACCCCGCGGCGCCGATCATCGCGGCGTTGTCGGTACACAAGGCGCGTGGTGGGGCAAAAGAGTACAGGCCGGCCGCCCGGCATCGCTCGTCGAGTAAGGCGCGCAGGCGCGTGTTGGCGGCGACGCCGCCGGCGAGCACGACGCCGCGGGCGCCGACGTGTTGGGCGGCGAGGACCGCTTTGCGGGTGAGGATGTCGACGATGGCCTCCTGCACCGAGGCGCAGAAGTCCGCGAGCAGCTGGCCTTCGAGCCGACCGCCATGGCTGCGGATGAGCTCGGCGGCGGCGGTCTTGAGACCGGAGAAAGAGAAGTCGAAAGAGCGCTTTTGTGGCAGGGCGCGCGGCAGGCGCACGGCGGTGGGGTCGCCGCCCGCGCTCGTCGCCTCGATGCGTACGCCTCCCGGGTAACCGAGGCCGAGGATCTTGGCCACCTTGTCGAAGGCCTCTCCCGCCGCGTCGTCGCGCGTGCCGCCGACGAGCAAATAGTGACCGAACGCGGGGACGTGGTACAGTTGCGTGTGTCCGCCGCTCACGACGAGCGCGATGTAGGGGTAGCGAGGGGGCTGCTCGGCCAAGAGCGCCGCCGAGAGATGGCCCTCGAGGTGATTGACGACCAGATACGGGAGCCGGCGCGCCATCGCCAGACCCTTTGCGAACTGCATGCCGACGAGCAACGATCCTACGAGTCCGGGTCCACCGGTGGCAGCGACCGCGTCGATGCTGTCGAGGCCGCCGACAGGCTCGAGTGCTGAGCGTACGATGTCGGCAATGCGACCGACGTGCTCACGCGAGGCCACTTCGGGCACGACGCCCCCAAAGCGCGCATGGCTCGCGACTTGTGAGTGCACGACGTTGGTGACGAGGCGCGGACCATCGTCGATGACGGCGGCTGCGGTTTCATCGCAGCTCGATTCGATGGCGAGCACACGCATGGGCCGCTCGTACCCGATTGGCTTCACGCGCGCAACGCTGCTGGCCATCACCCTCGTGGCGTCCGGTGTCGCGCGTGCCGAGGCACCGGTCGATGGCGCGCTGCTTGAGGCCTGGGTGAGCGCCGTCGGCCCGCGTCGCAGCGAGGAATCATTTGGCAATCTGGTCGTGCGGCTCGCCAAGGTGCAGCTCGGGCGCCCCTACCTGGTGACAAAAGAGCTCGACGGACCGGAGTGGGTCCACGCCGATCTGGCCACGTTTCACTGCGTCTCGCTTGTCGAGAGCAGCGTCGCCATGGCCCGTTGCCTCTGGCAGGGGCACGCCGACGCGTCCTGTTTTCTCGGCGAGATCGAGCGCCTGCGCTATCGCGACGGGCATCTCGTGGGCTTCCCGTCGCGGCTGCACTACTTTTCCGATTGGCTCGAGAACAACGCTGTGCGAGGCAACATCGAGCTCCTCACGCGCGCGCTCGGGGGCCGACCGCGCCGGCAGCCGTTCTTCTTTATGACCGAGCACGAGGCGACCTACGCGCAGATGGTCCACCCCGAAGTGCGCGCGGCCGTGCGCGAGGGTGAGGTGCGTCTGAGCAACGAGGATCATGTGGTGCTCGAGCGCGAGCAGCTCGCGAGTGTGACGCCCGCTCTGCAAGACGGGGACATCGTCGCGGTGGTGGGCGACAAGCCGGGCATTCTCGTCAGCCATACGGGCCTGATTGCCAAAGGGGCCGATGGCGTGGCGCGACTGCTGCACGCCTCGAGCTACCACCATCAGGTGCTGCTGACCTCCGCCGACATTGCTCAATACGTCCTGCGGCGCGCGGACCGGCGCGGCCTCATGGTGGCGCGTCCCAAGGAGCCCGGTCCGTGACCGTCGGGGCACAATCGCGGTTGCATTGTGCCCCGGCGAGCGGCTATGCCCATGCGCACCAACGTCGGAACCCCGGAGCACTGTGGTGTCGCTACTTTTCATGCTGACTCATGCCCTGCTCACGAGCGGCGCCGCGGCGACGGGGAGCGAGGTCGCGCTCGTTGTTCTCTCGGGAGGGGAGCGCATGGCGTCGCTCGTGCCCGAGCTCGTAGCCCGCGAGCAGGCGGCGGGCGAGACGGTGCTTGCACAAGACGCCTTGCGGGCGCGCCTGACGGGGGTGCCCGATGCGCACGTGCCGGACGAAGCCGCCCTGGAGCATATGTTGGCCGAGGCGCGCGAGCGCGAGGCCCGCTTTGATAACGAGGGCGCCAACGCGGTGCGCGCGGCAGTGCTCTCGGCCTACGAAGCAGCCGTCTGGCCCACAGCGACGCTGCGACAGCTCGCGGCGCTTCTGCTTTTGCACGTACTTGGCCTCGGCGCTC
>CAYHNK010000280.1:0-6407 GCA_964357695.1 uncultured Bdellovibrionales bacterium | reverse complement strand
GGAAAGTCTTATTGGGTAGATCTTTCCCGCACTACGCATCCCCCCGTCGTCTACAACCGGTACCTCGGCGCCGATGGGCGCCCGCAAGTCGACCGGGTTGGATCGGCTGCCGCCAACCTGAAAGAAGTGGGCAAGGCGCTGGTCGATGTTTTGGACCCCACAACGCACTTGCGCCCCTTGCTTGACCCCAGCGAGTATTCGCCAGGCGGCAACTCCTACTCCGACCATATCTTCTTTCTCGGCGGTCTCTTGGTCTGGCCGTTTGCGGAAGTCTACGACTTTGGTGCCCGCGGCGCAGGCGCGCTGATGCATTCGTACCATGCGGCGAGTTACCTACTCACGGGAGCCGCCAGCGTCTTTCGCAAGTAGCCCGCGCCTGAGATGTGCCGCGAGCTCGGCCATGCGCCTGGCGCCGCACGAGGGACAGATTCCTCCTCACCGCCTGAGATCGCTCCCCCCGTGCCAGTGCTTGAAGCTCTAGTGCAGCTGCGCTATGTCTGCGCTCGGCGGGGGTATGTATGCAGCACGGCTTTATCGGCATCGACGTTGGCTCGACGAACGTCAAGATCTACTGCCGTGGCAACGGTGCGGGCGATCGGTCGGCCGTCGCGGCGCACGAAGGTGATCTGCGCGGTGCTCTCACGCGCCTTTTTGCCGACATCGACGTGGCCTGCTACCCGAACGGGCACCGGGCCCTTGCGACGGGCACCGCGGGACGCCATCGGCTCAAGCTCCCCGAGGTCATCGCGCCGCTCGCCATCGAAGCGGGCATCCGCGCACTCTGCTTGACGCCGCGGGCCGTCGTCTCCATGGGCGGCGAGGACATGGTCGTCTACGTGCTCGACGGCCACGGCAAGATCGTCACGAGCTATTCGGGTAACAAGTGCGCGGCGGGCAGCGGCGAGTTCTTTCGCCAGCAGCTCGGACGCATGGGCATGACCCTCGACGACCTCGACGCGCAGGCGACCGGCGCCCGTGTCTTGCGGCTCTCGTCGCGCTGCTCGGTGTTTATGAAGTCGGACTGCACACACAAGCTCAACAAGGGCGAGGCCACCAAGGGCGACATCGCGTTGTCCATGAGCAAGGTGATGGCCGACAAGGTGGGCGAGTTTCTGACCAAGGCGCGCATTGCCGAAGGCGAAGTGCTGCTCGTCGGCGGCATGACGCAGAATCGCTTTCTCGTCGACTTCATTCGCGCCGCCTGGCCCGCGCTGACCTTCGTCGTCCCCAAGGTCGCGCCCATGTTCGAGGCTTTCGGCGCCGCGCATCTCGCTGCCGAGCAGGGTGATACGCTGCCCGAGGAGCAGGATCTGGTGCACAGCGCCGAGAGCCTGTCGTACGGCCGCTTCGACAAGCTCTCGTGTGCCAACGAGTGGGTCGAGTACTTGCCGTCCGTGCGGGCCGCGTTCGATCCGCAAGCCGAGTACATTCTCGGCGTCGACGGCGGCTCGACCACCACCAAGGTGGCGCTCGTCAACGCGCAGACCCTCGAGGTCGTCGCCGCGCACTACGGCCGCACGCATGGCGATCCCGTTGTGGCCTTCAAGCAGTGCGTCGTCGAGGTCCAAAAGCAGCTCGCGGGCGCGCGCCCCAAGATCGTGCTCGTAGCCACCACCGGCTCCTCGCGCGAGCTCCTCGGTGTGTTTCTCGAAACCGCCGGCGTTTACAACGAGATCATCGCCCACACCGTAGGCACGCTGCATTTTTCGCCCAAGGTCGACACCATCTTCGAGATCGGCGGCCAAGACGCAAAATACGTCAGCATCAACAACGGCGTGCCCATCGACTACGCCATGAACGAAGCGTGCTCGGCAGGCACGGGCTCGTTTCTCGAGGAGTCGGCGAGCGGCGACTTGAGCATTGGCTCGGCCATCGACATCGGTCCCATCGCGCTCGAAGCGCCCTCGCCGCTGAAATTCGGCGAGCATTGCTCGGCGTTCATCAACTCGGATATTCGCAAGTCGATTCAAATGGGTGCGGGGCGACCCGACATCACCGCCGGCATCGTCTTCTCCATCGTCTCGAACTACCTCAACCGCGTCGTCGGCACGCGTGCCATCGGTGAGCACATTGCCTTGCAGGGCGGCGTGGCGAAGAACCCGGCGGTGCCGCTCGCTTTTGCGCAGATCACACAGCGCCACATCGTCGTGCCGCCCGATCCCGAGCTCATGGGCGCCTTCGGCGTCGCTCGGCTCGCCAAAAAGAAATGCGACGAGGGGCTGCTCGAGCGCGGCGAATTTGACCTCGACGCCGTGCTGCAAAAGGAGATCCTCTACAAGAACGCCTTTGTGTGCCGCGCCTGCGACAACGATTGCACCATCCGCAACCTCGAGGTCGACGGTCACAAGTATCCCTTTGGCGGTCGCTGCTCGAAGTACACCAACCTGCGCAAAAAGCAGAGCGGTCGTGACGCCAACGCCGTCGACTACGCCGCGGTGCGCAGCGGCTTGTTGTTTGAAGACCACGCGCCCTCGGCCGACACGTTTGTCGCCCGCACCGACAAGGTCGTCGGCATTCCGATGACGTTCTCCACCCACTCGCTCTGGCCGCTGTACGCGGGCTACTTCCACGAGCTGGGGGTGCCGACGAAGACCTCGCAGGGCATCGCGCCGGCGGGTCTCGCCAAGCTCGAGAGCAACTATTGCTTCCCGGCGGAAATCGCCCACGGCACGGCGCAGGATGTGCTCGACCGAGGGGTCGACTACATCTTCTTGCCGCACTTTCGCGACATGCCGACGCACGAGAAGGCCGGCGTGCACGCCTGCACGTGTCCGCTTACGCAGGGTCTGCCGTACATGCTGCGCCGCGCGTTTGGCCTCCCGGACGACAAGATCTTAAAGCCCCTCGTGGCTTTCAAGCACGGTCTGGCGGAAACCCGCGGTGAGATGGCGGAGGTCGCCTGCCAGCTCGGCTTTGAGCGCGCGCAGGGCGAGCGGGCGTTCGACAGCAGCCTCGCCGCCTATGAACGCTTCCTCGAGACGTATCAGGCACGGGGTCGGGAGCTTCTCGCCGAGGTGCGTGCGAATCCCGACAAGCCCTACGTGCTCTTGTGTGGGCGGCCGTACAACGCCTTTACGCGCGACGCCAACATGGGCATCCCGCGCAAGTTCACCTCGCAGGGCGTCACCGTCATTCCGTTCGACATGGTGTACTCCCCCGACGAGCCCATCACGCCGAACATGTACTGGTACTACGGCCAGCAGAACATGAAGGCCGTGACGCTCGCCAAAGAGACACCCAATCTCTACGTCACGTGGATCTCGAATTTTTCCTGCGCGCCCGACTCCTTCATGCTGCACTACCTGCGCGAGGCCATGGGGCAAAAGCCCTATCTGGTGCTGGAAATCGACTCACATTCCGCCGACGCCGGCGTCGACACGCGCATCGAGGCCTTCCTCGACATCGTCGACAGCTATCGGCGCGTGACGTTGGCGGCGCCCCCCGCGCGGGTGAGAGCGCGCTTTGAGATCGTTCCCAAAAAGGAGTTCTGCGACATCGTCGATCGCCGCTCGGGTGAGCGCATCGACATCCGCGATCCGCGCGTGACGATGATCTTCCCGCCCATGGGCGACATCGGCGTCGCCGCGGTGACCCGGGCCGCGCAACGCCAAGGTGTGCACGCGATGCATTTGCCGCGCGCCACCGAGGAGACGACGCAGCTCGCCCGCAACCTCGCCTCCGGCAAGGAGTGCATCCCGGCGCTCATTGTTCTGGGCACCATCCTCGAATATTTTCGCCATCGTCCGCCCAACCGCGAGGGCGAGGTCTTCGTGCTCATGGTGCCCACGACCATGGGCCCGTGCCGCACGGGGCAATACCACGTCTGGTATGAGCAGGTGTTCGCGCGCCTCGGCTGGCAGAACGTCGTGCAGCTCATCAGCAGCTCCGAGAGCTCGTACAGCGAGATGGGGCCCAAGTTCACGCAAGATGTCTGGCGCGCGCTCGTGCTTTCGGACGCGTTTGTCGACATCCAGATCGGCCTGCGGCTGCTCGCCAAAGATCCCGAGCTGGCGCTCGCCGAGCTCGAGGTCGTCTGGGACAAGGTCCTCGACGGACTGCACGCGGGGCCCGCGGCGCTCGACGGTGCCTTGGAGGATGCTGCGGCGCGCCTTTTGGCCATTCCCCGCCGCCGCCGACTCGCAGACCTCAAGAAGGTGCTCATCGTCGGCGAGATCTATGTACGGCGCGACACCTTCTCGGTGACGGAGATTGTCGACTTCCTTGTCTCGCGCGACATCTTTCCCAAGGTTACGGGCGTCACCGAGTGGTTCTCGTACACCGACTACTCGCGCAAGGTGCTGATGGAGGACCGTCGCCAGCGCGAGGGTCTCTTGCGCGTGCTCACCGACGGCAAGTATGTGCGCGAGAAGGCCGTGTTTCACATCGAGGCGGTGTGGAAGCACTGGGTCGAAGACAAGCTCTTGCGACACTTGCGACCGCTCGGGCTGTTCCCGCAACCGCCGCACGACATGGAAGAGATCATCAGCGAGGGTGCCACCTGCTTTTTTGAGCCCAAGCTCGAGAGCGAAGCGACCATCTCGTCGGCGGTGGCCGGTGCCGCGATGCGCGAAGGCTGGGATGGCGTCGCCATCATTGCGCCGTTCGGTTGTCTGCCCGGACGCCTCATTGAGGGCGTCTATGGGCCGTGGGCCAAAGCGCGCGGGTATCCTGTCATCGGCCTCGAAAACGATGGTCGTCCGTATCCCCCCAATACCGTGTCGCGACTCGACGTGTTCGCGCACAACGTGAGTCGGTACGCTGCCAGCGCCACACCGGCCCGCGATATCGACGCCTTGCCGGCGGCGGGGTAGCGTCCACGGGATGACTCGTCGTGCATTTCTCGCGGCAGCGTTGACGCTCGCGCTCGGCAGTGGCTGCACGAGCCTCGTGGTCAGCGTGGTGGCCGGCTCGGCGGGAGACAATCTCGCCTACGCGAGCGACGATGACCCCCGGCTTGTCGCCGAGGCGCTGCCGTTCGCGCTCAAGACCATCGAATCGCTGTTGCAGGATGCGCCGGAGAACCGCGCCCTGCTA
The DNA here is from genome assembly GCA_964357695.1 of uncultured Bdellovibrionales bacterium. Taxonomy (GTDB): domain Bacteria; phylum Myxococcota; class XYA12-FULL-58-9; order XYA12-FULL-58-9; family CAYHNK01; genus CAYHNK01. The sequence goes on along the minus strand of CAYHNK010000280.1, from coordinate 1,373 downwards.
CTCGCCGCGGCCGCGGGCTTTACGCAGTACGCGTACGGCTTTGTGCAGCAGCGCGCGGAGGAGCTCGCGGCAAGTGATCCGACGGCGTCAGCGCACGAGCTTATGCGGGCGAAAAAGCTCTTTCGTCGCGCCCGTGGCTATGGTCTGCGTGCCCTCGATGCGGAGTACGACAACTTTACGACGCGGCTGGTCTCCGAGCGCGAGGTGCTGCTCGCGGACGTGGACAAGGATGATGTCGCGTTGCTCTACTGGACGGCAGCGGCATGGGCGGCCGAGATCGTGTTGGCGAAGCAAGACATGGCGCTCGTCGGTGAGCTGCCGCTCATGGACGCCTTGATGGCGCGCGCTCTCGACCTCGATGAGGCCTTCGACCACGGCGCCATCCACGAATTCTATATTGCCTACGACGGCGGTCGCTCTCCTGCGGCCGGCGGCAGCGTCGAGCGCGCACGGACACATTTTACGCGAGCGGTGGACCTCGCGGACGACCAGAAGATTGGCCCTTACGTCACCTGGGCGGCGACGGTGTCGGTGCAGGCGCAGGATCGACGCGAGTTTGCGGCGTACCTCGAGCACGCGCTCACGTTTGACGTCGATCGCGCGCCGCGCTATCGACTCGTCAATCTGATTGCCCAAGAGCGCGCACGGCGACTTCGGGCGCAGGCTGACGACCTCTTTCTCGAGGAGTAGTGCGTATGCGACGCGCGTGGATGGTCCCTCTGGCTCTTGCGGCCCTGTGCGTCCCCGTCCCTGCGGCGCACGCGGCGACGGTGACCCTCAAGCTCGGCACCATGGCCCCCGAGGGCTCGTCCTGGGACGCGCTGCTCAAGGAGATGGCCGGCAAGTGGAGCGCCGCGTCAGGGGGCACGGTCAAGCTGAAGATCTTTGGCGGTGGAGTCGCCGGCAACGAAGGCGACATGGTGCGCAAGCTCCGCATCGGTCAGCTGCACGCGGCGGCGCTCACGGTTGTGGGGCTGCACGATATCGACTCCGCGCCGCAGGCGATCTCCGCCCCCGGCCTCATTGCGGATGACGCCGAGTGGCAACACGTGTTCGGCAAGATGATGCCCATCTGGGAGGCGACGCTGCGCGAGCGGGGATTTGTGGTGCTCATGTGGGCCGACACCGGTTGGGTGCACATGTTTTTGCGCAAGAACGTAGCATCGCCGTCGGAGATGAAGGGTCTCAAGGTGTTTTCGTGGGCGGGCGACCCGGCTTCGGCCAACGCCTGGAAGCTCGCTGGATTTACGCCCGTCGTCATTTCGGCCACCGACATTCTGCCGTCGCTCTCGACCGGCATGATCGATGGCTTTGGGGCGACGCCGATCATGGCGCTGACCGAGTGGCCCACGAACACCACGTCACGCAGGTCG
>CAYHNK010000279.1:0-6467 GCA_964357695.1 uncultured Bdellovibrionales bacterium | reverse complement strand
AGACGATCTCCGCGTAGCCGATAGCGCACAGTGGCTCGCGTGCACTCGCCCCGGCACGGCGAAGCGCACCCGTCGTCGCCCGCCAGAGGTAGGCGACCAAACGATGCTGCTTGAGCACCGAGAAGTCGGGTGTCGAGGCAAGCGGTGCGGCCTCGTCCATCGTCATCACGCCGAGTCTATCAAGCTGGGCATGTCATCCACCTTGGCGGACATGAAGGTCTGCACGAGAGCGACGACTTCCTCGTGCGTCGCGCAATCGATCGCTTCACTCACCAGGTCTTGGCACTCGGCCCGATGCAGCTCACGCACGACGCGCTTGACGCGTGGGATGGCGCTCGCGTTCATGCTCAGCTGTCCGACCCCGAGCCCTACGAGAATCGCTGTGTGCTCGATATCTCCAGCCATCTCGCCGCATACCGAGACGGGGATCTCCGCGGTCTCCGCCGCAGAGGTAACGAGCTTTAGGGTTCGTATGACCGCCGGATGCAACGGCCGGTAGAGGTAGTCGACCTGGTCATTGGTGCGGTCGATGGCAATCAAGTACTGCAACAGATCGTTGGTGCCGATCGCGAAAAAGTCAGACTCACGCGAGAGATGATCGGCCATCAAAGCGGCGCTGGGGATTTCAATCATGATGCCGACCGGCACGTCGGCGCGATACTCTTTGCCTTCGCGGTTCAGGCGCACCTTGACGGATTCGAGGATCTCCTTGGTGGCCCGTAGCTCCCCGATGCCGGAAATCATGGGTAGCATGATGCGCAGATTGCCCTTGGTGCCGGCACGCAACAGACCCGCGAGCTGTGCCTCGAAGAGATCGCGATGGCGCAGGCAGTAGCGAATGGCGCGCAATCCGAGCGCAGGATTTGGCTCGAGCGACGATTCCATCGCACCAAACAGCTTGTCGCCGCCAAGGTCGAGCGTACGAATCGTCACGCGCCGCTCGCCCACCTCGTCGAAGATGCGGCAGTACGCGCGGTAGTGCTCGTCTTCGGTCGGGGCCGAGGAGCGGCCGAGAAACATGAACTCGGTGCGATAGAGACCAATCTCTTCGCCACCGCGGGCGAGCACGTTGGGTATCTCGCCGGGGAGCTCGATGTTGCCGGCGACGGTGATGTCGTGGCCATCGAGGGTGAGCGCGGGCAGCGCTTTGGCCTCGAGCAGCTCGAGGTTCTGTAGACGAAAGCGCTCGGCACGCCGGCGTCCGCGATCGACCTGCGCGCGCGTGGGCCGCACCCACACCGTGCCGTCGAGGCCGTCGACGACAACGATGTCACCGCTTCCCGCAGCATCCGTGATGCCACGGACGCCGACGACAGCGGGCACCTCCAGCGAGCGCGCGATGATCGAGGTGTGTGACGTCTTACCGCCCACCTCGGTGACGAGGGCGGTGATGCGTTGACGTGCGAGCAACACGGTGTCCACCGGGCTCAGATCGTGCGCGACCACCACGGTGCCGACGTCGATGGTAGCTTCTTCGGTGACCTCGGTCACTTTGCCGGTGAGGTTGCGCAGGATGCGCTGCCCCATGAAATCGATGTCACCCTGCCGCTCGCGAAAATAGGCGTCCGAGGCGCGCTCGAAAATGTCACGCAGGCGCGTGACGACGCGGCTCACGGCCCACTCGGCGTTGATGAGATCGTCGCGGATGAGGGTCTTGGTTTCTTCGACGAGATCTCGGTCGCGCAGCATCATCTCGTGGGCTTCGATGATCGACAGATGGTCGACGCCACCCCCGCCAGCACGGTTGCGAACGGCCTGCAGCTGCGTCACCGAGAGATCGATGGCCTGCTCGAGTCGGGCAACCTCCTGTTCAGCCTGGTCGGGCTCGATGTGCACGCGTCGAAAGCGCACCCGACCGCGATCGAGTAACAGCACGCGCCCGATGGCAACGCCCGGGGAGGCACCGATACCACGAAAGCTGCGTGCGCGACCGGTCATAGGCTCTCAAAGCCGCGTAAGATGAGTGCTTCGATGGCCTGCACGGCTGACTCCGCGTCGTCACCTTCGCCAACCAGCGTCACGTCGACGCCGCGTGCTGCCGCGAGTGTGAGCACGCTCATGATACTCTTCGCGTTGGCGCGCCGAGGGCCATGCTCGATCCACAGATCGGCGCGAAAGCGACTCGCGAGCTGCACGAGGGCGCCGGCCGCACGCAGGTGCACGCCCAGATCGTTATTGATGCGGACGGTGCGCGTTACCGTCGGCATCACCGCGTCGCCTCGGTGTGTGCATCGCCCACGCTCTCGCCACTGAGCACCTCGCTCGCGACCGCGATGGCACGCTCGCCGTAAGTCTTGATTTGGCGCGCGGCGTCGGCGAGCGAGATATCCTTGGCTGCCAGGTTGAGTGCCTTGATGAGCATCGGCAGGTTGGCACCGGTGAGCACTTCGACGCGATCCGACTCGTGCATGGTCAGTCCCACGTTGGACGGCGTGCCACCAAACATGTCAGTCAGTACGAGCACGCCGCCGTCACGCCGGGCGCGCTCGACCGCATCGCGTAGCCGTGATTCAAAGTGCGCCCCATCCTCGCCGGGGGCAATGCTCACAGCCTCGACGGGTCCCCCCCCGGGTACCACCAGTCGCGCCGTGGCAACGAGCGCTTCGGCCAGGGTCCCGTGTGCTGCTACGACGACACCGATCATCCTGCTCTCTCCTTGACGTCACGATGCCGCGCGTGAACGCGCAGTCCACGCGCCCGCATACGTGCAGAAAGGTCTTCAGTGACCGCTACCGACCGGTGCTGCCCGCCGGTGCAACCGATGGCCACCGTGAGGTAGCGCTTGCCTTCGTGCTGATAGCGCGGAATGAGAAAATCGAGCAGCCGCAGCGCGTGCTCGATGAACGCTGCCGCATCGCTCGTACTGCCGACGTACGCCCGCACGGTGGCATCGAGGCCGCTCAGCGGCCGCAGCGAGGCTTCGAAGTAGGGGTTGGGCAAAAAGCGCACGTCGAGAAGCATGTCCGCCTCGAGCGGGATGCCGTTCTTGAAACCAAAGCTCATCAGCCCAATCTGGAGCCCCGTGCTCGTGTCGGTCTGCACGATCCGCTCGAGAATGACGCGACGCAAGTCGTGCGGGGAGTCCGCCGAGGTGTCGATGGTTTCGTCGGCGAGCTCGCGTAGCGGCGCCATGCGCTCTCGTTCGCGCTCGATGGCGGCCACTAGGCCATCGCCAGCGTCCAGCGGATGCGTGCGGCGCGTCTCCGAATAGCGGCGGATGATCGCCTGCTGATTGGCTTCAAGGTAAATGAGCGTGAGTGCCACCGAGGCGGCGCGAAGGCGGCGAATCAGATCGGGGGCCTCCTCCAGGAAAGTTCTCTCACGCACGTCGATACCGAGTGCGATGCGCTCGCCAAAGCTCTCACGCCGCAAGAGCGCGATGAGTGGCTCGGCCAGCGATGGGGGAATATTGTCGACGCAAAAGTACCCATGATCCTCAAGTGCACGCAGCGCCGTCGACTTTCCCGAGCCCGAGTGCCCGGTGAGGATGAGCACCGAGAGCGTCACGGTGTCTCCTCCGTGGATGGGATCGTGCGCCCCATGGCGGCCAAGTGCTCCTCGATGCGCTTTTGGAACACGAGAGCAGGGTGGTGACCTTGCGCCTTGAGCAAATGATTGCGCGCCGCGACTTCGACGATGGACGCGAGGTTGCGACCCTGTCGAATGGGTAAGGTGACCTTGCCCACTTCGCAGCCGAGGATCACCTCGCTCGCTTCCTCGATACCGGTGCGGTCGTACTCGATGCCGCTGTCCCAGTCGACCATCTCGACGAGCAGCTCGACACGCTTATTTTCGCGCACGCTGGCGGTGCCATAGAGATCCTTGACGTTGATGATGCCCAGGCCGCGCACTTCCATGTGGTGGCGCGTGAGCTCGGGTCCACGGCCGACGAGCTCATGACGACGGCGGCGCACGAGCACGACATCGTCGGCGACGAGGCGGTGACCTCGCAGCACGAGATCGAGCGCGCACTCGCTCTTGCCGATGCCGCTGTGGCCCGTGAGCATGACGCCCACACCGAACACGTCGATGAGCACACCGTGGACCGTGACCTCGGGGGCGAGAGCGGCGTCGAGAAACTCGTGCACGCGGGCGATGAACGACCCGGTCCCCAGCGTCGTGGCGAAGAGGGCGATGCCGTCGCGGTCACAGAGCGTGAGCAGCATCGCGGGCGGCGTGCGTCCGCCGGTGACCGCGAGGCACGCTGGCTGCGTGTTCAAGACGCCTTCGAGGGCCACGCGCTGCGCCTCCGGCGTCAACGTCTCAAGGTATTTGACCTCGGTATTACCGAGCACGAGCAGGCGGCCCGGGTTCAGGGACGCGACGAAACCGGCCAGCGCCAGCCCGGGCTTCTGGATGCGGTCGTGCGCGATCTCGCGCTCGAGGCCCGTTTCGCTGCCGACGAGCACGAGCTCGAGCTCAAATGAACGATCTGCCTGTAGGACACGTGCAGTGAGCTTCATGCGTCGGTTTCGCAAAGTGAAGGCCGAGCACACATCGACTCAGTACTTCGCGTCCTCCTCGAGGAAGGCGCGGAAGATCGCCTCGCCATTGGGTAGCTCGAGCAGCTGTGCACGAAAGCCGCCGTGCTTGAGCAAGCGTGAAATGCGCGCCAGCGCCTTCAGATGTGCGCCGGCCGAGTTCTCCGGGACGAGCAGAACACAGACGAGCTTGACCGGCTGCTGGTCGATGGCATCGAAGGGCACGCCATGGGGTACGCGGCCAAACGCCGCCACCAGCGAGGACAGGCCCGGGATCTTCGCGTGTGGAATCGCCACACCTTCGCCGACACCGGTCGAGCCGAGCCGCTCACGCTCGAGCAACGCCTTGACGACGGCATCTTCGCCCACCCCCAACGCGTTGTGATGCTGGCACAGGTGCGCAGCCATCTCGCGGACGACACCTTCCTTGTCTCGGCCTGCGAGTGCAGGCACCACCATATCTTGCGTCAAAATCTCACTAATCTTCACGGCAACACCTGCTTGCGCTTCGAGGATGAGGGGATCTTCAACATTTCGCGGTACTTGGCAACTGTACGCCGTGCAATATCGATCCCTTGCTGCTTGAGGAGCTCGACGACGCGCTGGTCGGACAGCGGGGATCGTGGGCTCTCGCTGCCGATGAGCGTCTCGATGTGGTTGCGGACCGATTCGGACGCGATGCTGTCACCACCGATGCGGGCGATGGACGAGTTGAAAAAGTACTTCAGCTCGAAGATGCCGCGCGGCGTGTGCACGTACTTGTTCGAGGTCACGCGCGAGATGGTCGATTCGTGCATGCCGATGTCCTCGGCAATGTCCTTGAGAATGAGCGGCTTCAGATGTGTCACGCCGCGATCGAAAAAATCAAGCTGAAATTTCAGGATACTTTCCATCACCCGATAAATCGTGCGCTGGCGCATGTGAATGCTACGGATGAGCCACACGGCGCTGCGCAAGCGCTCCTGGATATAGCTCTTGGTGTTACCCGCGGAGCTTTGCAGCGCATTGCGGTAGTAGCCCGAGACGCGCAGCTTGGGGAGCCCATCCTCGTTGAGCACGATGACGTAGTCGTCGCCGACCTTGTGCACGTAGATGTCGGGCGTGATGTACTGCGGGTCTTTGTCGTTGTACGCGCGCCCAGGGCGCGGCTCGAGCTGTCCGAGGAGCCGCACCGCGGCACCGACTTCCTGGATGGACACCTTGAGGTCTTTGGCGATGGCCTGGTAGTTGCGACGCTCGACGTTGGGGAGGTGGCGATCGATGATCGCGAGAATCAGCGGATCCTCGTAGCAGTGCTGCTCGGCCTGGATGAGCAGGCATTCGCGCAGATCCCGTGCGGCAACGCCCAACGGATCGAGCGTCTGCAGCTCGTGCACCACGGTCGACACGGCATCCGGGGAGTACTCGAGCTCGGCGGCGACAGTTTCGACGACGTCGGCCGGCAGATAACCGTCGTCGTCAATTTCTTCGATGAGCATTGCCGCAATGTTGCGCTCGCCCTCGGAGAACTCGCCCATCTGCACCTGCCAGCGCAAGAACTCGTGCAGCGATTGCGCGCGTGTCAGGTTCGCTTCGAACGGCGGCAGGTCCTCGCTGCCGCTGCCACTCCCGGCGCTCGCCGGCAACGAGTAGCTGTACGATTCGAGATAGGCTTCCCAGTCGACCTCGCGGTCGACGTCGTGGGACGAAGGCTCGGGCGTGGCGTCGTTGGGCGCGTCGAGGGCACTGATGGCATCGCCCACAAACTGTAGATCTTCTTCCGAGGGCGATGTGCTGGCACTCTCACCCGCACCCTCGGCATCGCTCGCCGTAGTGCCTTCGGCAACTTCAGGCTCGCCGGCAGGCTCACCCGTGCCGTCACCACGCTCGTCGCCATTGTCGCTCGGCTCTTCGAGAACCGGATTCTCCTCCATCTCCTTTTGCAGCGCTTGCGCCATCTCCATGTGCGAGAGCTGAAGGAGCTTGATGGCTTGCTGCAGCTGGGGT
>CAYHNK010000278.1:1382-6517 GCA_964357695.1 uncultured Bdellovibrionales bacterium | reverse complement strand
AGCTGCCCGTGCTCACGCTGCGCAACACGGTGCTATTTCCGGGGTCCATCGTACCCCTCGGCATTGGACGGCCGAAGACGGTCCGCCTCGTCGAGGAGAGCATCAAGGAGAACGGCCTCGTTGCTGTCGTTGCCCAGCGCGATCCCGACGTCGATGACCCGGTGCCAGCCGACCTGTACGTGATGGGTTGTGCCGCGCGCCTCGTCAAGCTGGTCAAGGCGTCCAAGGACAACTTCTCCGTGGTGGTGCAGGGCCTCTCGCGCGTGCGTTTGACAGAGTACACGCAGAGCTTGCCGTATCTGACAGCGCGCATCTCGGCGGTCGATGACTCGACGATGAATCAGGTCGAGGTCGAGGCGTTGACGATGAGCCTCAAGAAGACGGCGCGAGAAGTGCTGCGCCTCATACCCGAGCTGCCGCCTTCTGCCGCCGAGCTGCTCGAGCGCGTGGATGATGCCGGCGTGCTCGCCGACCTCATCGCGTCCAACGTCGAAGCCTCCGTTGATGAGAAGCAGGCAGTGCTCGAGACCGTCGAGCTCGTCGCGCGCATGCGCAAGGTGCTCGAGCTGCTATCGCGCCAGCTCGAGGTGCTCAAGCTGTCGAACAAGATCAGCTCCCAGGTCAAGGGCGAGATGTCGAAGACGCAGCGCGAGTACTATCTGCGCCAGCAGCTCAAGGCGATCAAAGATGAGCTGGGCGAGGGCGACGAATCGGATGATGACCTCGCCGAGCTCGAGGCGCGGGTCACCGAGGCGAATCTGCCCGAGGAGGCGGAGAAGGCGGCGCGCAAGGAGCTGCGGCGGCTGCGCAACATGAGCCCGTCGCAGGCCGAGTACACCGTCGCGCGCACCTACGTCGAATGGTTGTGCGACTTGCCCTGGGCGCGCGCCTCGACCGACAAGATCGATCTCAAGGAAGTGCGTGCCATTCTCGATGCCGACCACTACGGCTTGGAGAAGGTCAAAAAGCGCATTGTTGAATACTTGGCGGTGCGTAAGCTGAAGTCCGACATGAAGGGGCCCATCCTCTGCTTTGTCGGCCCTCCGGGTACGGGCAAGACGTCGCTCGGCCAGTCGATCGCGCGTGCCATGGGGCGCAAGTTCGTGCGCGTCGCCATGGGCGGGGTACGAGACGAGGCGGAGATCCGTGGTCACCGGCGTACCTACGTCGGCGCGCTGCCCGGTCGCATCGTGCAGGGGATGAAGAAGGCCGGCACCAACAACCCAGTGTTCATGCTCGATGAGGTCGACAAGCTGGCGCACGACTTTCGCGGTGACCCCTCGGCGGCGCTGCTCGAGGTGCTCGACCCGGAGCAGAACCACACGTTTGCCGATCACTACATCGACGTGCCCTTTGATTTGTCCAAATCGTTCTTCATCGCCACGGCGAACATGCTCGAGCCGGTGCCACCGGCGCTCAAGGATCGCATGGAGGTCTTGGAGCTGCCAGGCTACACGCACGAGGAGAAGCTCGAGATTGCGAAGAGGCACCTGTTGCCTAGGGCCCTCGAAGAGCATGGGCTGACGGTGGACAAAGCCGAGCTCACGATCGAGTCGCTGCAAGCGCTGATCGCGTCGTACACGCGCGAGGCTGGTGTACGTAATCTCAAGCGCGAGATCGACAGCGTGTTTCGCTCCATCGCCGTGAGCTTTGCCGAGGGGGAGGACGCCAAGCGTATCGTCGCGCCCACGGATCTCGACGGCATCCTCGGACCCGAAAAGTACATCAACGAGATGGCGGAGCGAACCGAGATCTCGGGCGTCGCGACCGGGCTCGCCTGGACGTCGGTCGGCGGCGACATTCTCTTTATCGAAGCGACGAAAATGCCGGGCAAGGGCGGTCTCACGCTCACCGGTCAGCTCGGCGACGTCATGAAAGAATCGGGGCAGGCAGCGCTGTCGTATATTCGGTCGCTCTCTACCCATCTCGGGATCGACGACGAGATTTTTCGCAAGTTTGACCTGCACGTTCACGTGCCAGCGGGTGGGATCCCGAAGGACGGGCCGGCAGCCGGCGTGACGATGGTCACGGCGCTCGTGTCGCTGCTTACCGGCATCAAGGTGCGCGCGGATGTCGCCATGACAGGTGAAATCACCTTGCGCGGCAATGTGCTGCCGGTTGGCGGCATCAAGGAGAAGGTCTTGGCGGCGCGCCGTGCGGGCGTCAAGCGCATCATCCTGCCCGAGCGCAACAAGAAGGACCTCGTGGACATTCCCGAGGAGAATCGCAAGGACCTCGAGTTTATCTTCGCGCACCGTATCGACGACGTGCTCGTGGCGGCACTCGTAGAACCGCCCAAACCGTTGGCGTCGCAACCTGGTGATGCATCGGGAACCGGCGGCGAAAAGACCGAAGCGCCGCGGCCCAACTAGATTTGGGGTCTCAGGGCGCGCGATCGTTCGGCCTGGAGACGGCGACAGGAGGGGCAGCTGGTGGCGATGGCGCACCGGTGCGCGGGCTCTCACGCTGCACGCGCACGCGACGCACACGGGGTCCTGCGAGCTCGAGCACCTGGAAGATGTAGCCCGCTTCGACGACGCGGTCTCCGGCGCGCGGCATGCGCCCGAGGCGACTCATGAGAAAGCCGGCGACGGTGCGCATATCATCGGCGTGCAGCGAAATACCGAGTCGCTCGCTGAGCTCTTCGATGGGTGCGACACCATCAATTTCGTAGGCCCCGCCCGGCAATGGGATGACCTCGACGTCGTCATCGTCGAGCTCGCCCATGACGGCGGTGACGACATCCGCCGCGGTGACGATGCCCGAGGTGCCACCATACTCGTCGACCACCACCACCATGGGCACCCGGCGCGAGCGAAACTCCGCCAGCAAACGTTCGGCGGACATGGTCTCGGGGAAGTAGGCCGCGGCGGTGGCTACGCTGCGCAGCACCACTTCTCGGTGGTGCGCCTGCGCCTGCAACAGCTCGCGGATGTCGACGATGCCGATGACGTCATCGAGATGACCATCGCAAACCGGGAAGCGGGTGTGCCCCGAGTCGATCGCGCGCGACAAGTTTTCCTCGGTGGTCAGGTTGACGTCCAGAAAGACCACCTCGTTGCGCGGCACCATGAGATGGCCGGCGGTCTTGGATGACAGGCTGAGGGCGCGGCGCAGGAGCTCCCCGCGTGACGCACTCAGTAGGCCAGCCGAGCGCGCCTGAGCCAAGATGATCTTGATCTCCTCTTCAGAGTGCAGGTCCCCGAGGTGCGCGGCGGCATTGAGCCCCGCAGCACGCAGTAGCCAATTGGCGACGCCGTTGAGCAGCCAGATGGCAGGGTAGAACAGGCCGTAGAACAGGCGAATGGGATATGCCACAGCGAGCGCCACGGTCTCGGCCTGCAAGATGGCAAACGACTTGGGCGCGAGCTCGCCGACGACGATGTGCAGGAACGTGATTACCGCGAAGGCTGCGGCGAGCGAGATGCGATGGATCCACGTTGGATCGACGACGCCAGCGAGCGCGAGGGGTCCAGATAGCAGACTCGCAAAGGCGGGCTCGCCGATCCAGCCGAGCCCGAGACTGGCGAGCGTGATGCCCAGCTGGGTCGCCGACAAATAGGCATCGATGTGCGAGAGCACGTGCCGCGCGGCCGTGGCGCCGGGGCGATGCGCGCGGATGAGCTCTTCGATGCGCGTCGGACGCACCTTGACGATGGCAAACTCGGTGGCGACAAAGAACGCGTTGAGAGCTACGAGCACGAGCGCCAGCGGGACGGCGAGGATCTCCATGATGTGCTGCGCAGCATCGCCCGCACGGGCGCATCGGGTCAAGCGCGTTGGCCATCGCGCTCCGACGTGCTATGCGGCCAAGGCGATGTCGAAGACTAGACCACACGGGGTGCACCCTGCGCAGCACCATGGCGGCGACGCGACAACAACGCTCGTTGGGGTGCTCACCGTCAGTGATACGCGCACGCTGGCGACCGACACGGCAGGGGACGCCATTGTCGCGATGCTGGGCGGCGCAGGCCACGAGCTCATCTGGCGGCAGGTTGTGCCCGATGAAGTCGAGGCCATCCGTCGTGCGCTGCGTGACGCGATCGGCGCCAGCGTGCACGCGGTGGTCATCACGGGCGGCACCGGCGTATCGCCGCGCGACGTGACGCCACAGGCCGTCGAGCCCCTGCTGACGCGTAGGATCCCCGGCTTTGGCGAGCAGCTACGGGCCTTGTCGTATGCCGAAGTCGGTGTGCACGGGTTACTGTCACGGGCGTTTGCGGGCGTTATCGGCACCACGGTCGTCTTCGCGCTGCCGGGCTCGCCGCGCGCGTGCGACACGGCCATGACGGCGCTGGTGCTGCCCATGCTGCCACACGTGGTGGGCCTGGCAAGGCCGCACGCAACAACTGCTTGACAGTGTCGAAGAGTGTGTGTAATCCCGCGTGCTCTGACGTTTCGCGTCGGGTCGCGACCCGCGCAGGCGTAGGCACGTAGCTCAGTGGGAGAGCACTACCTTGACACGGTAGGGGTCGACAGTTCAATCCTGTCCGTGCCTACCATCCTTGCACCCGATAGGGTCACCATGGATATCTCCATCACCCTTCCCGACGGCTCGGTCCGTACCTATCCGCGTGGCACGACGATTCGCGACGTGGCGACGTCCATCGGCAAGCGGCTCGGTCGCGACGCCGTCGGCGGCATGGTCGACGGCGGCACCATCGTCGATGTGCACACGCCCCTGCGCCAGGATGCGAAGCTGCGCATCATCACGGTCGGCAGTGAGGAAGGTCTCGAGGTGCTGCGCCACTCGACGGCGCACGTGATGGCGAGCGCGGTGCAGCGGCTCTTTCCCGGCACGCAGGTGACCATCGGCCCGGCCATCGACCAAGGGTTCTACTACGACTTCGATCGCGAGGGCGGCTTTTCTCCGGAGGATCTCGAGATCATCGAGAAGGAGATGCATCGCATCGCCGACGAGGACCGTCCCTTCGAGCGCGAGGAAGTGACACGCGAGCAAGCCGAGGAGCGCTTCCGCTCGCTCGGTGAGCACTACAAGCTCGAGCTCATCGCCGCAATTCCCGCGGGCGATGCGATTTCACTCTATCGTCACGGTGACTGGGTGGATCTTTGCCGCGGCCCGCACGTGCCGTCGACGGGATTACTCAAGGCCTTCAAGCTCACCCACGTCTCGG
>CAYHNK010000278.1:0-1372 GCA_964357695.1 uncultured Bdellovibrionales bacterium | reverse complement strand
ACTGGCGTGGTGACGAGAACAATCCCATGCTCGCGCGCATCTACGGCACGGCGTTCTGGACGCAGAAGGATCTCGACGCGCATCTGTCGCGCATCGAAGAAGCACGCAAGCGCGACCATCGCCGCGTGGGCAAGGATCTCGAGCTCTTCTTCTTTCATCCGCTGGCGCCGGCGATGCCGTTCTTTCAGCCCAAGGGCGCGGCGATCTACAACCGCCTCATCGAGCTCGTGCGCGGCTACTACCGCGAGATCGATTTCGAGGAAGTCATCACGCCGCAGATCGTCGACTCCGAGCTGTACCATCGCTCGGGTCACTACGCGCACTACAAGGACAACATGTTCTTTGCGCAGATCGACGAGCGCGAGTTCGGTGTCAAGCCGATGAACTGCCCCGGCCACGCGCTGATGTTCGCCGCGAACAAGCGTTCGTATCGCGATCTGCCGCTGCGTCTGGCCGATTTTGGCCGGCTACATCGCTATGAGAGATCGGGCGTCACGGCGGGTCTCACGCGCGTGCGCAGCTTCTGCCAGGATGACGCGCACATCTTCTGTCGCGAGGACCAGATCGCCGACGAGATGCACACGCAGATCTGGATGATCCAGGACGTCTATCGCCACTTCGGTTTCGAGGTGCGCGTCAATCTGTCGACGCGCCCCGAGGACTCCCTCGGTCGCGAGCCCGGGCTCGATGACGCAACGCGTGCGGACTGGGATCGTGTTTGGGAGCACGCCGAGCTGGCGCTCGTGCAGGCCGTCGAGGCTGCGGGGCTCAGCCACAAGGTGAACGCGGGAGATGGTGCGTTCTACGGGCCCAAGATCGATTTCCAGGTGCGCGACGCGCTTGAGCGTTGGCACCAGCTCGGCACCATCCAGCTCGACTTTGGCATGCCGCGCCGCTTTGATCTCGGCTACACCAATGCCGAGGGCACAACGAGCCTTCCGGTCATGATCCATCGCGCGGTGCTCGGCTCCATCGAGCGCTTCATGGGCATTCTTATCGAGCACACGGGCGGAGACTTCCCGTTGTGGCTCGCGCCGGAGCAGGTGCGCATCATCACGGTCAACGACGCGCTGCTCGACTACGGCGGTGAAGTTCGCGGCAAGCTCAAGCGCGCCGGTGTGCGTGTCACGCTGGATGAACGCAGCGAGAAGCTGGGGTTCAAGATTCGCGACGCCGAGCTGCACAAGGTACCGGTGGTGTTGGTGCTCGGCGAGAAAGAGCGCACGGCCGGAGGGGTGTCGGTGCGCTGGCGCAAGAAGGGCGACCTGGGACAGATGCCGCTTGACCAAGCGATCGCCGTCGTGTTAGAAGCCGCGGCCGTGCCGCAGCCGGGAGAAATCCCCGCGGAATAGACGTTTTTGGGGGAGCAAGG
>CAYHNK010000277.1:0-6522 GCA_964357695.1 uncultured Bdellovibrionales bacterium | reverse complement strand
TTCACCCCCACGCGCAGGTCGAGACGGCTGCGGCGCGGGCACTGCTGCGGCGCGAGGTCAAGCTCACCGATCATGTGCAGCAGTCAGCAAGGCTCGCCGGGTTTCTTGCTGGCTGCTTTCAGGGGAACTTGGCGCTCATTCACGCGTCGATGCAGGATCTCATCATCGAGCCGCAGCGCCAGCATCTGGTGGCCGGGTTCGCAGAGGTCAAGCAAGCGGCGCTAGCGGCCGGCGCGTTGGGCTGTTCACTGTCGGGCTCTGGGCCTTCGGTGTTTGCCTGGGCCGATTCGCGGGTATCGGCCGAGCGCGTGAAAGCGGCGATGGTCGCGGCCATGGCGCCGCATCACGCTGGCGTCGATGCCTATGTCGCCCAGGTGCATAGCGTTGGCGCGCACGTCGTGGAGTAGGGCGATGTTGTATCGGAGCACCCGTGGCCAGGCCGAGTCGATCACCCTCTCGCGTGCGATGGTCCAGGGGCTCGCGCCCGACGGTGGGCTGTATGTCCCGGAGGCGCTGCCACGCGCTGACCTCGATGAGCTCGGCAAGATGACGAGCCTTGCCGAGGTGGCGACGTCGCTCCTTGCGCCCTTTTTCGTCGGTGATCCTCTGGCGCCGCATCTGGCTTCCATTTGCGCCGAAGCGCTCGATTTCCCGACACCGCTGCGCTTTTTCGGCCACGCGAGCCTTGCCGATACGGCGGTGCTCGAGCTCTTTCACGGACCCAGCGCGGCCTTCAAAGACGTAGGGGCGCGCTTTCTCGCGGCGTGTCTCGCGCGCTTGCGTACGGGGCAACACCAGACCGTGCTCGTCGCGACGTCGGGTGACACGGGTGGCGCCGTGGCCGCAGCTTTCTTCGAGCGACCCGGCTTCGAGGTCGTGATCTTGTTTCCGCGTGATGGCGTCACGGGTCGGCAGCGCCAACAGCTCACCGCCTGGGGCGGCAACGTGCACGCGTTCGCGGTCGCAGGGACCTTCGACGACTGTCAGCGTCTTGCCAAGGCAGCCTTTGCGGACGTCGCCGCACGCGAGCGTTATGGCCTGACGTCGGCCAACAGCATCAACATCGGGCGCCTCTTGCCGCAGGTGACCTACTACGCGCAGGCCGCGCTCGCCTACCAGCGCCAGCGCGGCGTCGAGCCCGGATTCATCATCCCGAGCGGCAATCTCGGCAATGCGGTGGCGGCCATTTGGGCCCGCGCGCTCGGCTTACCCGTCGGCCCGATCATGCTCGCCACCAACGCCAATCGCACGCTGTCGGACTTCTTTGCGACACACACCTACCGTCCTCGCCCCTCGGTCACGACGTTGGCCAATGCCATGGATGTCGGCGACCCAAGCAACGCCGAGCGCTTGTTTCATCTGTATCCGCAGACGCAGGCGCTGCTTCCAGCGGCCAGGCTCGACGCGATCAGTGTTAGCGACGACGTCATTCGTGCCACGATCGTCGATGGCGTGCGCACGCTCGACGAGATCTTTTGCCCGCACACAGCCACCGCGGTCCACGTGCGTCGGCAGCTCGGTGACGGCCCCTGGATTGTCGTCGCCACGGCCCATCCAGCGAAGTTCGAGACACTCATCGAGCCGCTCGTCGGTCAGACGATCGCGCTGCCCGCAGCGCTTGCGCGGCTGTTGCAGCGGCCGGCGCAGGTGGCGGAGATCGCACCCGAATTGCGGGCGCTGTGGGCCGCGCTATAGCTTTTTCATGTTGGTGGTCTTGACGAGGTGCACGACTGTGCGCGTCGCGGCGCCGATGCCGACCACCAGCCCGAACCAGAACAGATAGGGCGAGGTGCCCAAGTGCGTATCGAGCCAGCGTCCGCCGAGCGTGCCAACGGCGACTGCGCTCCACATCTCGATACCGAGCAGGGAGTAGCGCCCGGCAATTCGCCACATGCGTTCACGTTCGCTGATCACGCTGCCAGCCTATCGCCGCGCGACCGGAAAGCAAAACACCGAAGTGAAGAAAGGAAGAAACGGCGAGTGCGCGCTCGCCGTTTCTTGGCCACCGCGGGATACCGGAGGGGAGCTCCCAAAGTGACCTGCGTCGACCGTCATGAGACGGCGTCGGCACTCTGAATATCCGCGCGCCCAAAGCGGCCGGGCGCGCTGCTATTGCACGTCGAGCACTCTCTAGGGTAGCACCTGCACATCGCGCTCGGTGACGCCCAACGCGTCGTCGAGGTGTGGCGATGTGGGTTCATAGGACACATTGTAGGGCACCAGGGCTGGGAGTCAAAAATTCTGACGCGTACTCGCTTGCAGAAAATGATCATCCGATGATCGCAGCACAAAGTGACGCCGCTGGGCTCGCGCAGGCCGCCACGCAGGTCTCGGCGCGATTTCTCGATCACCATCGCTACAACGACGATCTGCTCGCCGCCCGCTTCGCGCTCGCCAACGGCCTGACGATCGTCCTCATGGTCGATCGGCGCGCCCCAGTGTTCGCCTACCAGACGTGGTTTCGTGTCGGCAGTCGGCACGAAGATCCCGAGCGTACGGGTCTGGCGCATCTGTTTGAGCACCTGATGTTCAAGGGCACGCGCACGCACCCGACAGGCACCTTCGACCGCGAGATGGAGCGCCGTGGCACGCAAACGAATGCGGCCACGTGGGTCGATTGGACCTTCTACACGCAGTCTCTGGCCGCGCGTGGTGACAACCTCGAGACCCTCGCGGGCTTTGAGGCCGATCGCATGCGCAACCTCGTGCTCGACGAGAAGACCTTTCGTAGCGAGCTCGAGGTGGTCAAGAATGAACGACGCATGAGCGTCGAGGACTCCATCGGCGGCATGCTGCAAGAGCGTCTCTACGCGCTCGCCTTTCGCGAGCATCCGTACCGCTGGCCGACCATCGGCAGCATGGCGCATCTGGAGGCCGTCGCGCTCGTCGATCTCGAGCGCTTCTATCGCGCCTATTACGCCCCCAACAACGCCGTGCTCGTGCTCGCCGGAGATCTCGACCCGGCCCCGACGCTCGCCACGATTGCCCACTACTACGGGCCGCTTGCCCCCCAAAGCATCTTGCCGCGTGCCACTGTCGTCGAGCCGGCGCAAGAGGCCGAGCGCTTCGAGCGTCTCGTGCGCCCCGTGGCCGCGACCCAGATGGTCATCGGCTATCGTGCGCTCGAGCAAGCGCACCCAGATTTCGCCGCGCTCGAAATGCTCAGCGACATTCTCGTCGGCGGCGACAGCGCCCGTCTCTATCGACGCCTGGTGATCGAGGAGCGCTTGGCGCTCGACGTCGACGGCATGGCCCCGCCCTTTGTCGATCCGGGCCTGTATCAGTTGTCTTTGACGCTACAGGAGGGGGCGACCGTGGAGCGGGTGCTCGCGCTCGTGCAGGAGGAGCTCGACGGTGTCGCGCGCGGTCTTACTGCCGACGAGATCGAGAAGGCGCGCAATAGCCTCGAGCTCGGGAGCCTCGATAGCTGGCGCGATGTCGAGTCGTGCGCCGAGGCGCTCGGTCATTACGAGACGAACGACCGTGACTATCGCAAAGCGTTCGCGGCGCTCGAGCGCTATCGCCATGTGGACGAGCCCGCGCTGCGGCGTGTGGCGGCGACTGTGTTTCAAGCTGCGCGTCGCACGACCGTGGCCGCGGTGGCGCCTGAGGGTGGGCCATGACCGCTCGGAGGCCCGTGATCGACAGGCGTGAAGTCGGTGGTGCGACCTTGTTGACGCTGTCGCAGCACAGCCTGCCGGTTGTGCGTTTTGTCATCGGCCTTCGGCGCGGCGCCGTCGGCGACCCTGAAGGCCAAAGCGGCACGACGCGGGCGATGCTCGAGCTCATGCTGCGGGGGACCGAATCCAAGCCCCGCGCCGAGTTTGGCCGCACCCTCGAGCGTCTCGGCTCACGCGTGGCGAGCTTTTGCGGCGCTGAGGTGGCGGGCCTGCGCGGCATCTGTCTGCGGCGCAATCTGGAATCGACCTGGGCGCTCGTTGGCGAGGCGTTGACGCAACCCGCGTTCGCCGTCGGTGAGCTCGAGGGGCTGATGGGCGAGACCGTCGCGGCCTTGTACGCCGAGCGCGACGAGGACGATGCGGTGGCCGAGCACTTCTTACGCCCCCTCGTCTACGGCGCGCATCCGCTGTCACGCTTTCCCGAGGGGACGCTCGTTGACCTCGCGCGCCTCGATGCCCCGCTGCTGCGCCGAGAGAAGCCAGCGCGCCTCGTGGCCAGCGAGCTGGTGTTTGGCTTTGTCGGGGACATCACGCCCGCGCAGGCGGCGACGCTGGTCGAGCCGCTCGTCGCGGCGGGCGAGGCGGCGCCAGTCGCGCGTGCCTCTGTTGCGCGCGTGGGCGATCCGGACGGGCTACAAATCCTCGTCGTCGACAAGCCTGCAAGGTCGCAGGTGCAACTGCGCCTCGCGTGCCCGTCGCTCACGGGAACGGATCCCGATGTCGACGCCTTCTGGCTGGGCGTCACCGCCTTTGGGGGCACGTTCACGTCACCGCTGACACGCGAGGTGCGCGACAAGCGGGGCTGGTCGTATGTGGCGCACGCGGGGTTCGCCCGCCGACAGCGCAGCCGCGCGCCACTCGTGCTCAGTAGCGCGCCGGCGCTTGCCGACGCCATCGATTGTGCGGCGCTTGAGCTGTCGCTCTTTGCCGATTTGGCGCACGGCAAGCTCGAGCATGACACGCTCGACTTTGCACGCACCTACCTGCTCAATCGCTATCCGCTCGATGTCGCCAGCGCCGCCGATCTGTTGGGCCCGGCATTCGAATACGAAGTGCTCGGTCTTTCGCCCCAAGAGATCTTTCGCGTCCCCGAGCGTCTCGAAGCGCTTGCGCTTGACGCCGTCGCGCCCGTCATGCGCCGCCATCTCGAGGCTGATCGCTTGGTGATGTTGCTCGTCGCGCCCGCGGCGGCAGTCATAGGTGAGCTCGAACGGCGATTTCCCCGCGCACACATCCGTGTCGTCAACTACATGGAAGGTCTCCAACCCCAGGAGGATGCGTCATGAAGTTTCGCGTCGAGCACACCTTTGCCGGCGTCAGCCTTGCTGACTACGAGCGCGTCTACTTCGATGAGACTTTCAATGAGGCCATGTGCAAGGCCGTGCGTCTCGAACGCAAGCTCGTGCGTCGGGATGAGACTGGGGGCCGTCTCGTGCGCGTCGTGCGTGTGGCTCCCGACCGGCAGCTACCAGCCCCTGTGGCCAAGATCCTCGGCGGCGCCAAGATCGAGTACCACGAGCATCTCGACTATCAGCTCGGCAGCTACCGCGGCTCCTGGCGCACCGAGCCGTCGCTGCTCGTCGACAAGATCGAGTCGCGCGGCACCTTCGGATTCGAAGCGCGCGGCAGTAGTGTGCTGCGTTGGGTGGAAGGGGAGGTCAAAGTGAAGATCTTCGGCGTCGGCTCGGTCATCGAGCGCTTTATCGTCGGCGACGTCGAGAAGAGCTACGACGATGTCGCGGCCTTTACGCGCCAGTATCTCGCGGATAAGGCCAAGGCCTAAGATAGGTCGACGTGCTCGCACGCCGGCCCGCACCGTGCGTCACCGCCCGTTCGGCCAGCGCCACGCCAGACTGAGCTCAAAATACGGCTCGAGGCCTCGGTAGAGCGTCTTGTCGTTGCGCGCTACACTGTGGCCGTAGCGCTCGGCGGCACCCGTGCGGACCGAGACGATCCAGTCCGAATCTCCCGCTGGCCATAGGGCCGAGCCCCGCAGGCCGCCTCCGAGGCGAGCGCCCCAACGCTGAATCGATTTGCCGCTCGAGTAGCGGACGAGGGCCAGGTCGCTCGCGACAAGCGCCTCCACGTCAAACCGCAGCGACCGACGACCGAGACCGTACGCGCCGCGAATCGCTACGCCGAGCTCTTCAAGGGTATAGCCCCACGCGGGGCGGTGGTCCTGGTGGCGGCCGAGCGTGCCGTCGACGGCCCACGACCAATCGCCGTAGAGGGACGTGGCGCTCACGACCGCCAGTTGTGGCGCACCGAGCATGTGGCGCGGAACCCGCGCCAACTTGTAGCCGGCACCCAGCGCCGCGACGTGCAGGGGGACCCGCGACGTCATCACCAGGCCGGGCAGGTACCCCTTGCTGCGCACGGGTCGCTGAACGAATCCCAGGTTGGCGCCCATCAAGCCGACGTCCTCAGACCCGACGAGCACATTGTCGCCGCGCGCGAGGGACAGGCGACAGCTCTCGATGCGCTCGGGCGCCAGCTCGTTGACGCGGCTGAGGACGATCTCTCCGTCGAAGAGCTTGGCGCTGAGGGGGGAGCCGGCGACCTTGCTGATGCGCTCGCTGAGCCCGATGTTGAGATACTGGACGACGAACTCGCCAGCGAGATCCTCGTCAAAGGTGAGCGTTGCGCGCCGCGCTCCAGGAAAGCTGAAGTAAAGCGGTGCGCGATCCTTGAGCGTGAGCACAATCTTCTCGGGCGTCTGACTTCGCCCCTGGCGCGCCGCGTAGCCGTTGGTCTTCGAACGGGCGTATTCCCACATGTTTTCTAGTGTGATGCCGGGGCCCGAGCTCGGCGCGGCAGTGAACGACTCGACAAAGAAGTGTGT
>CAYHNK010000276.1:0-6549 GCA_964357695.1 uncultured Bdellovibrionales bacterium | reverse complement strand
CTGGCGACGGCGTGCGAGGATGGTACACGCGCGGTGGTGCGCGTGAGCGACAGCGGCCCCGGGCTACCGCCCGAGGTGCGCGGCCGACTCTTCGAGCCATTTTTTACCACCAAACCTCCTGGCCAGGGGACGGGCCTCGGGCTGTGGGTGAGCGCCAACCTGGTACGCGCGCACGACGGCTCTCTCGATGTCGAGTCGATGCCCGGCGAGGGGACGACGTTCAAGATCGCGCTGCCTGCGGCTCAGCCCGCAGCGCTGCGCGGCACATAGTGCTGTGTGCCGTGGCGCGTGTCGCGAACAGCGCTCAGAAGATCCTCGAAATCATTGGCGTTATGTACAAAATCGATCTCGGAAGTCTCGACCACGAGCAGTGGCGACTCGTTGTAGTGAAAGAAGAACTTGTTGTACGAGCGCATCAAGTCTTCGAGATACTGTAGCTCGATGCCACCCTCGTAGTCGCGCCCGCGATTGCGCAAGCGCTTCATGAGGACTTCAGGGCGCGCCTGCAAGTAGATGACGAGATCGGGGGTCACGAGGTGCGTGCGCAACAGATCATAAATGCGCTCGTAGAGCTGTAGCTCCGCTTCCTGCAGGTTCAGGTAGGCGAAAATGCGGTCTTTGGCGAAGAGGTAGTCGCTCACCACGCCGCGCGCGAATAGATCTTGCTGACGTAGGGCCTCCTGCTGCTTGTAGCGGGCGAGCAGGAAGTAGATTTGGGTCTGGAACGCGACGCGTTTGGGATCGCGGTAGAACTCACGCAAGAACGGATTGTTATCGAATTCCTCGAGGACGGTCCGAGCGTGCACGCGCTTGGCCATCAGGTGCGTCAAGCTGGTCTTGCCGACGCCGATGGGCCCTTCAATGGCGATATAGCGCGGGAAGCCTGGTGACGGGCTCGACATGGCGCAACGACGTTACCTGGGCGTGCGGGTTGATGCAACAGCGCTGGCGCGAACGTCGCGCGAAACTAGTCTTTGCCCGATCCCAAGCCATGCTTGGCGAGCAAGCGGTAGAGGTATTTGCGGTCGATGTCTGCCTGGCGGGCGGCAGCGGCGAGGTTTTCGGGGTGTCGCTCGAGCAGGCGCTGGAGATAGACGCGCTCGAATGTGGCCACGAGGGCGTCTTTTGCGTCCTTGAAGGGTAGGTCGCAGTCGACTGGAATCGTTGGCACGATCGTCGGCACATCCGGCGCTGCGGCGACAGGGAGCGGCTCGGCACCCGGTCGCGGCGCGGAGAAGGGATCGACCTGCGGCATCAGCCGCATCCTCTCGACGACGTTGCGCAGCTCACGAACGTTGCCGGGCCAGTCGTGTGCGAGCATCTGCTGACGCACCCCGTCGCGCAGCGCGTCGAAGCCGGTGAGGGATCCCGGTTGCTCGCCGAGAAACCCATCGGCGAGAGCCGGGATGTCGTCCTTGTGCTCGCGCAGGGGTGGCAACGGAATGGTGACCACCGCCAGGCGGAAGTAGAGGTCCTCGCGAAAGCGCCCTTCGGTCACCCTCGTCCACAGGTCACCCTGCGTCGATGCGACGATGCGACAGTCAACCTTGAGCGGTCGTGGGCCACCGATGCGCGAGAACTCACGCTCCTCGAGCGCACGCAGCAGCTTGGGTTGCAGATCGAGCGTGAGCGCTGCGAGCTCGTCGATGAACAATGTGCCACCGCTCGCCGTCTCGAGAGCGCCACGGCGCTGCTGCACCGCGCCGGTGAACGCGCCACGCTCGTGCCCGAAGAGCTCACTCTCGATCAGGGTGGGGGCAATGGCGCCGCAATCGAGGACCACGAACGGTCCTGCGCGACGGGGACTCGCCTCGTGCAGCGCCCGCGCGACGGCTCCCTTACCTGTCCCCGTTTCGCCCTCGAGGAGCACGGTGGCCTCGGTCGGCGCCACGGTCGCAAGCACCGCGAAGATTTCGCGCATGCGCAGACTCTCGCCGACAAGGCGGCCAAAGTGCGTCTCCTCCGAGGGTACGAGCTCGACATTCTGGTAGACCGGATCGAAGCGGAAATAGATGTCACCGGCGTGGATGACCGCACCCGGACGCAAGTAGGCTTCGCGGATGCGCGCGTCGTCGACGTACGTGCCGTTGGTGCTGTCGAGATCGCGCACGAGATAGCTGTGCTGGTCGCGGTAGATGACGAAATGTCTCTGTGAGACGCTGGGGCTGTCGATGGGCAGATCGCAGTCGGCGGCGGTGCCCACGGTCACTTCGCCGCTCGTGAGCTCGAACTCGCGCCCCTTGTGGCTGCCGGTGAGCTGGATGAGCTTGCAGCGTTGCAGGCGGATCTGCGCGCGGTCGGCAAGGATCAGCGTGTGGCGCGTGCTCGGTGGCGCCCCGCCAGCAAGGGTCGAATCGGCCATCGTTCGCGTTATAGCACGGCGCCTGTGGTGTCGACAGAACCCCGTAGCGGCCTTGCGGCGAACACGCTACAAGCTAGGGCGATGAAGATCGCCACCTGGAATGTCAACTCCGTGCGCGCGCGCAAGGAGCGGCTCGTGCGTTGGCTCGAGCGGCACCGTCCCGATGTCCTTTGTCTGCAAGAGCTCAAGGCGCAGACTACGGACTTCCCGCGCGAGGAGATCCAAGCGCTCGGCTACGATGCCGCAGCATTCGGCCAGAAGACCTACAACGGCGTCGCGATCATCGCGCGCCACGAGCTCCAAAGCGTGCGTCGGGGCTTTGACGATGGCGCACCCGAGGACGAGCAGGCACGCCTCATTGCGGCGACGGTCGGTGGCTTGCGTGTCGTCTGCGCCTATGTGCCGAACGGCGCGGAGGTGGGTACCGACAAGTATGAGTACAAGCTGCGCTGGCTATCGCGGCTGTCGGCGTACTTGCAGCGACACCACGTGCCCGCCGAGTCGCTGCTCTTGTGCGGCGATTTCAACGTCGCCCCCACCGATAAGGACGTGGCGCAGCCGGACGTCTGGCGCGGCAGTGTCTTGTGCGTCGACGCAGTGCGCGACGCCCTCCAGACGGTCGTCGATTGGGGTCTCGTCAACCTCTTTCGCCAACATCACGATACGGGCGGCCACTACTCGTGGTGGGACTACCGGATGCTGGCGTTTCCCAAGAACAACGGTCTGCTCATCGATCACCTGTTCGGCACCGAGGCGATCAGTCGCCGGTGCCGTACGAGCTACATCGATCGTGACGAGCGCAAGGGCCAGCAGCCCTCCGATCATGCGCCCGTAGTGATCGAGCTCGACGACTGAGCAAGCGCCGCCAGCGCTTCGCGACGTACGTCAGGATCCACATCGTCGCGCGCCGCAGCGTGCAGCGCCGCGTCGGCTTCCGCCACGGCGCCGGCGAACCGCCCGCGTGCCCAGGCAACGTGAGTGCGGCCGAGCGCGCTGTGGTTCGACCGCAGGCTGCTGACGAGTGCCGGTACGTGCTCTGGCTTGGCGAGGTTGCCCAGCACGATGGCCGCGTTGCGTTGCAGTTGCTCGCGGCTCGCACGCCGCAGCGCCGTGTGGCGGGTGAGCTTGCGGTAGCCGGACGAGGTGAGCTCGAGCCAGGCCACCGGGTCCGGTGATGCCAGCGCAGCGCGCGCTGCAAGCTCATGGGCGACGGTTCGCGGCTGCGGCGAGTGGCTAAACGGACAGACTCGTTGGCAGATATCGCAGCCGAACAGGTGCGTGCCGATGAGGGCGCGCAGCTCGAGGGGGATGACCCCACGGTACTCGATGGTGAGATACGAGATGCAACGACGGGCGTCGACCGTGTACGGCGCTACGAAGGCCCCCGTGGGACAAGCGTCCAGGCAGGCGACGCACGCGCCGCAACGCTCCGGCATGGGGACTCCCACGGGCAGCGCCACATCGAGCAACAGCTCGCCAAGGAGCACGTCGGTGCCAACGCCCGGGACGATGAGCATCGTCGACTTGCCAACAAACCCGAGTCCCGCCTGCGCCGCGAGCGCGCGCTCGAGTAGCGGCGACGAGTCGACGCAGATGCGCGAGGTCAATGGGCGCCCAACGAGTGCGGCGATGGTTGCCTCGAGCCCTTCGAGCCTGTCCCAGAGCGCCGTGTGGTAGTCAGCGCCGAGCGCGTAGGCGGCGACGGTGGCATCAGCGGGCGCAGGCAGAGAGGCCGGCGGGCGTCGCGTGTACGGCCACGCGACGACGATGATGGAACGCGCCGCAGGAAAGAGCTCGCGAGGTGCGTCTCGCGCCGGACCTTCGAGAAAGCGCATCTCGCCGTGGTACTTTGCGGCAAGCCAGCGTGCGAGCGCCTTCCGATCTGGGTCGCTGGCATCGACCGGTGCGAAGGCCACGTGCTCGAGGCCGAGCTTGCGCGCCGCGTCGCGGACCGCTTGCGCGAGCTCGACGGGCCGAAATTCAAGGCCGGCCGGGGCGGTATCGGTGGCGTGGGCGTCCATCGCCACGCTGCTCTATGTCGTTGGTGTGGCGAGTGTCCACTGCGTCGCTGGCCTTCTGGTGACCACTTTGCATAGGATGCATCGATGGCCGAGAAGACGCCCGCCACCGCGCTGCCCGATGTGAGCGTGCCCGACATCGATCGGGTCATCCAGACGGCGATCTTCGAGCAGACCTGCTCCGCTGCGGCGTGTGTGGCGTCGATTGGCGACCAGGTGTTCCACCGCGCAGTCTACGGCAGTCCGACGACACCGCCGCCGCTGCGACGCTTGGGGCATGACACGCTTTTCGATCTGGGCACCCTCACGCAACCCTTCGGAGTCGGTTTGGCGACGCTGATGCTCGTCGCCCGCAACCGCCTCGATTTGAACGCCAGTCTCAGCAAGACCATCCCCGAGCTCAAAGACGCGCGCTTTGCCGCGGTGA
This sequence comes from uncultured Bdellovibrionales bacterium, assembly GCA_964357695.1. GTDB lineage: Bacteria > Myxococcota > XYA12-FULL-58-9 > XYA12-FULL-58-9 > CAYHNK01 > CAYHNK01. The sequence goes on along the minus strand of CAYHNK010000276.1, from coordinate 1,742 downwards.
CGCTCGACATGTTGCTCGATCACACGAGCGGCTTGCCGACCACGCGCAGCTACTGGCAGGACTTGCGCGAGGCAGAGCAAGCGCTGCCTGAGGCGCAGCGCACCTTCGGCACGGCGAAGGCGGCGGGCGCCATGCGAGCGCTGCTCGGCGACACACGGCTCGAGTACGAGCCGGGACAGCGTGTGCAGGAGTCCGACGTCGGTCTGCTCGCGTTGGGTTTTATCATCGAGGCGCTCATTGGGCAGCCGCTCGACGTGTTTCTCGAGCGCGAAGTCTACCGACCCCTCGGCATTGCAGACGACCTCTTCTTTGTGCGCCACGACGACCCGAAGCGACGCGCGCGTCTGGCACGCCGCGTCTTTGCTGCGACCGAGGAGTGTGCTTGGCGTGAGCGCCTTCTCCAAGGGGAGGTGCGCGACGCCAACGCGTGGGCCATCGGCGGCGTGGCCGGGCATGCGGGCCTCTTTGGCACGGCCGAAGCGGTTTGGCGCCTCACGCAAACGCTGTGGGCGAGCTTTCGCGGCGAGGGTCGCTTTTTTTTGGGCGGCACAGTGCGGCGCTTTTGGACCCGCTCAAAACGCCTGCGTGACACGACACGCGCCCTCGTTTGGGACACGCCCTCGGCCATCGCGCCGACGGTGGGTAAGCGCTTCTCGAGCGGCTCGGTGGGCTTTACGAGCCCGACGAGCGGCGCCGTGTGGGTCGATCTCGCGACCGATGCCATCGGTGTGCTACTTCTCAACGCTGCCCACCCCACGCCGGATGGCAAAGAGGAGGCCATGGGAAAGCTCTTGCCGCGCGTCTTTGATTTTATCGCCAAGCACGGCGAGTCGCGCCCGCGCGACGCGACAAGGCCCACCGGGGCCCGCGCCTTTTACGACGGACCCATTGCCAGTGGCACCACCGTGCCGCTGCATAACCCCCTGCGAGGACCGCGAAAGTGAGTGACAAGCCTCTCGATATCTATCTTATCGGCATCTGCGGCACCGGCATGGGCGCGCTCGCCGGTATGCTCAAACGACTGGGGCACCATGTGCGTGGCGCCGACGCGTCAGTCTATCCGCCGATGAGCGAGAAGCTGCGCGAGTGGGGCATCGAGCCGCTCGAGGGCTACGATCCGACGCACCTGGATCGCGCCCCCGATCTCGTGGTGGTCGGCAACGTCATCCGACGAGACAACCCGGAAGCGGTGGCGGCGCGTGAGCGAGGTCTTGCTTCCGTTTCGATGCCGGAGGCCATTGCGCGCTTTGGTATTCGTGACAAGCACAGCGTCGTGATTGCGGGCACGCACGGCAAGACGACGACGACGGCGCTCGCCGCGCACGTGCTCGTCGCCACCGGGCGCGACCCATCATTTCTCGTCGGCGGCGCGCTCGTAGGCTACACCGACTCGTTTCGCGTGGGCGGGGGCGACTTCTTCGTCATCGAAGGTGACGAGTACGACACGGCGTATTTCGGCTGGATAAAGTTCGAGGCGGCTCCAGAAGCGGCTCTCGAGATCAAGAAGGCGATGGATGCCAACGAAAAGGTCCTCCGCTACCTCCTTATCAAGACTGCCCGAGAGAACACTCTCTACGGCGACAAGGTCTTGCCACAGGAAAAGGCGGCAGAAGTGAAGGCAGACGCTCCAAAGGATGTAGCAGCCCCAGAGGCGGCAGCTCCGGCGGTAGAGAAGGCAGTCGCATAATGCGGCGCGCCGCGGAAAGCGGAGCGTGGTAAAATAGGTCTAGCTTGGTCTACTT